>JBQTJS010000115.1:0-2371 GCA_052386875.1 Gemmatimonadaceae bacterium
GACGGGACGCCGATGATGCGGTAGGAACCGTTGCTGGCCGTGATCGTGCCCACGGTGGTACCGGCCACGAAGACCTGCACGCCCGACAACGTTCGGCCCGTCCCCTGTTCCGTTACTCGACCCTCAACCGCTCCTGTGGCCTGCGCTATCGCGCCGCCCGGCAGGAGTGCCGCAAACGTTGCGGCGAGGAGAGTCGCCTTCCAGCGAACGTGACTCACCATCCGGACCTCCATGTGTGGGGTTTCAACTTCGTGGGGACTATTCCAGCAGCCTGGGAGAACCCGGCTTTCTGGCGTGACGCAACAATGCTGATCGGCAGTGCGGCAGCGGGGCCGGCAGGCGCCACGGATGCGCCGCGAATGCGGTAGATGCCAGCCGACAAGGAAAACGGCAATCGACGAGGGGTGAGGGAGGGAGTCGATTTCCGAACAAGCCAGCGAGCCTGGGGCAGAACGAGTCGCCAGCGACCGCCCAATATTCCGCCAGGTCCCAAAGGTGTCAATGACGGAATATCCGCGCCGGCGTAGCGCTTGAAGGCTTACCAGGCGCGCTGTTCACGCACAGGATTGTCGCAGGAGGCAGCACCCGCTAAATGACGGCCTTTTTCGGGATGTCG
The DNA here is from genome assembly GCA_052386875.1 of Gemmatimonadaceae bacterium. Classification (GTDB taxonomy): domain Bacteria; phylum Gemmatimonadota; class Gemmatimonadetes; order Gemmatimonadales; family Gemmatimonadaceae; genus DASYRX01. Next base: position 617 of record JBQTJS010000115.1, read on the forward strand.
GACGAGCGCGTCTGCGCTGCTCTGACGCGCAGATACGCGCGCACCTTTTCGCTCGCGAGCGCGCTGCTCCCAGCGCCGAAGCGGAGAGCGTGCTTCGCGCTTTATACGTTCTGCCGCCGGGCTGACGATATAGTCGATGCGCTCTCGTCCGGCCGATCCAGCGCTAGCGCGCGAGACGAGCTGGTGCGCTATCGCAGCCGTCTGGCTGCTGCGCTCGCGGGTCGCCCCGACGACGCGGCCTACCGGGAACTGGCGTGGGCGGTGGCGAGGTATCGTGTGACGCGCGCAGTCCTCGATGAGCTGCTCGACGGCGTGGCGCGTGATCTGACCCCTCCGGCGTTCGCGACATGGGGCGATCTCGCGTGCTACTCCGAGGGTGTGGCAAGCAGCGTCGGCGAGATGTGCGTGCATGTCTTTGGAACGATGGGCGGTCCGCGCGCTCAAACGCGCGCGGTAGGCTACGCACGCACGTTAGGCGTCGCCATGCAGCTGACCAACATTCTGCGCGATGTAGGCGAGGATGCCCGTCACGGACGCTGCTACCTGCCGCACGACGACCTGGCGCGCTTCGGCTACACACCGGCCGCCGTGCTGCAGGGGCGCATCCGTGCCGGCGAAGCTGCGTGGCAAGCGTTCATGCGCTTTCAGATCGCGCGGGCGCGCTCGCTCTATGACGACGCGCAACAAGGCATCGCGCTTCTCGCCCCGGATGCACGCCGCTGCGCTCGCGCCTGCGCCGAGGGCTACGCCGCGATACTCGGCGCGATCGAAGATATCGGTTACGAGGTCTTTGCCGTGCGAGCGCGCGTGACGCTTTGGCGGCGCACGCAAGTGTTGTTAGGCGCCTGGCTGGGCAAGTCCGGCGCCGTTCCGCGCCGCGAGCGCTACGCTGCCACGAGCTGATGCGGGCGCGAAGATCCGGTGCGTTGCGCGTTGCGGCATTGTCGGCCTTAGCCGGCCACGCTCTTCTCATCGCCTTCTCGACGGCGGCGATGCTCACAGTATTGAACACGCCGCAGGGAAGCTGGTTGCAGAGCGAGCCGGGCGCCACGGTGATGCGCATCGCCTGGCGCTACTCGGGGCAGTCGTATGTCGTTCTCGGCGCACTGGCCGGCGTGCTGCACGCCGCCTGGGCCTTCGGCTGGCGCCGGGCGCTCGGCTTGTCAGGCTGCGCCGCGGCTCTCGCGTTAGGCGCGGAACTGGTGGGGACCAGCACAGGCTTCCCTTTCGGCCCATACGAGTACACGGAGTTGTTAGGCTATCGCGTACTCGGTCTCGTTCCTTACGCAATTCCGATCTCCTGGTTCTACATGATCTACAGCGGCCTCGTTATGGGAACTCGCTTCCTTCCCGCGCGGGACGACTCGCGCACGAAGTGGATCTGGGCGGCGGCCGCAGCATGTATGCTGACGGCGTGGGACGTCGCAATGGACCCCGCCATGGTCGCGACCGGCCACTGGGTCTGGCGCGAGCCGGGGGCCTTCTACGGCATGCCGCTGAGCAACTGGATCGGTTGGCTCGCTGTCGGCGCGCTCATAGCGCGCGCGATGATCACTGTGGTGCCGCCTAGCGAGTTCGCGGCGCGCACGAGCGGAGCGCGGCTTCCTGTAGCGCTGTATGCGCTCAACGGCGTGATGCCGGTCGCCATCTGCATGCGCGATGGGCTGTGGGGCGCCGCCGCGTTAGGCTCCGCGGCTATGGCAGCACCGATCCTCCTCGCCCTGAGCGCGGATGCTCGGCGGCGGCGCCCCGATA
>JBQTJS010000116.1:0-15135 GCA_052386875.1 Gemmatimonadaceae bacterium
CGACCTTGCCGCAGCGGCCGCCCAGTGGATCAGGCGGGTGATTGCCGCGCGGCGGCTTGGGAGCATCGAGCTGGTGGGACCGGCGCCATGCCCCGTCGAGCGCCTCAAGCAGCGCTGGCGCTGGCACTTGGTCGTCAAAGCGGGGGACACGCAGCAGCTCTCCCGCCTGCTGACCTACTTCACACGACGCTTCCCCATCCCAGGACGCGCGCAAGCGCGCGCCACGGCTGACCGTGATCCAGTGACGCTCCTCTAGCAGTTTGGCTTGTACGACGCACCTGCGACCGGGCATTTTTCGAGGGTGTCGAGATTCGCTCATCCAGACTTCAACGCCGCCGGCCTCGCGAACGCGCCGAACGCGCGCTTCGAGCCGGCTCCGGCTGATGGCGTGCTGCCGGAGGATTTCTTTTCGACAACCAACCTCCCGACCTACGTGAGGGTTGCGGGAGAGTGGCTCATGCCGCGCGAGCCGCGTATGGATGCTGCGCTCGTTCTGGACGGCGCCGGCGTCGTCTGGGCCCGTGAGGGTCGCCGCGTAAACAAGGGTGATATGGTTGCGATCGGAGGCCGCGAAGATGGCGCGGAAGGGATCTTCGTGCACGCCGGCGCATTTCTCTCCGATGGTGCCGGCGACGATCACGAGGGATTGGAGTCCGAGGCCGGCGAGTTCCGCTTCATGACGAGCGCGGTATCGCGCGAGAAGCCGATCGACTACGCCCTCATGGCGCGGATCCTCGTCAACGAGCGCGAGCGTGGTGCTCTGGCATATCCTGTTTGGGTGTGCGGTCCGGCGCTCGTGCACTCGCGGGCGCGATCTGACTTCGTCTGGTTCGTCGAGAACGGGTTCGTTGGAGCGTTGCTCGCCGGCAACGCTGTGGCGGTTCATGACATCGAAGCGGCAATGTTCGGCACCACGTTAGGCATGAGCGGGACCGGTGCCGCGACCGTTGGCGGTCATGGACTGCATATGCGCGCCATCAACCGCGTGCGCGCCGCCGGATCGATCGCCGCGGCGGTGGAGAGAGGTCTCATCGCCAACGGCATCATGCACGCGTGTGTGACCAGAGGCGTCCCGTTCGTTTTGTGCGGGTCTATCCGCGACGACGGTCCGCTCCCCGACGTAATCACGGACGTCGTGCAAGCCCAGGACGCCATGCGCGCACACGCGGTCCGCGCGACAATGGCGATACTTATCGCCACGGCCCTTCACGCAATCGCCACCGGTAACATGCTCCCCGCGTTCGTTACGGCGAGCGATGGTTCTCTGCGCGAGCTGCCGACGATTTGCGTCGACTCTTCCGAGTTTGTTGTGAGTAAGTTGAAGGATCGCGGAACGCACCAGGCGTTCGGCGTCGTCACCAATGCCCAGGACTTCATGCACATCCTGCGACTGTACGTCGAGCGTGAGCTTGATGCGCGCGGCCGCACGCTCTCGCACGCGCAACTCACCCAGGAGGGGCGCCGATGAACGACACACAACAGCGCTTCCTGCGGGAAATCGGCGACCGCATCCCGGCCGCGCGCTTGCACGAAGTGCGGCTCTTCCCGGCGATCCGCCAGGGAGGCATCGAATCGGGAGTGGCCATCGTCGCAGCCCAGCCGCTCAGCGCCGGGCCGGCACCCGACGAGGCCGCTGATACGAAAGCGACTGACGCCGAGACGCCGCTCACCCTGGTGCGCGAGCCCTTCGAGGCTGAACAAGAAGGGCCGCTGCCTAACGAGCAGTCTCCGCGCTACGAGATCCTGTCGGCGCGCTACAAGCTGGTGCTCAAGGGGGCCGAGCGCGGCAAGTGGGAGTGCGAAGTGCGCCACGAAGCGGATGCGCCGCTGGACACGATCGACCGCGTAGTCCGCGGCGTTGCCCTGCGCTCCGGCGAGGAGGGCGAGCCGCAACAGATCGACGTCGCCGCCTTGCGCACGCTGATCGGTGATGCGGCGGCCGCCGCGAGGATGCCGCAGCCCGCGGACGACGATGGAGCCGGCTAGTTCCGTCGGATTCGTCGTAGCCTTCACGGCGGGGCTGCTGAGCTTTCTGTCGCCGTGCGTCCTGCCGCTCATCCCCAGCTACGTGACGTTCATCACGGGCATGACGCTGGACGACCTCCCCGAGGCGCGCCGGCGCACCCTGGCGCATGCGTTGCTCTTCATCGCCGGGTTCTCCCTCGTATTCGTCGCGTTAGGCGCGAGCGCCACCATGCTCGGCAGCGTGCTGCTGTACGAGCGCAAGTGGTTGACCCGCCTGGGCGGCATCCTCATCGTCGTCTTCGGGCTGTACTTGTTAGGTGTGCTCCGCATCGGCGCCTTCGCGCGCGAGCGCCGCGTCCATCTGGCGCACAAGCCTGTCGGCTACCTCGGCACAACACTCGTCGGCATGGCCTTCGCCTTCGGGTGGACCCCCTGCATAGGACCCATCCTTGGCGCCATCCTCGTGTACACGTCGGCCGAAGCGTCGCTCCCGCGCGGCGTGCTGCTCCTCGGCTCCTACTCTCTTGGCCTCGCCGTCCCCTTCGTTGTTGCCGCCCTGGCGCTCGACCGCTTCGTCATCGCGCTCAAAGCGATGCGCCGGCAATTGATCTGGGTCTCCAGAGCCTCCGGCGTCCTCTTAATCGTCGTTGGAGTGCTCATGCTGACCAACTATTTCACGATCTTTGCAAGCTACCTTCAAGCGCTGACGCCGGACTTCCTGCGCGAACGGCTCTAGTGACCCACAGCACAGCCCGCCCGTACAGTTCGTTCCAATGTGCAGCCTGCTCGCCTGCTGAGGGTCGCTGCCCCCGAGCGGCACATCCGGCCCTGTCAGCGGGTATCCAACTCTATCTCCCGTGAAGGGGAAACCTCATGATGCAATTAATCCATCGTCGTTTGCTGATCGCTTCGCTCGCGGGGATCGCGCTCGTGGCGTGTACGCGCGGCGACGATACCGCGCTATTGGATGACTCTGCGCTCGCCCGTGATCTCGGACGAGTCGGAGCGGATACAACGGCGCAGCCTGCACTGACCGACGTGCCGGCCCCAACCGTCGAAGAGCCGGCCCCTCCGCCACCGCGGACGGCGACGACCACGCCGCGGCCGCGCACCACACGACCAACGGCGCAGCGACCCCCGGCGGCGAGCCCGACAACGACAACTACGCCGTCCGGAAACACTCAGACAGCGGGGACGAAGGGCTCCGAATCCACAGTCGGTACAGTCGCGGCAGGGACGACCGTCAGGCTGGCGTCGGCCGACAAGATCTGCACCAACACCAACAAGGTTGGTGATCGTTTCAACGCAACCGTAACGGAATCGGTGACCGGCTCGAACGGCGTGCGGATCCCGTCGGGGGCATCGGCAACTGTGGAGGTAACGGCGCTCAAGCACAGCGAAAACGTGAACGACAAGGTAGTGATGGGTTTCCGAGTGGTGTCGTTGTCGTTCGGCGGCAAGACGTACGCAGTCGCATCGGAGCTTGAGTCGGCAGAGGTCGATCGAGTGCGCAGTGCCTCGGCGAAGACCGACGCGAAGAAGGTAGTGGGCGGTGCTGTGGTTGGTGCCGTGATCGGCCAAGTGTTAGGCAAGGACCGAAAAGGGACGCTTACCGGCGCGGCGGCCGGTGCGGCGGCGGGTGCCGCTGCAGCGGCGGCGACCGGCGACTATCAGGGGTGCGTGAACGTCGGATCGATCATTGCGATCCGCCTGACCGAAGGGCTCGAGATTCAACGAGTTTAGTCGTTGCTCAAAGGTCGCAGGGGTTGCACGGAGACCTCCTGCGACCGCTGCCCCGTCCTTCTGGTGGGCGCTGCCTAGCGCCCACTACTCGGCCCTCGCGTTCATCGCCGCGTCCCCGCGCAAGCTGGCTGCCTACACGCGCGGGTGTCATTTCTCCCATTGAACGTCACGATGGCATGATGGCTCGTGCCGCTCGTTTCGACGAACGCGGAAGCCTCGATCTCGTATAACCCTTGTTCGAAGCCGATCAGCTCGTGCGCGTGCCCTTCGAGCAACCGGCCAAACGTCGATAGTTGAACGTCTTGCTGCTGCAGCGGTGCCGTAGGAGAAGAGGAGCTGCATGGTCGATAACAGGTGAAGGTGCGGAAACGCAGCCCATGAGCTATAAGAAACCGCAGCACAGACTCCGCCGTAGCAGCCACGAAGTACGCGGCGCCGTCCCTCATCACGCTAAAGGCGAGCATCATGCGAACACGGATCCCACCGAACGGGAGTCCGCACCCACGCGCGTTGTACGTGCTACGCCTCGTAATGACCACCCTCGTGCTATGGGGATGCCATCCTGGTACCGAAGAGGCGAAACGTCTTCTCAATTCGTGTGAGAGCGACGATGCCGCGGCGGCGGCAGCTTGCAACAAGGTCGCGGTCAAGCTCCAGAAAGGAGAACACGTCCTTCGCGACGAGGCGCGTGCCGCCATGCTATTCGAGCGCGCGTGCGAAGGCGGTGTCGGGGAGGGTTGTGCCAGTCTCGGAGTTGTTTACCAGCGCGGTAGGGGCGTCAAACGCGATTCGGCTCGCGCGGTCAATCTGTTTCGGGAGGGGTGTGAGGGACGCGCCATGGAAGGTTGCTCGCACCTCAGCATCCTGTATCTGCAAGGCGCCGGGGTTACGCAGGATGTCGCGCGTGCTGTGACGCTATTTCGGCAATCATGCGCCGGCGGCGACGTGTTAGGCTGCGCCCACCTGGGGACTTTGCACGCTTCGGGAGAGGGTGTTCCACAGGATTTCGCTCGGGCCGCCGATCTCTTACAGCGCTCCTGTAAAGCGGGAGTGGCACTGGGCTGTCTCGGGCTGGGGCGCTTGCACGCTACGGGCAATGGCGTCGCGCGAAAGGACTCCGCGGCTGCGGCGCTCTTCGACCGATCATGCAACGACGGGGAGGTGGAAGGCTGCTTCCTGCATGGGAAGGTTCTGGAGGCGGGTCTGGGCGTGCCGCCTAACGCTGGCTACGCGTTGGCGCGCTACCGAGACGCGTGTGACGAGAGGCATGGTGAGGCTTGCGCTCGCGCGGCTGAGCTGTATGACAGGTACCGTAACCCAGAACGTGCTGCCGCCTTCCGCCGCCGGGCATGTGAATACGCCTACGTCGAAGCTTGCCCCAAGGCCAAGGGAAGATAATGATAGTCGCGACAGCGTTACTTTCTGCGGAGCACCTAACGAAACATTACGACAAGGTCGTCGCGCTCAACGACGTCAGCTTCAGCATCTTCGACGGCATCACGGGCTTACTCGGCGAGAACGGTGCAGGGAAGAGCACAGCGATCAAGATCTTCCTCGGGCTCGTTAGGCCGACCTCCGGCTCGGCGATGGCGTTAGGCGAGGATGCGTCCCGGAGCCTGCGCGTGCGCGGGCGCCTGGGCTACATGCCCGAGCACGACTCTCTCCCGAGTCAGGTGAGCGCCGCCGAGTTCCTGACTCACATCGCGGAGGTCAGTGGTCTTCCACCCGCGGCGGCGCGCACGCGCGCCGCGGACACGCTGCGGCACACCGGCCTGTTCGAAGAGCGCTACAGGCCTATCGGTGGATACTCCACCGGGATGAAGCAGCGCGTGAAGCTGGGTCAGGCTCTGGTGCACGACCCAGCCTTCGTTTTCCTGGATGAGCCGACCGCAGGTCTGGACCCGCTAGGCCGCGAAGAGATGCTTATGCTCGTTCGCAAGACGCATCGCGAGTTCGGCATTAGTGTCGTCCTGTCATCGCACCTAATGGTCGATGTGGAACGCACTTGCGACCGGATCATCGTGCTGCAAGGCGGGCGCATGGTGCAATCGGGAGAGGTTGGACACTTCACGAAGGAGACTAAGACCGTCTTCATCGAAGTGGACGCGAATCGCGAGCCGCTGGTGATCGCGCTGCAACGCCGCGGGGTCGCGGTGACACCGGAGGGGAGCGGACTCACGATCGAAGGCCCGGATGAGTCGGTCTACGACCACGTGCGGGACGCGCTGGTGGAAGCCCAAGCCCCTCTGCGCCGCATGGCTCCGCGACGTCGCGCGTTGACCGAGCTCTTTGAGCGAGGTGCCGCGTGACGACACTAATCGCCGGAGCAGGCGACGACATGGTCGTGCCTAACGGAGCGCCCAGGACCGGTACGGTATTCGATATTGGATATCAGCGGTATATGGGGGTACGTGAAGGGCGCGGGCGCGCAAGACGCGCCGTGATAAAGGATGGTCTTCGTGTCGCGCTAGGTCTGGGCCGCGGTCCCCGGGCTAAAGTCCTGCCCTGGTTTTTCATCGCACTGGTGGCGGGCATAGCGCTCATCATGGCGCTCGTCGCAGGCGCGGCCGAACGCATCGCCGGTCCAGCCGCGGCAGAACGCATGAACCTTCCGTCGCACTCCGACTTCAACGCGATCGCGTCGATCATCCTCTTCCTGTTCGCGGCGCTCGTCGCCCCTGAGCTGTTGTGCCGCGATCGGCGTGAAGGTGTGATTCACCTGTACCTCGTTAGACCCCTGACCGGCGGGGACTACGTCACCTCCCGATGGGTGGCGTTTCTCTTCGTCATGCTCGCGGCGGCCTGGCTGCCACAGATCATCTTACTGCTCGGGCTTTCGATGGGAGATCCCGCTCCGGTGGAGTATCTCCGCAAGAATTGGCTCGACATGCCGCGGTTCCTGGCAGCCGGCGTCGCGATGGCCGCGTACATCACGACGATTGCAATGCTTACCGCGTCGTTCACTACGCGGCGGGCGTACGCATCCGTGTTTCTCGTCGGATTGTTTGCGATCACTACGCCCTTCACGATGGGTCTCGCGCAGGAAGTTGACGGGAAGGCCGGACAATGGATCTCCATGTTCAGCCTAACGAACATCCCGCTGTACGTGAACGACATCATCTTTGGTCAAGTCAGCGAGGTCACTTCCGTGGCGCCTGCTCGCACGCTCCCGAAATGGGTGCTCAGTGGATGGTACCTCATGTGGACTGTCATACCCGGTGGGATCCTGTGGTGGCGCTACCAGCGGTTGACTCCATGAGCAGCGCAGTCGCTCCAGTCATCCGCGTGGACGGCGTCTCGCGTTGGTTCGGCAGCGTCGTCGCCGTGAGCGAGGTGACGTTCGACATCGGACCCGGCATCACAGGACTACTCGGGCCTAACGGTGCCGGCAAGACAACACTGCTGCGTATGATGACAGGCCTCGCGGCGACTTCTACGGGCACGGTCACGATGTTCGGTGAACCGGTGCGCGACAACCCGCCACTGTATCGCCGCATCGGCGTGATGTCGGAGCACGAGACGGTCTACGCTCTCTTGAAAGGCCGGGACTTTGTCCGCACGATGGGCCGCCTCCGCGGTGTTGCTGATCTCGAGACCGCGGTGGACCGGGCGATCGCGCTCGTAGATCTCGCCGATGCGCAGCACCGTCCTATGGAGACGTATTCCCGCGGGATGCGGCAGCGCATCCGCTTGGCGGGAACGTTGGTGCACGATCCTGAAGTCCTGCTCCTGGATGAACCGCTCAACGGCGCCGATCCGCGGCAGCGCGTGCACTTCAAGCGTCTGTTGCAGCAGCTTGCGGCGAATGGTCGCACGATCGTCCTCTCCTCACACATCCTCGAAGAAGTGAAGGAGCTGGCAGAGACGGTGCTGCTCATCGTGAACGGCAAGCTGGCGGCGTCAGGCGGCTTCCGCGCGATCCGCGCGGCGCTCAACCAGCGGCCCTACCACGTGCGCGTCATCTGCGACGCCCCGCGCACACTCGCCGCATCCGTCGTTAGGCTCGATGCCGTCGATGCGGTACATGTCGACCCCGATGGCGCCGTCGTGGTGCTGAGCCGCAACGTGCTGGACCTGCAACTCGAGCTGCCGCGTCTGGCACAAGCGGGCGGCATCAGTCTGCGCCGCGTGGAACCGCTGGACGACTCGCTGGAGAGTGTCTTCGGGTACCTAGTGGAGCGTTAGGCATGGGCCCTGTGTATCGTCTGACGCTGCGCCAGGTGACCGGCCGCTGGCGACCGTTGATCATGGCCGTCCTCGCGGCAATGCCTGTAACGATCGCCGTGCTGACGTTGCGAACCGCCAACGCGCCAAGCGTGCGTGAATTCGAATCGTTCATCCTCAGTGCAATGCTGGCGGGCTCGATCGCGCCGCTCGTCGTACTCGCCATTGCGGGACCCGCTTTCGCGAATGAAATCGAGGACCGGACGCTCGCCAACCTCGTGCTCTCTCCCATTCCGCGATCCCAGATCGCTGTGCCCAAGCTCATGGCGGCGATTACGATTGCCGCGCCGTTCATCGCGCTCAGTGCATTCGCCACGAGTTACGTCGCATTCCTCGGCGACATGACAGCGACGATGGCCGTGACGATTGGCGCGCTCGTGGGCGTTGCGATGTACGCTTCCGCTTTTGTCTGGCTCGGCCTTGTGACGACGCAGGCGATCGGCTTCGGCCTGCTCTATATCGTAGTGTGGGAAGGACTCTTTTCGGGGTATGTGGCCGGCGTTAGGCTCCTGAGTATCCGCCACTTTTCGATCGCGCTGATGCACGGTTTGGATGAGCGGCGATTTGCCTCCGGTAGCCATCCGAACTTTGCGGTGGTCAGCGTCATCGCCGCGCTCGTGATCGGCGGATTCCTTTGGCTTTCCATCCGGCGATTACGTCGCATGGACGTACCGTAGGATCGTCCCCCGATCTGCGGTTTAGTGACCGCCGGGACCCCACTTCCGATAGCGACCGAGGCCCACGCAAGAGCGAAAGCGCTAAAAGCCCCGAGCAGCGGCCTCGGCGATCACTCCAGTTTACGTTCGCAGGCGCCGATGCCGAGGACGAGCGCACAGCAGAGACGCTGCGTCGTTAGGCGCATCAGCTCTCTAGTAGCCGGCCGTCCCGCGCTCCCCGGCCGCTCGCGGTTCGGATACGCCCTCCCAGCCAGCGCGCACGCGCATCACCGCATTCGCGTTCGCGAGGCCTCCCACATAACGGATGCTGTGGCCCATCGCCTTCAGGGCGGATGCGGCGTTAGGCGTTAGGCCGTCCCTTTCGACGGTCAGCTCGTCCGGCAAGGCCTGATGATGTATGCGCGGCGCGCGCATGGCGTCCGCCAGCGTCATATGATGCTGAATTACATTGAGAATGATCTGCGACGTGGCCGTGATGATCCGCGGCCCTCCCGCAGCCCCGACAACCAGCAGCACTTCCCCTCGCGGGTCCAGCACGATCGTCGGCGACATGGCGCTCAGCATACGCTTGCCGGGAGCTATCGCATTCACCTCCCCCTGTACCAGTCCGAACATGTTGGGCTTCCCCGGGGCCGCCGCGAAATCGTCCATCTCGTCGTTCATGAAGAAGCCGACACTCTTCAGGTACACCCCCGAGCCATACCCGTTGTTGATCGTAGTCGTCGTCGCCACTGCGTTTCCCATCGCGTCCACAACCGAATAGTGAGTTGTGTGCATCCCCTCGGAGATGCGGCCGCCGTTCTTGGGAGTCGCTGTCGCCTTCCGCGGATCGATCCCTCCCGCAAGTGTGCGTGCGTACTCCTTACTCGTAAGCTCCGCGAGCGGCACTCTCACGAAGTCGGGATCGCCGAGCTTGCTGTTGCGATCGATGAACGCCCTCTGATACGCCGAGCCTAACAAGTGGATATAGTCCGCCGAACCCCACGCAGGCACGGCGTCGAACGCCTCCAGGATGTTGAGCGCCTGCGAGATCGTCGTTCCGCCCGACGACGAAGGCGGCATCGTGATCAGCTCATAGCCGCGGTACCGCGTTAGGATCGGCGTCCGCCAAACGGCCCTATAGCGCTTGAGATCCTCCTGCGTGATCAGGCCCCCGCCGCGCTTCATCTCCGCCACGAGCGAGTCGGCCGTGGGTCCCGCGTAGAATCCAGCTCCCCCCTCGTCTGCGATACGCTGCAACGTCGCGGCGAGGGCCGGCTGCTTGAACAGCACCCCCGGCTTCAGGACTTCGCCGTTAGGGAAATACACGGACTTGCCGCCGAAGCGCTCGATTAATCGCCGGCTCCCGACAAGTGAGCGCGACAGCCCGCTGTCCACAATGAAGCCGTCGCGCGCGAGACGGATCGCTGGAGCAAGCACCGCGGCGCGCGATTTCGTGCCATAACGCTCCAGTGCCTCCAGCATGCCGGCTACCGCCCCCGGAACTCCTGACGCGCGGAAGCCGATGACACTCTCCTCGGTGACGTTACCCTTCTCGTCGAGATACATGTCGCGCGATGCCGCCAGCGGCGCGATCTCACGATAGTCCAGCGCTGCGCTGCGGCCGTCGGTCATCCGGATGATCATGTAGCCGCCGCCCCCCAGATTCCCGGCGACGGGATATGTCACCGCCAGGGCGAAGCCCACTGCGACCGCTGCGTCTACGGCGTTGCCCCCTCCCTTCTCGATAGCGATCCCCGCTTCGCTGGCCAAGCTGTCGTTGCTCGCGATCATCGCCTGAGCAGCCGTATGCGCGCTCTCGCCGCTCTTGAAGCGCCACGAGGGTGGAAACGTGGCCGCCCGGCGCGCCGGAATGCCCGGCTCGACGAGCGAAACGTCGCTCGGCGGAGCCGCGTTCGCGGTTCGGCCCGCAGAGCGACAGCCGGCGAGCGCGGCGCAGGCCAGCAAGGCTGCGGATAACAGGGGTGCAGTACGCGCCATTGATCACTCCCACGTTAGGCAGTCTGCCGCGGCCGGCACGCCGTCGCTTGCGGCAGTCTTTTCGCTTCCCGTAAGTTAGCTCCGATCATCCGTACGCGGCGCCACCGCCCCCACACCGGCTACAACCACGTCAAGCTTGCTCGACTCGCGCATTACGGAACAGCGCAACGCTCGTTCGACCGATATCGATCTCGCATCGGCGCTCGAAATCGTTGATTTGATGAACGCTGAGGACCGGCTCGTGCCGGAGGCCGTGGCGCGTGAGCGGGAGTTGGTCGCTCGCGCGATCGATCTCGTCGAGACGACCTTCCGAGCCGGCGGACGGCTGATCTACGTCGGCGCGGGAACATCAGGGCGGCTTGGGATCCTCGACGCGAGCGAGTGCCCGCCAACGTTCGGGTCCGACCCGGAAATGGTTCAGGGTGTCATAGCCGGCGGCCCGCCGGCCATCCTGCGCGCCCAGGAAGGGGCCGAAGACAAGCCCGAGAACGGCGCCAAGGAAATGGACACACTTGCAGTAGGCCCGCGCGACATGGTTGTCGGAATAGCCGCGTCAGGAACCACGCCGTTCGTGCGTGGCGCGCTGGAACGCGCCGCCGCACGGCGCGCCCGGACCGCCATAATCGCCTGCACACCGATCGCCGGCGATCTGGCCGCGCAGCTCGACGTGGTCATCCTCCCGGTCGTTGGCCCGGAAGTGGTTACAGGATCGACGCGGCTCAAGGCGGGAACCGCCACGAAGTTGGTGCTCAACATGCTGACAACGGGCGCGATGATCCGCATCGGAAAGACCTACGGAAACCTGATGGTCGACTTGCGGGCTACAAACGATAAGTTGCGCGACCGCAGCGAGCGGATCCTCATGGATGTGTGCGCAGTGTCCCGCGAGGAAGCCCGTAAGCTGCTGCACGCAGCAGGTGAGCGCGTGAAGGTCGCAATCGTTATGCAGAAGCTGAATGTTTCGGCGGAGGCGGCGTTGCACGCGATCGAGTCGGCCGGCGGCGTTATCCGCCGCGTGATCGCCGAATCGCAACGCGGGGACCGGTGATGGCACAGGCGCCGTCGGCAGTCATCGTCGGACTGATGTCGGGGACCTCGCTCGACGGCATTTCGGCTGCAGTCGTCCGGTTCAGCGATCGCGATGATGGCGCTGTAGCCTGGGAGCTGCTCGCCTTCGACGTGACGCCGTATGCCGACGACGAGCGGCGGCGCCTGAGCGAGTGCCTAACGGGAACTTCTCCGGCGGCGTACTGCCGCACGCATTACGACCTGGGCGACTGGCTCGCGCGTGCCGCCAACACGGTCATCGCTCAGGCCGGCGTCCCGCGCGGCGAGATCACAGCCGTCGCCTCGCACGGCCAGACAGTCTGGCACGAACCCGCCCATTCCACGTGGCAGATCGGTCAAAGCGCCGTCATCGCGGAACATACCGGGCTCCCCGTGATCAGCGACTTCCGCGCACGCGACATCGCCGCCGGAGGTCAAGGAGCCCCGCTGGTGCCGATCGCGGATGCGCTCCTTTTTGCGGCGAGCGACCACTGGCGTGTGCTGCAGAATCTGGGGGGGATCGGCAATCTCACAGTCGTCGCTCCGGGATCGCAGGCTGCCGCTACGCGGGCATTCGATACGGGGCCGGGCGTGGTCGTCATCGACGGCGTCACGCAGCGCCTAACGGGAGAACGCTACGACCGCGATGGGGCCCACGCACGTGGCGGCCGTGTCATCGACGCCGTTGTGGAAAGTGCCCTCCAAGATCCCTACTTCAGCGCCGAGCCTCCCAAGTCGACGGGCCGCGAGCTCTTCGATGCCGCGTTCATCGAGCGCTTCCTCGCGGACTGCCGGCGCGCCTCGGCGGCCACGGCGGCCGACGTCATTGCCAGCGCCGTGGCACTCACGGCGCGCTCCATCGGTCTCGCGCTCCGCCGCTTCGTCCCGGAGCCGGTCAAGGAGATCGTGCTTTCGGGAGGGGGATCCAAGAACCCGGTGCTGCGAGGCGCGATTGCGAGGGAAGTCGCACCCATCCCCGCAGTCCTGTTCGACGACATCTTTTTTGACGGGGAGGCGAAGGAAGCGGTGGCGTTCGCCCTGCTCGGGTATTTGCACGTACGTCGCCGGCCGGGGAACGTACCGCGCGCCACGGGAGCACGCGGTGAGCGCGTCCTTGGAAGCTGGACGCCCGCCTGACCAGCGGACCGTTGAGCTGCACTCGGCTAGTTAGGCAGCGCTCAGATAACGCCACAACACGTACAGCGCGAGCGCGATTCCCACACCAGCCAGCGCGCGCATCCAGCGTTGCCCCATGCGCCGGCGCGACTCGTCCACGAGAACAGGAGCGGTCGCGATGCCGAGCGGAGCTGCACCCGGCGGCGGGTGGGCGGCCTGCACGTCCATTGTGATCTGCGAGGGGAGGGCGAATTCGTGGTACCCGGCGTCGTCGTCGTCCGCCGCCGCCGCCGCCAAACCGTCGCCGCCGAACCGTGCCGCAACTACAGTGATGTTGTCCGCGCCGCCCGCGCCATTGGCCTGCGCAATGAGTTCGCTGCACGCGCGCGCCAGGTTCGCCTCGTCGCGCACTGCCGCGGCGATAGCATCCCCTTTCACAACTCCCGACAATCCGTCGCTGCAGAGCACGAGCACGTCACCGCGCCGCAGGCGCTGGTAGCTCAAGTCTACCTTGACTTGAGGTTCAGGGCCTAACGCCTGCAAGATGATGTTGCGACGTTCGCTCTGCGCCGCGTCTTCTTCGGTGATCTCTCCTTCATCGATCAATCGCTGCATGAGCGACTGATCGTGCGTGAGCTGCATGGCCTTGCCGTCGCGTATCAGATACGCGCGGCTGTCCCCAACCTGGGCCATATACAGCGTGTCGCCTAACAAGCCAACGACAGTCGCTGTCGTACCCATCCCCTCCAGGTCCGAGCGCTCGCGCTGAATGCGATGCAGCTCGTCATTCGCGCGCGTGACAGCGCGATGCATCGCCACGACGAAATTCTCTGGTGTCGGCCGCTCGCGGCCCGACCAGTGATCGCGCAGATAACCCAGCACAACGTCGACTGCCGCGGCGCTGGCATACTCCCCCGCGGCCGCCCCCCCCATCCCGTCCGCCACCATGAAAAGCGTTCCCATCGGACCGGACCGCTGCTGCCGCTCGCGGTCGAACACGAGCGGGCGCGCCCCCGAAAGGTCCGCCACGAGAAATGCGTCCTCGTTATGCTCGCGCGTCATACCCACGTCGGTCAGCGCGAACACCCGAACCGTCACTGAGCCGGGCGGCAACACCGGATCCGTCGGCGTCGGGTGCGAATAAGAGCCCGAAGTCATGGTGCCTACCGGCATGCGCTTTCGCCCGTGCAAATTGCGACCCATCGTCGCCAAGTCACGTGAGCGCGCGCGCATGTCAGCACGAAATACCTCCGCAGATGCGTAGCCAAAAGCGAACGCGAAAATGCCATTAGGCCGCTTACGAAGCAACTTCAACCCCGGATTCGATGGGCAATAGACCAGCCGCTCCCCAGACCTACACCGCTCGGACGATCGCGCGGCTGCGTCAGCCGATCGTTTCCATGTGGTGTATTACCCTTGTTGCAGCGGGGAGTGCATGCACGCACCTGCGGCCCGCTGGGGCGGCCGCCGGGACCGCGCGCTTCCCGCCGATGGTAGAGGCGCAAGGCCCCCTGCGCGTCGACGTTGTGTACCCACCGCGTGACGCGCGCATCTCCGTGTCAGGGGACTCGACGTTCATCTTCGGCTCGGTGGGGCACGCTGGGGCCGATTTGCGCATCAACGGAGTACGGGTTGTCGTCCAGCGCAACGGCAGCTTCCTGGCGTTTGTTCCAGTCCCGCGCGACAGCGCGCGTTTCCTGCTCGAAGCCTCCCACGGCGGCGCCACGGAGCGCGTGGAGCATCCGATCCGCGTCGCCTCGCGGCCGCCGGATCTGACCAATACGGGCCGGCTTTTTGTCGACAGCGCGAGCGTGCGGCCGTCGCAGACGGCGGCGTGGCGCAGCGGGGAAGCGCTGCTCACCAGTGTGCGCGCGAGCAGCAACGCTTCGGTTGCCCTGGCGTTAGGTGACGGCCGCGTGCTCCCCCTCGCCAATGCGCGCAGCACAGCCGGTGATTCCACCCTCTGGCAGCGCGCCGTAGCGGTGGAGGATCTCACGGCGGCAGCGCGCCTCGTTGTCGCGCGCGGTGACGATACAGTAACGCTCGGCGTTGCGCCGCAGCGCCTGCTCGACTCGTTAGGCACCGGTCTCCGCGTGGCACGCCTGCGGCCCCTGTTACAATCGCTCGCCGATAGCGACCAAGTCGTCGCGGGCCGCCCGGTCCCCAATGGGACGTACAAATGGCTGCTGCTCCCCGGGACGTTCGTAGAAGTGACGGCGCTGGCGGGCGCTCAGGCGCGCCTGCGTCTCGACGCCGCGCAAGACGTTTGGGTGGACTCGGGCGCTGTCGAGCTGCTCCCCGAGGGATCGCTGCTGCCGCGCCGCGTCGTCGGGAATCCACGCGTACTTCATGCCCCTGACGGCGAGTGGGCGGACGTCATCCT
>JBQTJS010000117.1:0-1767 GCA_052386875.1 Gemmatimonadaceae bacterium
CGTTTCCGAATGTGCGATTTGACGGTCGAACCCGAGGCAAGAGCCCAGTGCGTTAGGAGCGCCCGCTGGGATCCGAGCGGGGGGCGGCCCGAGCCCTCAGTGGCGAAGGGCCGTTCCTACCGCGACCGCCTAACGGCCACGCATCAGGCTTTCATCAGGTCGTGTTAGGTGGCGCCATCGCGTAGTTTCGTCCTGTCAGCATTTGCGGTGAAATCTCGGGCTCCGCACACACCCAAGGCGTTCGAAACGCCATAGAATGCTGGTGCGCTTCGAAAAGGCCTTCCCTCGTCGGCTAGTGCGCCGCGCGCCTCATCAGGGTAGCGCGACGTCGGAGTCGATTACGCCGAGATTGCCGACACTCGAGCTGAAATGCCCATTGCTTGAGCGCGTTCGGTGTCCGTCATGAAGCGTGAGGACGACACAGCCGTGTCAAGCGATGCGCGCAACACCTGACCCTGCGCTGCGATCATAACGCCGAAGACAAAGAACATCCCCCCGACTAGAACGCCCATCAGCAGACTTGCGAAGCCGGCGGCATCGCCGCCGAAATTGCTTGACGCAGAGAAGCCTATTATGGCGATTAACACGCCCGCCAGTCCACCGACAATTTTGATTATGTCACCAAAGCCCACGAGGAAGGATGCGACTCTGTACGCATCGCGATAGCGCGTCACGATTGGTATCGCGGAGCGTGACGCAGCCGAGTCAGGAATTGACTTCGTCTCTGCAGTTGAAATGACGTAGTCGCATTGTAAACACACTTTCTGCCCCGGCTCGATCACGTATCGGCAATTCGGACATCTCGGTTCCATGTTGCCTCCCTTTGGTGAAGCGCACGAACGCTGTTTTCGAACTGCTTGAGTTCCAGAGCTGAGTGTATGAGACCGACAACGCGCGCGGATTCGGATCCGTAGACCGCTGGAGGGTCGCCAGTTGGAAGGAGCACTCACAATTTAGAGTTCGCGCCACCTAACGGACATGGCGTTCAGAAACTATGTAGGCGTTTTGGTGGTCGCGGATCGTGGGCCGCCAGGATAGCGTCTCCTGCAACACTCAATTGGAGGAGCCGTGCCTACCCTAACGACCCACACGAATGCCGCGAGCCTGCCTACCCCGACGTTACACGTATCGCTCGATCTCGGCAACCGCACGTGGTGCCTGGCGTGCGCGCGGGCCGTGGCCGACCCGGCTCGCCTCCGCACGCTGCCGGCGCGAGACCTAACGAGGTTGTTTCAGGAGCTGTCGCTCGCGCGGCGGCATCTCGGGTTGGCGGCGGATGCCCCGGTGCTGCTCTGCTATGAGGCAGGCCGCGACGGCTTCTGGCTCCAGCGCGCCTGTACGGCAGCCGGGATCACGGCCCTGGTGGTGGATTCCTCGAGCATCGAAGTGCCCCGGCGCGCGCGGCGCGTGAAGACGGACCGACTCGATGCCAAGGCGCTGCTTAGCTTGCTATTTCGGCACGCCGGAGGAGAACGGAGGCCGTGGCACGTGCTGCATGTGCCCACTGTGGAAGAGGAGGATCGGCGCCATACCCACCGTGAGCTCGGGCGGCTGACTTAGAGCGCACGCGGGGCGTGAACCAGATCAAGGGCCTCCTGGCGTCCCACGGCATTCGCCTAACGACATTGCGCAGCTTGCCCGAGCAGCTGCCCCGGCTCAAGCAGTGGGATGGCCAGCCGCTGCCGCGCGGCGTGAGCGACCGGCTGCTGACGACATGGGCCCGGCTCCAGCTAGCGGTGCGGCAGCGGGCCGCGCTGGTGCGGGCGC
>JBQTJS010000118.1:0-24620 GCA_052386875.1 Gemmatimonadaceae bacterium
CCGATCGCTAGACGGCCGAGGTAGGGGGAGTGATCGATGGTCGAGATGAGCATCTGGAACGGACCGTCGAGATCGTGGGGAGGAGGGGGTACGTGCTCCACGATCGCCTCAAATAGGGGTGTCAGATCCCGCGGTGCCACACCCAAATCCTTCGTGGCAGTCCCTTCTCGTGCGGATGCGTAGATAAACGGGGCGTCGAGCACGGAAGGATCCGCGTCAAGCTCGATGAGGAGATCGAGCACTTCGTCGTGCGCGCGCGCCGGGTCCGCCCCAGCACGATCGATCTTATTGATGACTACGATAGGTGTGCGGTCCAGCTCGAGCGCCTTGCGCAATACGAAGCGTGTTTGCGGCATGGGCCCGTCGAACGCATCGACAACGAGGAGCACACCGTCGACCATGCGCAGTATGCGCTCGACTTCACCTCCGAAGTCAGCGTGCCCAGGCGTATCGACGATGTTGATCTTTGTATCGCGCCAGGTGACAGCTGTGTTTTTCGCCAGGATCGTGATGCCGCGTTCGCGTTCGAGCGGGTTGGAGTCCATCACCCTTTCTTCGACGACTTGGTTCAGCCGGAACGCACCAGCTTGCCGGAGCATCTTATCGACGAGCGTGGTTTTGCCATGATCGACGTGGGCGATGATGGCGATGTTCCGGATCTGCATAGCCGCCAAATGTAGGCAAGTCCGCGCCGGCGGCTCAAGCCACTTGCATCTGGCGGCGAGACATGGCAGCCTTGCAATGCCACTCATCCGGGAGGTGTCCCATGCACCAGCAGCAGGAGCCCGCCAGGGAACAGTATCCCCACGGTCGCGGCTACGGGCACGATTACATGCGCGGGGGCGAGGTGTTGGACGGCTACGGATACGCCTCGCGACCCGAGTATACGCGCCGGCGCGGCGATGCCGACGAAGCGGCCGATGACGAGGCGAGCTCCAGCAGCGAGGTGACGAGTAGTTAGGCACCTAACGCCTGAATCGGGCCAGTTAACGCCCGGTTTCTGATCAACGGCAGGGTCGCGCGGTAAGGCGCCCTGCCGTTTTTCGCTGGCGCCGCTAAGCGCGGTCAGCCTGCAACGTCAAGCCGCGCGGATGGGCAGCTGAACGCGTCGACCAGCACTGCGCTGAACGCGTCGACCTGCACTTCAAGGTTGGCCGGCCCGCGACACTGCGCCTGCGAGCGGCGGCGCGCTCGCCTAACGCGCAGCACGAGGGCGCGACGGCGTCGGTGTCCCTTGCCTGGTCGCCGCAGATCCGCGACCCGCGTTAGGTGGCGACTCCGGCTCGGCGAACGCCGTTTCGTGTCCCTTGGCCTTGAGCCCCTGCACAACCGCCCCCCTGTCCGTCGCTTTGAGATACGCCTCGCGCGGCTCGATCAGCCCCTTGGCCACCAGATCCAGCAGCGCGTCGGACTGCG
The DNA here is from genome assembly GCA_052386875.1 of Gemmatimonadaceae bacterium. GTDB lineage: Bacteria > Gemmatimonadota > Gemmatimonadetes > Gemmatimonadales > Gemmatimonadaceae > DASYRX01. Next base: position 1,417 of record JBQTJS010000118.1, read on the forward strand.
TCACCATGCCGAGCCGGCGCGACGTCTGCATCACCGACGGTATCTGAAACGTCTTCGCTTCGCGGATGAGGTTGGCCAGCGCGGGGGTCGACAACAACACCTCCATCGCGGCCACGCGTCCACCTCCGACTTTGCGACACAGCACCTGCGAGATTATCCCCTTCACTGACTCAGACAGCAGCACCCGCACCTGTTCCTGCCGGTCCGCGGGAAACTGATCGATTATGCGGTCGATTGTGCTCGCGGCTGTGGTCGTGTGCAGCGTGCCGAATACAAGGTGGCCGGTCTCGGCGGTCTCGATGGCGATCGCCATCGTCTCCAGATCGCGCAGCTCGCCGACTAGCACGACATCGGGGTCCTCACGTAACGCGGCACGCAACGCCTGCTTGAACGACCCTGTATGCATGCCAACTTGCCGCTGCGAAACGAGGCAGCCTTTGCTCTCGTGCACGAACTCTATTGGGTCCTCGATAGTTATGATGTGATCGCGCCGCGTCCGGTTCACGAGGTCGACGAGCGCACACAGCGTGGTGGACTTCCCGGAGCCTGTCGGTCCCGTGACGAGCACCAGCCCTTTGCTGAGTTGGCAGAGCGCCTGGACCTCGCTCGAGAGCCTCAGCTCCTCCGCAGTGACGAGCTTCGCGGGGATCGCGCGGAAGACGGCAGCCGGCCCGTGCCGATCGACAAAGGCGTTGACGCGGAAGCGAGCGACACCGGGTAGCTCATATGCGAAGTCGGCATCGTGCGAGGCGGCCCAATCGGCATAGATGCGCGCATTCATTATGGCCGCCAGCATGCCCTGAATCGCGCCGGCGCCTAGCGCCGCAGCGTTAGGCGCAGCGACCAACTCGCCGTCGAGACGCAGGAGCGGCACAGCGCCGGTGCGCAGGTGCAGGTCCGATGCCTTTCGCTCGACCAGCGCCCTGAGCAACACATCGATCGCGGCCTTGCGCTGCGGATCGGCGGCGGGCCCCGCGCCGTTGCTTCGTTCCGGGCGGTCGCCGTTAGGCGCGCTCGCAGCTGTCTCCGCCGGCCGGATCCGCGCATCGCACGACGAACCGTCGCAGCGCGCTGCGACAGTGTAGCGCCCCCCGGGCCCCGCAAGCTCGAAGACAGTCGCCTGTCCCGTCGCCTCCGCCAGCCGCATCCGTGCGTCGCTCGGGGCCGGCTCGCTCAGCAGCATTAGCACCTGTGCATACGTCAGGGGTTCGCGCGTGACCGCATGTTCTGTCCCACCGCGGACCAGATAAGCCTTCTCGCCGGAACGCAGGTGCACCTCCTCGCCCGACGCATCCACCAGCGCCTGCAGCAGGCGATCGATGCGCGCCCCCGCCGCCCCCGCCGCCCCCGCCGCCGCCCCGCCCGCCCCCACCCCCGTCCCCGACTCCGCCCCTGCCGACGTCGCCGCCATCAATCGACGGTCCGCACACGCTCGATCAGCGCGCGGTTGATGAGGAGCACAGACATGCGTGAAAAAAGTGGGAGGAAGCGTTGCTCGGCGCGGTTCAGGTAATCCAGCACGCGGCAACGACCCAGCACGGGATCGATAATGAGTGCGCCGCTCAAGCGCTCGCCGTCGCATAACACAAACTCCACGGCAGCCTGGATCCCCAAAGTGCAATCCTGGTTCACGGCTGTGCGTTCGACGATGGCACTGTGCACGTTTGCTTTGGCGATGAGCACCGTCTCACCGCTTGGGAGCGCGAGCGGGAAAAAAGGTTCGCTCGCGTTGAGCACTTCTGGTGCGTCTTCGAGCTGTCCCGGGTGGTGCGCGCTTGCCTGCACGAAGAGATGGCCGTCGAGCCGGCCCCCTGAGACAAGGGCAAGGGACACCGCGAGGCGGCTCTTTTCGATGCGAAGGTCTGACGCCGGTTGCACAGTGGAGTCCACAGCGACCGGTGGACTGCCGAGTTCTGAGCCGCGTTACGAAGTGACGAACGCTGTTGTGAGAGTGACGACGCACAGCTGACAACCGCGTCTCGCGTGAGGATCAGGGATGCGTATCGCGGCAGATTGCTTGTCGCTCGAGCTGCACAGTCACGTGCGCGATGCCGAAATGTTGCATCGCCGCAATAGCCCGCTCGAGGACGTTCTGGTGCTCGTGCGGATCCTGAACGACGGCGTGCGCGCTCATCGCGACGAGTCCCGAAGACACCGTCCACACATGCAGATCGTGAACACCCTCGATCCCCGGGATCGACTCGAGCCGCGATCGTACGGCACCGAGCGAGATGTGGGCAGGCGTCGCCTCGAGCAAAACGTCCACTGACTCCTTCACGAGACGCCAGGCGCTGCGCACCACGAGCATCGTGACGACCATCGACGCGATTGGATCGGCTACGAACCATCCTGTTGTCCGGATGACGATCGCCGCGACTACAGTTCCGACCGATCCGAAGAGGTCCCCGAGCACATGCAGGTAAGCACCGCGCGCGTTGAGCGAATGGCTGTGCGCCGGGTGCAGCACCCAAGCCGAAGCGACGTTTACAAGGAGTCCGCCTAACGCGACGGCCAGCATCCATCCCGCAGCCACGGGCTCCGGAGCGCGGATGCGCTGGACGGCCTCCCAGAGGATCGTGGCCGCGACGGCGAGCAGCGCCGCGCCGTTGATGAGCGCGGCGAGCACCTCCCAGCGCAGATAGCCGTAGGTCTTCGCCGGCGAGGCCGGCTGGCGCGAGAACCAGGCGACGAACAGCGACAGCGACAGCGCACCAACGTCGGTGAGCATGTGGCCCGCGTCGGCCAATAGTGCCAGCGAATTGGTGAGTATGCCGCCGATGACTTCAGCGACCATGAAGGTCGCCGTGAACACCAGGGCGAGTCGCAGCCTCGGAACCGCGGAGCGGTCATCGCTCGCGTGGATGTGCGGATGCGCGTGGTCGTGGTGAGCGTGGGCCATGGCTTACACGGCAAGCTTACGCCGCGCGATGTCGGCGCACAAACGCAGCGCCGCTTTCATGCTGGCGGCGTCGGCCACTCCGCGGCCCGCGATGTCGAGGGCGGTACCATGGTCGGGCGAGGTGCGCGGGAACGGCAGGCCTAACGTGACATTCACCCCTTCACCGAACGACGCGACCTTGATGGCCGTCATCCCCACGTCGTGATACGGTGCGAGCACGGCATCGAACTCGCCGCGCATAGCGCGCACGAACACTGTGTCCGCCGGAAACGGGCCGGCGATCTGCGCGGCCCGCGCGGCGGGAGCGAGCACTGTGTCGTCCTCGTCGCCGAAGCGCCCCTTGTCACCGGCATGCGGATTCAGCGCGCATAACGCGAGCCTGGGCTGGGCGATGCCTAACCAGTCGCGCAAGCCCGAGCGCGCGATCTCCGCTGTCCGCATGATGCTATCGACTGTGAGCGCGCGTACGACGTCACGCAGGGGGATGTGTGTAGTCAGCAGCACGACGCGGAGCTTGTCCGAGGCCAGCATCATCGCCACGTCGCGCCCGGTCAGACGCCCCAGCAGCTCGGTGTGTCCCGCTGCGTCGTATCCGCCGGCCAGGAGCGCGCTTTTGTCCACCGGCGCCGTTACAATCCCGTCCACATCCCCTGCGAGTGCGAGCGCGACGGCTCGCTCGATCGCCAGGCCGGCCAACTTGCCTGCCGCCGCTGCGCCGTCTGTCGGTGCCCAGGGCCCGACGACCTCGTCCGGCTCGATTTCCAGGCCCGTGGGGCCCACCGTGAGCGCCTCGTATGCGCTCGGCGCGGCGGGCTGCGCGAGCGCCTGGGCCACGACTTCGGGACCTATGCCGCGGGGATCGCCTAACGTGATCGCGAGCCGCGGAGTCCGACCGCGCATAACAAGCCGGCCGCTGTGCGGCCTACAGCCGCACGGAGACGTACGTCTGCTGCTTCAGATTGTCGAGCAGGCGCCGCATCGCTTTCTCTTCGGCAAGCTGCTCACGCACCTGCTCGCGCATCTCGGCGAGCGTGTACTCGCCGCCCGCATCTGTCTCCAGCACCTGAGCGACCACGAACTTGGGGACGCCGCGCGCCGCGTCTTCGATACGGAACGGGCCGACGAAATCGTTAGGCTTGGCGTCCGCGAATGCGCTCGCGTACGCCGGCGGTAATTGCTCGCGCGGAAAGGGTTGCAAGCTCCCCTTCTCCTCGATCGGATCGTGATAGCGGGCGTACAGAGTATCCAGCGGCGGCCGGCCGGAACGCCACAGCGCCAGCACGCTGTCCGCGCGCTCGCGCGCGCGCGCCACATCGGCGGAATCGTACGCCGGCCGGATCAGGATCTGCCGCGCCTTCACCTCACCCGGCCGCACCCGGTCCACACGGATCACATGAAAACCGTCAGGCGTTTCAGCAACGGGCCCTAGCTGGCCCGGATTCAGATTGAACAGTAGCTGATCCAGCTGCTCATAGCCCGGAATCGTCTGGCGGCGCTGCCAACCCAGATCGCCGCCGTTCTTGTTCGTGGTGGTGTCCATCGACTCGCGCTTGGCGAGCAGCTCGAAGTCGCCGCCTGAACGTATGTCCTTCAGCAGCGATTCGGCCTTGGCGCGCGCAGCGGCGCGCGACTTGTCTGCCGCTGTCGTCGCGATGACGATCTGCCGGAAGGTCACCGTCGCGGGCTTGCCGCCCAGGCGGCCCCTTACACGCTCGAAGGCTTCGGAGATCTCGGCGTCAGTGACGGCGACAGGGATGATCTTACCATCTTGCCGCAAGCGAGCGATCACACGCTGCTGAAGCTCACGCCGCCTTACGCGCTCGGTGAGCCAGCGGCGGTACTCATCAGGCGTCCCCAGGCCGCTCTGCCGCAGCGCATTGGCGAACTCCGCGTCGCTCTGAAAGCGAGAGCGCTGCCGCTTAAGCTCCTGATCTACTGTGTTCAGCACGTCGGTCTCGTCGATCGTGACGGCGGTGTCGGCCCGCGCCCGCTGCACCAGTACTTCCTCGTCGACGAGCCCGGCCAGCACCTCCCGTGCGAGCGCCATCTGGCCGGCTGAATCGTTAGGCACGTCCAACCCCGCGGCACGCCGCTGATTGACGGCCTCGAGCACCTCGCTCATGAGTATGGGAGTCTTGCCAACGACTCCCACGATCCGATCGATAGTCACACGCGCGCTGTCCCCGCGCGCGGCTTCCTGCGCTACGCCCGGTGCGGCTGCAACAGTCACGAGTCCGGCGCCGGCGATCCAACGGACCATGGAACCTGCAACCCCACGGACGATCATTGGCTCCCCTGTAGCGCTTAGCGCTTGGCCGTGTCCGGCGGCGGTGGCATGGCCCCGGGCATAGGAACGGCGGACGGCGGCCGCGCCGAGTCCGCCCTGGCCCGGATTTTCTGCGCCTCCACGAGTGAGCGATCGATGGCCGCACCGTTCACGCGTCCTTCGTACTTCTCGCGCAACGCGCTCGCGAGCACATGCGGAACTTCCACGAATGCAGCCTCCTGGCTCAGCAGCCTGGCGACGTAATCGTTGACGCGCTTGGCCGCCTCCGCCTCGCGCGACTCCGGCGTCTTCAGCGAGTCGCTCAAGGTGCTGGGTACCACGTTGAGCCCGGCCCACGCATTCATGACCAGCGAGCTGAAGGCGCGGCGGATCGCGTTCACCTCTGCTGTATCGAGGACGATCTTGGCGCTATCCGCCTTGCTGAGCAGGATTTCGTTGATGACGAGCCGCCTGACGAATGTGGCGAGCAAGGAATCCGGCGCTTCCTGCATCTGACCGCGCACCTGGTCGAGGTTCGGGAAGCCCCCCATCCACTGTGCCACACGCGACAGCGTGAAGGTGCCTAACGAGCTGTTGGCGAGCACTGTACGGTCGTTGCGGTGCGCGTCGAAGTCCACTGCCAGCTCCTTCATCTCAGCGGCCGCGTTAGGCTTCACCTTGATGTCGGCCTCCTTCTCTACGGCGGCAACATACAGCGAATTGGCATGCTGTCGCTCGCGCGCGGCGTACGTGTTGCGGAACTGCTCGCGTACCTCGCTGAACGGCGCTCGCTTGATGACGTGGTAGCCGAACTGGCTGCGCACGAGGCCCGACACTTCACCCGGCTTGAGCGCGCGCACGCCGGCCTCGAACTGCCCCACCATATCGCCGCTCGAGAAAATGCCGAGGTCGCCCCCTTGCTGCGCGCTCCCGTCCTGGCTGTGCCTCTTGGCCATATCGGCGAAATTCGCCGCCGTGACCTGCGCGCGAACGGCCTCCGCGCGGCGCCGCACCGAATCAGCCTTGGTAGTGTCCCCGTTGGGGAACTGGAGGAGGATATGTCGCGCCGCGAAAATCCTCTCGCTCGTCGCGTATCTCTGCTCGAGATCGGTCGTGTCGACCTTCACAGTTAGGCTGTCGATGCGCTGCGCGAAACGACCCAGACGCTGCTGCGCGAAGACAGCCCACATCACCTTGTCTATCGCCTTGGGGTCCGTCAGCGTGTCGTTGAGCGCGGCACCCTTCGCCAACAGATGATAGCTCACCCAGAGATCAGCCACGTTCTGCGCGACGTTCTTCTGTAAGGGAACCTTGGAGCCGCCTAACAACTCCGCGAAGCGCGTCACCGTCAGCTCCTGATCGCCGGCGCGGGCCACGACATCCACGTGCGCTGTCATGGCGGACTTGAGCCCTTCGCACGCTGAAAGTCCGAGAGTGCTCGCGGCCAGGCCGGCCGCAACGATGACTGAACGGAGTCGAGACATGTGGATGGTGTTAAAGTCCTGAGCCTAGTGGGCCGGCAGCAGCGGCACTCCGGCTATCTCCCTGAGCGCCCGCACAAGCCCATCGAGCATTGCGGACCCGCCGACGCGCGTGAGCTTGAGCGACAGCGGATGCGCTCTGCGAACCTCGGCGCGAAACTGCACCTCGCCGAACGCCGCCGAGATTGCTTTGAGCCGCGGTGCCGCGTGCTCGCGAAAGGTAACGCGCCCCTCGTCCCCGTGCACCAGGATCGTCTCGATCCCCAGAGCACCGCCTACCAGCCGTAACACCGCAACTGCGAATGCGTTCCGGGCCTGCATGGGAAGCTCGCCGAAGCGGTCCCGCACCTCCCACCGCATCTGCTCGATCTCCTCGGGACCCTGCACCCTGCTCAAACGCTTGTAAAGGTCAAGCTTAGCCTCCGCGGCCGGGATATACTCGTCCGGGAAGTACGCCGGCAGGTCGAGTGTAACGTCCGCCGGAGCGCTGGGCGCAGCTGCATCGTCGCCGTCGCGCAGCCGCCGGACAGCGTCCTCCAGCATGCGCAGATAGACCTCGAATCCTACAGCCTGCACGAATCCGGATTGCTCCGCTCCCAGGAGGTTCCCCGCCCCGCGCATTTCCAGGTCCTTGAGCGCGATGCGATAGCCGGAGCCCAACTCTGTGTGGTGCTCGAGCACGCTCAGGCGCCGCTCGGCCTCCTCGTCGATGAGGTCGGGGACCATCAGGTAGCAGTATGCCCGCCGGTGCGATCTCCCGACGCGTCCGCGCAGCTGGTAAAGCTGGGCGAGACCGAGATTGTCCGCGCGGTTGACGAACATCGTGTTCGCGTTAGGGACGTCCAGCCCGGATTCGACGATCATCGTGGACACCAGGACATCGACGTCGCCTCTGGCGAACCGGTGCATGACGTCCTCCAGCTCACGCTCGCGCATCTGGCCGTGGCCCACGTCGATGCGCGCGCGCGGGAGTATGCGCCTAACGTGATCGCTGATCGCCTCGATCGTTTCGATCCTGTTGTGCACGAAGTACACCTGGCCGCCGCGGTCCAGCTCGCGCGCGATCCCCTCTTCGATGAGACCGTCATCCCACGGCTCCACGAATGTCAGCACGGGCGAGCGGTCCCGCGGCGGCGTGTGCATGAGCGTCATGTCGCGCAAGCCCGCGAGCGACAGGTGCAGCGTGCGCGGAATCGGCGTGGCCGTGAGAGTGAGCACGTCGGTCTCCAGGCGCAGCTGCTTGAGCCGTTCCTTGTGCTTGACGCCGAAACGATGCTCCTCGTCTACTATGATGAGACCGAGTCGTGAGAACTTGACGTCGTCGCTGAGCAGCCGGTGCGTGCCGATCACGAGATCGATCTGCTGCGTGGCGAGCTGCCTAACGATATCGGCTTGCTCTTTGGCCGTCTGAAAGCGGCTCAGTGCCGCGATCCGGATGGGGAAATCGGCCAGCCGTTCTCCGAATGTGCGCAGGTGCTGGTCGGCCAGGATCGTGGTGGGGACGAGCACAGCCACTTGCCGCTCCGACTGAATCGCCTTGAAGGCTGCGCGCACAGCAATCTCCGTCTTGCCGTATCCCACGTCGCCCACCAGCAAGCGGTCCATGGGTCGCGGCCGCTCCATGTCTCCCTTCACGTCCGCGGTGGCTTTCAACTGATCGGGGGTGTCTTCGAACAGGAACGACGATTCGAGCTGTCGTTGCCATGCCGTATCGGATCCGTGCACCGGTCGTTCGGCGAGCTTGCGTCTGGCGTACAGATCGAGCAGCTCCTGGGTCATCGCTGCGATAGCGGCCCGCGCCTTGGCGCGCTGCTGGCCCCAACGTTTGCCGCCTAACTTGTGCAAGCGAGGCGGCGGGGAGTCTTCGCCCACATCGCGCGCGCTGCGGTAGCGCTCGACTTGATCGATGCGATACAGCGGGACGTTGAGCCGGTCACCCCCTTCGTATTCGATGACAGCCACTTCGATCGTGCTCTCGTTCACGTAGATCTGCTGGATGCCGCGGAAGATCCCTACACCGTGCTCGAGATGCACCACGAAGTCGCCGGGTTTGACTCCCGTGATCGTTTCCAGCGCCGCACCGGTGCCGTAGCGCCGCGCCCGACGCAAGCGCCGCTCACGCCGGAAGATCTGATGATCGGTCAGAACCCGCAGGCCGGGATACGAGCCTAACGCGGCCGCAGTCCCGGCGGGGATGCTGAATCCGCCGTCCAAAACTCCTATTGTGAGGGCCGCGGGAGACGGCTGGTATTCGTCTTCGTTGAGCAGCTCATCCAAGCGCTCGGCCTGTCCGGCATTGTCGCACAGGATGATCGTCGGAACGCCGTCGCGGACGACGCGGCGCAAGCGGCGTATATCTCGCGAGATCGTCTCCGGCTGCAACAGAGGAAAGCGGACTTGGGCGCCTTCCTGCTCGTCGAGCACCAGCGTTGCGAATTGCGCAAGACTGCGGCGCGCCGCATCCGGCTCGAGAAAAAGCTCCTCGCGAGGCGCGGCATACTCGCCGCGCCGCCGCGCCAGCTCCAAGTGATGAGCCGCTTCCTGCCACGTGCGGTCGAACTCGGGCTCGGGGTGCACCCCACGCGGGATGATGATCAGCGAATCCGGGGGGATCAGCTCGGTCAGCGACTGGCGGCTCTCGCTCGGTTCGTCGTCGCTCGCCGCCACCTCCACCGGCAGGACGAGCGCCAGGTCGAGAGAGCGCGTGGAGCGCTGTGACACAATGTCGAAAGCGCGCAGATCCGCGATCTCGTCGCCCGACAGCTCGAGCCTAACGGGTTCGGCCATGCCGAAGGAGTAGATGTCCACGATGCCGCCACGCACGGAGAATTGCGCGACGTCCTCGACCATGCGGACGCGCTCGAAGCCGATCCTCTCGAGATGCCGCACAAGCTCGGCCAGCCGATGCTCTTCGCCGCGGCGCAACTCCAGTCGCGCGCCGGCCACGTGGCGCGGCATACGTGAGCGTTCCAGGAGAGCGCGGGCGGTGGTCAGCAGGATACGCACATCGCCTCGCGTTAGGCGCTCCAGAGTCTCCACCCGTTCGCCGGCGACTTCGGCATGCGGTTCCGCCTCACCGAAGCCTTCGCGCGGCGGATACAGCGCCACCGGGACGTCATCCAGCAGCACGCGCAGATCGGCCCACCAGCGCTCGGCTTCGGGGATCGCACCCGCCACGACAACTATCAACCGTGTCGGCAGGCGGCGCGTCAGCGCCGCCGCTGCGACAGCATCGGACGATCCGAGCAGCCCGGCGACTACTACACGCTCGCCCGGCAGCGGCAGCGCGGCCAGCAACCGCGCGAAGGCCGCGAGGCCGTCGAGCCCGGCGACCAGCGTGGGGAGAGCCATCAGCCCCGGCGCAAGCGGCGCAGTCCGCCGCGCGCTACAAACGTCTCGGCGGCGATCACGAACAAGAGGAGGACGAGAAGGAGCGTGCCTAACGGGCGCCGATTGCCTGACGCGAAAGCAATGTTGCGCCAGGCGACAGCATCGTTCAGTACGGTGACGTCGCGGCCGCGCACGCGCGCTGCGAACGCGGCCGCGTCGAGTCGCCGCAGGTCCGATTCGTCGGCTTCGGCGTTCACCGCCAGCGCGCCGACACGCAACGGGCCGTTGCGCATGTAGTACACTCCGGCCCGCGTCGGCGCGCGCGGCGCCGCTGCATCGATCGGGAGCCTCTCGCCATTGGCCGATTCCAGTGCGTCTACCTGCGGCGGCGCACGGAACGCGGCTCCCGGGGCGGCCGCCAGAACGCGTCCTGCCTCGCCGCTCAACTGCTGTGCGAGTAGATCGCCGAGCCAGGGGACGAAGGCGGCACTCACGGGGAGCGCAGTCGCCGCTGGATCCAGCGGCGACGCTATCAGCACGTAGCCGGGGCCGGCGACGATCCACGGCTCGCCTGCGACTGTGGCCAACGTGTCCGTGGAGACTGCTGCGGCCGCGTCCAAGTCGTAACGCTGCGAGACAGTCACACCCTCCAGGCGATCCCCTTCCCCCTCCCCCTCCCCCTCCCTCTCCCCTCGCGCGACGCTCGCGCCGGCGCGCCGTTCTCCCAAGCGCCAGGGGATGCCGAGCCGCTCGAGCGCGCGATTGGCCGCACCCACGCGCACCGGATCGCGCGGTGCCGTGAGCAGGGCGGGGAGCCGGACCGCGGCGTCAGCGCCGGTGACGAAGATTTCGTTGCCTAACGCGACTCGTCCGCTGGTGGTGAGCGCCCCGAGCGCAGTTCCCACGAACGAGCCGGCGCTCGCGTCGAGCTGCACGCGCGGAGGGTCGCCCAGCCAGACGGCGAAGTAGCGCGTGTCGTCGCCGCGCATCTCGTCAGGAGCGATTTCCGCGCTTCCCGCCTGCCAGCCGCGGTCGGGAGGTGCCACACGGATGATGACTTCCTCGCCGCGCCGGGTCGTTCCGCGCGCCAGGGTGCGGTTGCCTAACGCGACACGGTAGGTAGCGGAGTCGCCCCCTTCAGTGCGCACGACGACCGCGCCGTTCGGTGTCCAGCGGTCCGGTCGCGCATCGGCCAACACTACGGCGCGGTTAGGCGGCGCGCCGCCGCCTGGGAGTAGCGCGCTGAGCGGCACACTCCCCAAGTCGACACCCGGCTGCCATGCCGTCGCCTGCCCATCGCTAAGCAGCGCCACGCGCTCCCGCGCCAGCCGCGCCGAGCGCACCAACCCCGCCGCACGCGTCACAGCCGCACTGAGGTCGCCGCGCCCCGGGTGGATCTCGCTGCGCTCGAGCGCGTCCAGGATGGCGCCGCGATCGCCCCCTACCACCCGCGCGTCCGCCGTCACCAGCCAGAGCCGATCCGCGCTGGTCGCACCGCGCACCAGCTCGCGCGCCTGCTCACGCATGCGCTCGACCAAGGGAGCGCCGTCGACGATTACCGATGTGCTGAGCGAATTATCCAGAACGATGGCGAGAGCGGTCGGCATGTGACCCGTTCCGCCTAACCAGCCGATCGGCCGCGCCGCCGCAACCGCGATCAGCAGAACCGCGGCGATGCGTAGTGCCATGAGGATCAGATTCTGCACCCTCAGGCGCTGGCGATGATCCTGCTTCGCGCGCAGCAAGTAGCGCACGGCTGGAAAATCCACGCGCGTGTCGATGCGCCGCTTCAGCAGATGCAAGAGCAAGGGGACCGCCGCCGCGAGTCCCAGCAGCAGAAAAACCGGGGCGAGAAAGCTCACGGCATGTTCTCGCGCACGCGAAAAGCGCGCCGCAGCGGGATGCCGAACGGCGTATCAGTCATCACGACTTCGTATTCTATGCCGGCTCCCGAGAAAAGCGTGCGCCACTCCTCGATCGCCTCGCCGACAGTTTCGCGATACGCGTCCTCCACGTCGGACACAGCCACAGGGACCCGCAGATCGCTTTCGGTGTCGCAAAAAACGGCTTCGCCGGCACTCGTTAGGCTGCGCTCACTCTGGTCCATGATGTGCAATACACAGACGTTGTGGCCGGCGGCCCGCAGCGACTTTACAGGACCTTCGATCTCGCCCGCGTCGAACAATAGATCACTCAGCACGACAACCAGCCCCGGACGGCGGATCAGGCGTTCGGCGCGGAAGAGCGCGTCGTGGACGCGAGCCCCTTTGCCGCCGAACGGCTCACCCAGCGCGCGTATCAGCCGCCACCAATGCACGCTACGCGCCCGCGCCGACAAGACTGTCTTCAGCTCGTCGTCGAAGCGCACCAGACCGACTGCGTCCTTCTGACGTATCAGTAGATGCGCCAGGGCCGCTATCAGATGCTCGGCGTAGGACAGCTTGGTTAGCCGCTCGGATGAGCCCGTCCAATCCATCGACTTGCTCACGTCCAGCACCAGCGCAGCTCGCAGATTCGTCTCTTCCTCGAACTGCTTGATCATCCAGCGGTCGGCTCTCGCCGCGATCTTCCAGTCCAAATAGCGCAGGTCGTCACCCGGCATGTATGGGCGATGCTCCGCGAACTCCACTGAGAAACCTTTTCGGGGGGATCGGTGTAGCCCGGTCAGGAATCCCTCGACAACCCATCGCGCGACGACCTCGATGCGGCCGAGGGAGGCCAGGTGGGCCGGGTCGAGGAGGTCGGCACGTCCCAGCGCAGTCGGGCCGGATAACGTGGACGGGGGGGGTGCCTCTGCAGCCATGGCGCGCGGAAGGTAGAAAGGGTGACGGACGGGGTCAAAGGTGCGACATCGTAGGTGTGACCGCTTGCGTAGATCTTTAGTCGTGCCATACAGTTGGACGTCGCACGGCCGAGATTCTGGCTACTGCGGCGCCAGCTTAGACTCGCAGTCCGTGGAGGCGTGGTTATGAAGAAGGCTACCTGGCTCTCGTTCGCGCTCGCCGCTCCCATGCTCGCCGACGCGCAAGGTGCACGGCGCGCTTCGAATGCCGCCGTGCGAGACCCGCTCGCGGATGAGGTACCGGCCGTCCGTGTGTGGATGCCGAGCGCCTGGACGTACCGGTTCGGAGCCCCGGTAGAGGTCCGCTTCCAAGTTAACGAAGACGCCCACGTCGCGGTCGTGCGTATCGATACGCGGGGCCGCCTAACGTTGTTGTGGCCCGAACGCAGGTCGCTGCTGACGGCCGCCGTCGCCGGCCGCGAGTATCGCATCGCCGGACAATACGCGGCGACATCCGCGTTCAACGCCGACTATGAAGTCGGCTCCGGGATGGTCGTCGCCATGGCGTCGTACGATCCAATCGACCTGACCGCCTATCGCCGGCTGCGAAACGACCGCGAGAGCTTCCACTACGTCAACCAGCAGCAACCGTATTATGGCGGCGTTAGGCATACTGTGGAGCGGATCGCCCAGGAGATCCTCTATTCGCCGGACACGCCGTTCGACTACGACATCGCCTTCTATACGGTGGAGGGAGGGCGCTACTTCGCCGCTAACTGCGAGTATCTGCCGTACGATCGCACAAGCTACTGGGTCAACATCCATGGCGCTTATGCGCAGAATGCCTATGGCGCGTATTATGGCCCAGGGGCCGACCGCAGCTACGGCTGCGCACCATCCAGCTACTACTACTATTACAGTCTCGCGTACTGCAATTCGTGGGTCGCATTGGGTGGCTTCGCACGTTGTGCATACTGGAATCCCGCGTGGCCGGCGCCCCCGCCCCCGCCTCCGCCCATCACCGGCGGACCGGGGCCGAACACGGGGATGATCGATAGCATCATGACCCGGCCCGTCGACACAGTTGGAACGCGGTGGCAGCCGCTCGAGCGCAAGACCGATCAGCCGACGCCTAACGGGACGACCAGGATCGTCACCATGGAGCCGGTGCGCGAAGCACCGGTGGTGACGCGCTGGCTCCCCGAAGATCCCGACGAGGCACTCACAATTCCGCGCCTGCGCCGAGCAGCCAACCGGTCAGAAGATCGCGGGAGCGGGAGTGCGGGTGGGAGCGGGCGCGTCCGCACGGAAGACGAGGGACACATCCGCTCACCAGGTACCGGCCTCCGTTACGAGCCGGCGGCGCCCCCGCGACCGACGCGTGGTGGCGGTGAGGCACTCCCCCCAGTGCGGCAGGCACCGCGGCCGGACCGTGAGTATCGCGATCCTGGACATCGAACAGACAGTTACGGCGCGTCTCAGCGTTGGGAGCGACCGTCGTATAGCGGTCCTGGCGGTCGCGACGCTGGTGGTTCGTCCCGTGGCCGAATCGACCGCGGGAGCGCATCAGCCGGCGGTTCCTCAGCCGGCGCTTCCTCAGCAGGGAGCGCGGCGTCCTCCGGCGCTTCGACTCGCGCTCAAGGCGGGGGGAGCAAAGCCGCCGATGCTAAGTCGAGTGGCGAGCGGAAACCACCGCAATAACCCGCTGATACGAGACCATTCGCGGGCCTTGCTGTCCGCGCCCCGCTGGCAACCTGCCGGCGGGGCGCTTTCATGCACGGGGATCGAGTGCTTTAGACTCGGCTGTGAGCCCAGGGCTCGGAGCACTATTAACTTCGCGACATGGACCTCGAGCGCATCCGCAACTTTTGCATTGTCGCGCACATCGATCACGGTAAGTCGACGCTAGCCGATCGCCTAATAGAGGCAACGCGCACACTGGAAAAGCGCGAGATGAAAGAGCAGGTGCTCGACACGCTCGACCTCGAGCGCGAGCGTGGTATAACGATCAAGCTGAACGCCGTGCGCATGACGTATGTGGCGCAGAGCGGCCGGTCGTATGAGCTGAACCTGATCGACACGCCCGGGCATGTGGACTTCACGTACGAGGTCTCCAGATCGCTCGCGGCCTGCGAGGGCGCCCTGCTTGTCGTCGACGCCTCGCAGGGGATCCAGGCACAAACGCTTTCGAACTTGTTCCTCGCGCTCGACGCCGGCCTGGAGGTCATCCCGGTTCTGAACAAGATCGATCTCCCCGGCGCGGAGCCCGAGCGCCGGCGCCAGGAAGTGCGCGATCTGATCGGCGCGCGGCCCGAGGAGATCCTGCTGGTGAGCGCGAAGGAAGGAGTCGGGATCGCGGCGCTGCTGGAGGCGATCGTGGAGCGTGTCCCCCCGCCGCGCGGTGATCCGGCGGCGCCATTGCGAGCGCTAATCTTCGATTCGTACTACGACAAGTATCGCGGCGCGATTCCAAGCGTGCGTGTGGTGGACGGGGAGCTGCGTCCGGGGATGGAGATCTGTTTCGGTGCCAACGAGTCGACGTACGAGGTGGCGGAAGTGGGGTCGCTGCAGTTGCGGCAGGTGAAGATGGAGTCGTTAGGCGCCGGCGAGGTCGGTTATGTCGTGGCCAACGTGCGTTCCGTGCAGGAGACGCGGGCGGGGGACACGATCTTCGATGCGCGGCACCGGGCGGCGCAGCCCCTCCCCGGCTACAAGGATGTGCATTCCATGGTGTTCGCCGGAATCTATCTCACGGACACGCAGCACTACGAGCAGTTGCGCGATGCGTTGGCCAAGCTGCAGCTCAACGACGCGTCTTTGCGCTACCAGCCCGAGACGTCCACCGCGTTAGGATTCGGTTTCCGGTGCGGTTTCCTCGGCCTCCTGCATATGGAGATCGTCTCCGAGCGCCTGGCGCGCGAGTTCAACCTGGATCTGGTCACGACAGTGCCCAACGTGGAGTACCACGTCTGGCGCACGGACACGGAGATGCAGCTTGTGGAGAACCCGGCGCTCATGCCCGCTCCGGGAGTGATAGATCGCATCGAGGAGCCTTATGTGAAGGCGCGTATCGTCGCGCCGGCGGAGTACATCGGGCCGATCATGACGTTAGGCACCGAGCGCCGGGGCGTCTACGGCGGCATGCGATACATCGACCCTACGCGCGTGGAATTCGACTTCGAGTTCCCGCTGGCCGAGATCATCATCGACTTCTACGACCGGCTCAAGACGATCAGCCGGGGGTACGCGGGGCTGGACTACGAGCTGGCCGATTACCGGCCCGGCGATCTCGTTAGGCTCGACATGCTCATTAACGGCGAGCCTGTCGACGCCTTCTCGGTGATCATCCACCGCGACAAGGCGTACGATTGGGGTCGCAAGATCGCCGACAAGCTCAAGGAGCTCATTCCAAGGCAGCTCTTCGCCGTGGCCATCCAGGCCGCGATCGGCGGCAAGATAATCGCGCGCTCCACAGTGAAGCCGCTGCGTAAAGACGTGCTGGCCAAGTGTTACGGCGGCGACATCACGCGTAAACGCAAGCTCCTCGAAAAACAAAAGGAAGGCAAAAGGCGCATGAAGCAGGTGGGGAGCGTGGAGATTCCGCAGGAAGCGTTTCTCGCGGTGCTGCAGGTCGACTGAGCCGCCGCCGCACAATGGCCTCCCTCGTCGTTCAGACGTCTTTTCTGGGCGACGTCGTGCTCACGACGCCGCTCATCGAGACGCTGAGCGCGCGCGGTCCCGTCGACGTCGTCGTAACGGGCGCCGGAGCCGCCGTACTGGCCAACAACCCTCACGTTAGGCGGCTCATAATCTACGACAAGCGCAGCACGGATCGCGGACTCGCCGGCCTGCAGCGTCTCGCGCGATCCATGCGGGCGCACAGGAGCGACGGCTCCGCCGCTTACCTGGCGCAGGGCTCGCTGCGCAGCGCAACGCTCGCGCTCCTCGCCGGATACAAACGCCGCGTCGGGTTCGCTACGTCTGCCGGCCGCCTGTTGTATACCGAGCGCATAAGCAGCCGGTCGCAGCAACATCACTCGGAACGGCTCCTCAGACTCGCCCTGGGCGACGCCGCGCCGATTCCTCCCGGTATGCTGCGCCCGCGTCTCTTCCCCGGCGCGAGCGAGCGCAGCGCCGTGGATGCATTGCTCGAACACGTGCCTAACGAGGGCCGGCCGCTCCTGGCGCTCGCCCCGGGAAGCATCTGGGCGACAAAACGCTGGCCCTTCTACGCCGACCTCGCGCGCGCCGTTTCCGCGACTGCCCGCGTCGTCGTCATCGGCAGCGCCGACGACACCCCCCTCGCAGAGCAGATCCTCGCCGCCAGCGACGCGATCGACGCGACAGGCCGCCTAACGATCCTCGCCTCAGCCGAGCTGATCGCGCGCTGCGCCGCCGTCGTCACCAATGACTCCGCGCCGCTGCACCTCGCCTCGGCCATGAACACCCCCACGGTCGCCATCTTCGGCCCTACCGTTCCAGCCTTCGGCTTCGGCCCGCTCGCCCAAAACGCCGCCATCGCGGGCCACGAGACGCTTACCTGTCGCCCTTGCCACAGACACGGCCCGCGCGTCTGCCCGCTGGGCCACTGGCGCTGCATGCTCCAACTCGATGTCGCCGCTGTGCTCGAGCGGCTGGCAGCCCTGGGCGCCTTCAAACTTCCGCGGCCGATACCCGCATGACAGCAGTCGCGCTGGGACTCGGCCTCGCCGTCGGGCTCGTGCTCGGCTTGTTAGGCGGCGGCGGCTCGATCCTGGCGCTCCCCATCTTCCTTTACGTCCTGCAAGTACCACCCAAGCCGGCGATCGCCATGAGCCTCGCCGTAGTCGGACTGAGCGCCACGGTCGGATTCCTCGCGCATTGGCGCCAAGGGACTGTCGCGCTGCGCGTCGCGCTCCCCTTTGGCGCTTGCGCGATGCTTGGGGCCTTCGCCGCCGCGCGACTGGCCCGCTTCGTCCCCGCCGCGATCCAACTCACTCTGTTCGCGATCTTCGCAACCACAGCCGCGATCCTCATGCTGCTCGACGCCGCGCATCCGCACGACGACGATACACACGTCAACGTCGCCGCAGCGCAGACTTCCAGCTTCAACCTTGCTTTGGTTCCGTACGCCCTCGGCGTCGGAGTGCTGACGTCTCTTATCGGTGCCGGCGGGGGGTTCGTCCTCGTACCCGCGCTGGTGCTCGCGGCGGGATTGCCGGTCAAGCTTGCCGTCGGCAGTTCGTTGCTCATTATTGCGCTCAACGCCCTTAGCGGCTTTGCCGGCTACATCGGCCAGGTCCCAATCGACTGGCCGCTCATGGGGTCATTCACAATTACAGCGGCCGCCGGGGCGGTTGCCGGTACGCGTTTGATCCGGTACGTGCCGCAGCGGCGGATAAAGCAGGCGTTTGCTGTGCTCATTCTGGTGCTCGGCGCATATTTGGTCGCGCAGCGCATCCTCACGGCCACGCGGACTCCGCTACTAGCTCCGGCAACTCCTGCATGACCTCGCGAAAGAAGTCGCGCTACATCATCGGCGTCGATCTGGGCGGTACGAATATCTCCGTCGCCGCTCTGGACGACTCCGGCGCCCAGACGCACGGGCTGCGGCACGAGCCGACGCGCGCCGATCAAGGACCGGAGGCTGTCGTCGAGCGCATGGTGCGCATGATCGACACTGCGATCGCGGAAACGATCGCCGAGACCGGGGTCAGGCGGTCCGCGTTCCGTGGGGTGGGGGTGGGCGCGCCGGGTCCGCTCGATCGCGAGCGCGGCATGGTGTTGGTGGCACCCAACCTTGGATGGCACAATCTGCCGCTGCGCGACATCATCGCGCAGCAGGTTGGACTGCCTGCCACGTTGGACAACGACGCCAACTGCGCCACGTTAGGCGAGTGGTGGCTGGGGGCTGCACGTGGCGGCCGCAACGTGGTGGGAATGACGATCGGCACGGGCATCGGCGGCGGGCTCATTCTCGACGGCAAGCTGTATCACGGGTCTACCGACATCGCCGGCGAGATCGGTCACATGACAATCGACTCGACAGGCCGCTGGTGCAAATGCGGCAACTACGGCTGCCTCGAGCAATACGCGTCGGGGCCCGCCATCGCGCGGCGGGCCCGCGAAGCGCTGACCGCCGACAGCGACTCGACGATGCATCGGCTGGTCGCGGGCGACCTGGACCGCCTAACGGCGCAGCTCGTCTATGACGCCGCCAAGCAGGGCGACATGCTCGCGCTGGAAGTTGTGCACGAAACAGCACGCTTCCTTGGTGCGGGCGTGGCGAACCTGCTCAACATCTTCAACCCCGACGTCGTGGTTATCGCCGGCGGCGTGACGGCGGCCGGGGACGCGCTCTTCGAGCCGCTGGAGCGCGAGGTGCGGCGCCGCGCGTTCAAGGCTGCTGTCGACGCCGTGCGCATCGTCCCGGGTGTCTTACCGGGGACGGCCGGGATCGTCGGCGCGGTCGCGACGTTCAAACAGCAGGTGCTGAGCGTGGAGTGACGCGTGCACGCGTCCATACGGCCCTAACGAGTCGCGCGGCTGGCGCGCCACACCGCGCGCGCCGGGTCGGCGTTATCGGGACTTTCGTCTGGGACCGCATCTACGGCCGCGGCGATCGCGGCACGGTTGTGGAGGAGTGGGGCGGTATTACCTACGCCCTCGGCGGCTTTGACGCCTCCCTCGGCCCGGACTGGGAAGTCGTACCTATCGTCAAGGTCGGCAACGACTTAGCCCCGCAGGCGCGGGAGTTCCTGGGGACGCTTCGGCGGCTCGCCCCCGACGCCAGGCCGATCGAGGTTGCTGCCCCTAACAATCGCGTTACGCTCGTCTACAGTGACTCGGATAGGCGCAGCGAAACGCTCACCGGCGGTGTGCCGCCGTGGACCTGGCTGGGCCTCAAGCCGCTGCTCGCGGACCTCGACGCGCTGTACATCAATCTCATCAGCGGATTCGAGCTGGACCTGGAAACACTGCAGCTCGTCAGGCAGCACTTTCGCGGCCCCATTTATTGCGACCTCCATTCCTTGGTCCTCGCCGTGCAGCCCGACGGCCTGCGCACGCCGCAGCCGCTGCCTAACGCGGGCGCATGGATGCGCTGCGTCGACTTCGCGCAGGTCAACGAGGACGAGATGGCGCTCATGGCGCGCGACCCGATGGCGCTCGCTGCTATGGCTATGAATGCCGGCGTTCAGTCGCTCGTGGTGACGCTCGGACCGCGCGGCGCGGTGTACTTCGTCGCTCCGACGTTCGACGACCTCGCTTCGCTCAACGCAGCGCGCCGCGGCGCGCATGTCAGCGCACCGCTCGGCACAGTGCGCACAGCGCTGCTACCTGCAATCGATCCGGATGTCAAGACTGGCGATCCCACCGGATGCGGCGATGTGTTTGGCGCTACCTATTTCTCGCGGCTGCTCTCCGGTGATATGTTTGCCGACGCGCTACAATCGGCCCTGCGCGCGGCGGCCAAGACGTATGCACACCGCGGCGCGGCACGTCTCGCTTTCCATCTTCGCGGAGAAATAAGTCCGTCGTGAGCACGGTCATCACCGTCCCTCCATCTCTCGACGAACACACCTTCGAGCAAGTCCTCGAGCACTTCGCCGCGGCCGACGATGACAAACTTCTCATCGACGCGCGCCACACACGCTGGGCCTCACCCTATGGACTCACTGCGCTCCTCGCGCTGGGGCAATTACGCACTACTAGCGAACCGGCGGGATTCGCCGGACCGGAAGCGGACGAAACCGCCAGCTACTGGCAACGCGCAGGATTCTATCGCTTCGCCGAAGAGCTATTCGAGCTGCACGGTGCGCCCCCCGCGGCGCGCGCGCGGCAGAGCGGCAGCGATTCCAATGTGCTGCTGGAAATAACTGCCGTGGAAAAGAGCGACGACGTGCACAGCGTTGTCGAACGGATCCAGTCGAAATCGCAGAGCATCCTCGTTCACGAACTCAACCTCGACCCCCAAGCGACGATGCGCTTCGCGATGACATTGAGCGAAGTCTGCCAGAACATCGTTGAACACGCCGGCGCGCGCGGTTGGGTTGCCGTGCAATCGTACCGCTGGCGCCAACGTTTGCTCGGACGCCGCGTCGTTGTCATCGCTGTGTGTGACGCAGGCATAGGGTTCCGGCATTCATTGGAATCCGCTCAGAGTGCGGGGCGCCGCATGAGCGATCGTTGGGACGACGCCATGGCGCTCGAGGACGCGGTGATCCGCGGCGTAAGCCGCTTCCGCGATCCCGGACGCGGCCAGGGTCTCGCGGGCGTGCGGCGCTACGTCGGTAAGTGGGACGGCAAGCTGTCCGTGCGCAGCGGAACCGCGCGGATTGCGATCGTTCCCAGTTGGGACGAAGATGTTCCTCTCTCGGAGAACCTCCCGCCGTTTCCAGGCGCGCAAGTTCAGATCACAATTCCGGAACGGGCAGAAGCGCGGTGATTCAACACATGGATGTGGGTGCAGTGACGCTGCGCACGTTGTGCGGACTCTACTCCAATCTCGTCACGCGCCCTACAGGGATGGCTGTGCGACACGAAATCGAATCGCTCCTCGCCGAACGCGTGACCCCGAGCCTAACGATCATCGATTTCTCGGAAGTCGGTCTGCTGGATTTCTCTTGTGCCGACGAGGTTGTCGGCAAGCTCCTCCTGCATCACGCCGGCAGTGCCGCGGACGCCTACTTCCTCGTGCGCGGTGCCGATGACCATCACCTCGATGCCATCGAGCAGGTGCTGGAGCGCTACGGTCTGGCGCTTGTTGTCATCGACGCTCGCGGCGAGTCGCGTCTCGTGGGCGCTGTCACGGCGGAGCTGCGCGCCGCGTGGCAAGTCGTTCAGGCTCGCGGGCGCGCTGATGTCGACGAAGTCCTGTTGCAGGTGGGCGGGCCGCGCGAACGCGTGGTCGCCCAGCTCAACCAGCTCGCCGCGCGGCGCTTGCTGGTGCGGACCGAAGGAGATTATGTGGCGCTGCCGGCCATGACGTGATGTCGCGCTACAATCCGCCCCTGCAGGTCGTTCACTTCATCGGGACTCGCAAGGGCGAGCCGGACCGCGGTCCGCAAGTCCAGCTCAACAGCGCCGAAGCCGCGCTGCGCATGGTCTCGTCCGGAGAGCTTGTGTGGGTTCAGGGGCCGCGCCGCAACGAGGTCGCAGAGCTGGTCGTGAACGACGCAGTGCCTCGCGGCGGCGTCGTCGCCCGCGACATCGTCGGGCTCAGTGTCAGCGAGATCGTGCACATCTCGAAGACGGATATGGATCGCCCGCGCAGCGACCTTGCCTAACCAGCAATGAAGCGACCCGCCGGGCCCAACCGTCTCGCCACACTCGTCGTGCACGGCGGCGCCGAGCCGCCGCACGTCGGCGCGCCTGTGGTGCAGCCGCTCGTTCAGACCGTCAACTTCATCCAGGAGTACGGAACAGCCGAAGGGCTGCGCTACCCGCGCTATGGGAACTCGCCTAACGCGGACACCGTGCAGCGCCGCGTGGCCCTGCTCGAAGGCGCCGAATCCGCGCTGGTCCTCGCCAGCGGCATGGGCGCCACGGCCTGCGCCTTACTCGCGCTGCTGCGCCCCGGCGACCACTTGCTCGCCAGTGCCTGGCTCTACGGCGGGACGCTGCGTCTGCTGACGCAGGAATTCGCCATGATGGGAATCGACGTCACGCTCGTCGATCCCACGGAGACGCGCACCTGGCGCAAGCGCCTGCGCAAACACACGCGCGCCGTGTTCCTCGAGACACCGGTGAATCCGACGTGCCGCGTGCTCGACCTCGCCCCGCTCTCCTATCTGACCAAGGAAGCCGGTCTCGCCCTCGTCGTCGACTCCACTTTCGCGAGCCCGATTAATCTGCGCCCGCTGGAGCACGGCGCGGATGTCGTCATCCATTCCGCCACCAAGTTCCTCAACGGGCATCACGACGTGTTAGGCGGCGCCGTAGCCGGAACCGCGCCTTACATCGAGGAGGTCACACAGAAGATGATCGTCTGGGGCCAGGCGCCCGACCCGTTCGCCTGCTGGCTCCTGGAACGGGGACTGAAAACGCTCGACGTTCGCGTTAGGCGCGCCAATGAAAACGCCATGCGCATCGCCTCATGGTGCGCCGAGCGTAGCGAGATCGCCCGCGTGCATTATCCCGGCCTGGCAAGTCATGCGGACCATGGTGTGGCGCGCACAATGCTCAGCGGCTTCGGCGCCATGATGGCGGTCGAACTCCCTGAGGGGGGTCGCGCAGCCGACCGCTTCATCCGGCGCCTGAAGCTCGTCAAACACGCCACCAGCCTCGGCGGCGTCGATACGCTCGTCAGCGAGCCGCGCTACACGTCGCACGCCCACCTCAGCGCGTCCGAACGCGCCGCGATCGGCATCGCGGACGGATTCCTCCGCTTCTCCATCGGGATCGAGGACGCCGAGGATCTCATCGCCGATATAGAGCAAGCGCTCTAAGGCAGCCCGCCGAAACCGG
>JBQTJS010000119.1:0-3039 GCA_052386875.1 Gemmatimonadaceae bacterium
CGTTCGTGGGGCTTGCCGCCGGCTACACACTGATGACGCTGGTCTACTGGCTCTTCCAACGCGTCACGCCGGCTCGCGTGGACGCGCTGTTCCGGCGCATTCAGTTGGGGAGCGCCGCATTGTTCTCACTCTCGCACGGCGCCAACGACGCACAGAAGACGATGGGGATCATCGT
This sequence comes from Gemmatimonadaceae bacterium, assembly GCA_052386875.1. Classification (GTDB taxonomy): domain Bacteria; phylum Gemmatimonadota; class Gemmatimonadetes; order Gemmatimonadales; family Gemmatimonadaceae; genus DASYRX01. The sequence continues at coordinate 176 of JBQTJS010000119.1, forward strand.
GGGTCTGTTGGCGGCCAGCCAGGACGTCTTCGCCGGCGAGCGGGGGTGGCTGCGCGTCTTTCACGTACCGAGCGCGGAGCACATCCCGTTTTGGGTCGAGATCGGGGCCTACACGGCGATAGCGTTAGGCACGCTCTTGGGCGGCTGGCGCATCGTGCACACAATGGGTTCTCGTATCACCAAGCTGCGGCCGGTGGGAGGTGCCTGCGCTGAAACCGGGGGGGCGATGGCGATCCTGTTCGCAACGCGCTTCGGGATCCCCGTGAGCACCACTCATACGATTACGGGTGCGATAATGGGGGTCGGTGCCACGCATCGCCTGTCTGCCGTTAGGTGGGGGATCGCCGGGCGCATCGTGTGGGCGTGGATAATGACGATTCCGGCCGCTGCGATCATTTCAGCGATCGTCCTTCTTTTGCTGGATCTGGCGGCCCGGCTGTAGGGGGCTAAGACGCAGCGCGACAAGGGATTACGCCCCGTCGGAGTGTGGGCTCGCCTGGCGCCGCAGGCGGGCGCTGAGAACCCGGAAGAGCTATCTTACCTAGACGTTCCCCTGCTGCTCGCCAAGACCTCGCGCAAATGACGGCCACCGCGATCACTCCTTCGCTCTACATCAATCGCGAGCTTAGCTGGCTCGAGTTCAACGCGCGCGTGCTGCACGAAGCGGAAGACGCGCGCACGCCGCTGCTGGAGCGGCTCAAGTTCCTGGCGATCTTCAGCTCGAACCTGGACGAGTTCTATATGGTTCGTGTGGCGGGTCTGCGGCGCCAGGTGGCTGCGGGTGTTACACAGACGTCGTCGGACGGGATGTCGCCGCAGGCGCAGCTGGACGCGATCGAGCAGCAGGTGCGCGAGCTTGTCGGGAGGCAGCAGCGCTGCCTGCACGACGATTTGATTCGGGCGCTCGCGGAGCGCTGCATCCGACTCGTTAGGTATCAGGAGCTGGGCGCCGACGACCGGGCCGTCATTGACGGCTTCTTCGATCGCGAGGTCTTTCCGGTTCTCACGCCGCTGGCTGTGGATCCGGGGCACCCCTTTCCTTACATCTCCAATCTGTCGCTGTCGCTCGCTGTGGAGATTAATGACCCCGATTGGGGCAGCTCGCGGTTCGCGCGCGTCAAGGTACCCAAGAGCTTGCCGCGCTGGGTGCCAACGGCGACGCCTAACGTTTTCGTGCCGCTGGAGGATGTGATCGGCGCTCACCTCGGCGAGCTTTTTCAGGGGATGGACATCCTCGGCTACCAGGCCTTTCGCATCATCCGTTACTCCGACCTCGACGTCCCCGCGCCTGACGAGCCGGACGACCTCCTCGCCATGATCGAGGAGCAGCTTTTTCAGCGCCGCTTCGGCGAGGTTGTGCGTCTGGAAGTGCAGGCGGGGACACCGGCGCGGCTGCGGTCGCTGCTGCTGAAGGAGCTGCGCGAAGGGGTGGACCCCGACGTGCTGCCGCTGAGCGACGCCGACATCCACGAGAACGGCTCGCTGCTCGAGCTGGGCGACTTGATGAGTCTCGCCACGCTCGATATGCCCGAGTTGCGCGACGCTCCTTATTCGCCCGTGGTGCCCGTCGAGCTGCGCGATCCCGAGCGCTCGATCTTCGACTCGATCAAGGACCGTGACATCCTGGTGCATCATCCTTACGAGTCGTTCACGGCATCGGTGGAGCGGTTCCTGGACACGGCGGCCCAGGATGACAACGTGCTGGCCATCAAGCTGACGCTGTATCGCACGTCGGGCGACACTGCAATCGTGCGGGCTCTCACGGAGGCGGCCCAGCGCGGCAAGCAGGTAGCGGTGCTCGTGGAGCTGCAGGCGCGCTTCGACGAGGTGAACAACATCACCTGGGCGCGCACGCTGGAGAACTACGGCGTGCATGTCGCGTACGGCCTTCCCGGGCTCAAGACGCACGCGAAGATTGCGCTGGTCGTTAGGCGCGAGAGCGACGGGATCCGCCGCTACGTGCACATCGGCACCGGCAACTACAACTCCAAGACGGCGCGCACCTACACCGACTTCGGGCTGCTCAGCTGCAAGCCTGACCTCGGCGCCGACGTGAGCGAGCTGTTCAACCTGCTGACGGGCTTCTCGCGCCAGAAGGCGTACCGCCAGCTGCTGGTAGCTCCGGCGAATATGCGCGAACGTTTCATGGGACTCATCCGGCGCGAGGCGGAACACGCGCGCGCGGGCGTCCCGGCGCGCATCATCGCCAAGATGAACGCGCTCGTCGATGCCGAGATCATAGCGGAGTTGTACGCCGCTTCCGAGGCCGGCGTGGAGATCGACCTCATCGTGCGCGGCATGTGCTGCCTGCGGCCCGGCGTGCCGGGTGTGAGCGACAACATCCGGGTGCTGAGCATCATCGGGCGATTCCTCGAGCACTCTCGCTTGTTTTACTTCGCCAACAACGGTGCGGGGGAGTATTACCTCGGGTCGGCGGACTGGATGCCGCGCAACCTCGATCGCCGCGTCGAAGCCGTGGTGCCGGTGGAAGATCACGCCCAGCACGAGCGCCTGCGCACATTGCTGGAGACCTGTCTCGCGGACAATCGTCAGGCTTGGGACCTCGACGCGAACGGTGCGTACAGGCAGCGCTCGAGCGACGGCGATATAGAGCTGGCGACGCACCAGCGGCTTTTGCGTGACGCCTGGGGCCGCGAGCGCTTCGAGCCGCGCCTAACGACTGCCGAGATGCCGATAATGCTTCCCCCGGGACGCAACGGCAAGCGGCTCCGGGCGGGACCTGTCAAGCGAGGTCGGCCGGGGGGGGCGGGGCGCGCCCCCCCCGCCAGGAGCCAGCAATTAACCAAAACGGCCGGGGCGAGCTCATTACGGGGCGGGGGCGGGGCGGTTGGGAGAACACCCCC
>JBQTJS010000120.1:0-8741 GCA_052386875.1 Gemmatimonadaceae bacterium
GTGCTCGTCACCAAGCCGAGACCGCCGACAATGAGGCGTGCAAGCGACCTGTCCGTGCTCGTCACCAAGCCGAGGCCGCCGAGGGCGCGTCATGGCGTGACGAGCTAGCGGCGGATCTCCGTTGGCCGGAGTTGTGCGTCACTATCGAAGCGCGTTTCATTGACGCAGCCCCATGCAGCGACCGCACTCGGCCGAGCACTCCGATCCGGGCGATGATGTGCGCGGCGAGCCTCGTCCCGTGCAGGAGCAAGGTCGTGCGCCAGAGCCCAGTGTAGGGACGGCGGCGGCTGGGGCTGAACATGCGGATCGGTCTGGGCACGGCATGCATGCCAGCAGCGCGGCACATGCCGGACATGCACCAGGTGCTGGCGCGCACGCCGCACATGACAAGCATGCCGGGCACAGCGTGGCGATGTTCCGCGACAAGTTCTGGCTCACTTTGCTCCTCACCATCCCGATCCTGGCGTTCGGGCACATGCTGCCTAACGCGCTTGGCTATCATCCACCGGCGTTCGCCGGCAGCCGCTGGATCCCGGCCGCGTTCGGAACGGCGGTCTTTGCGTACGGCGGCTGGCCCTTCCTGCAAGGGGCGTGGCGTGAGCTGACGGACCGGCTTCCCGGCATGATGACGCTCATCGGGCTGGCGATCACGGTAGCGTTCGGCTTCAGCGCGGCGGTGACGCTCGGCTTCCCTGGTACGCCGCTCTGGGAAGAGCTGGCCACTCTCGTGACGATCATGCTGCTGGGCCACTGGCTGGAGATGCGCTCCATCTCGCAGGCGCGCGGAGCGGTGGGCGAGCTGGCCAAGCTGCTGCCGAACACTGCTGCACGCGTGCGGCGTTCCAACGGCGCGGAGCTGGTGGAAGAAGTGCCGATCGGCGAGCTGCGCGACGGTGATGTTGTTCTCGTTAGGCCGGGGGCCGCCCTCCCCGCTGACGGCACTGTGCAGAGCGGCGAAAGCGCTGTGAATGAAGCCGCCATCACCGGCGAATCGCGACCCGTCGACAAGGCGGAGGGCGACCGTGTGATCGCCGGTACTGTGAACGGCGCCGGCTCGCTGCGCATAACCGTGACCGGCACCGGCGAGCGAACTGCACTTGCCGGGATCATGCGTCTCGTCGAGCAGGCACAGACCTCGCGCTCACGCGCGCAGGAGCTGGCCGACCGTTGGGCGTTCGGACTCACGGTGATTGCGCTCGCCGCGGGGGCGCTCACGCTCGCTGCCTGGCTCGTCGCAGACGCGGCAGGCGCCTACGCAGTCGAGCGTGTCGTGACCGTTCTCGTCATCGCCTGTCCGCATGCGTTAGGCCTGGCCATCCCGCTCGTCGTGGCGATCTCCACGACGCTGGGAGCGCGCAACGGGCTCCTGATTCGCGATCGCCGCGGCCTCGAGGAGGCGCGTAACGTCGACGTCGCGGTCTTCGACAAGACCGGCACCCTCACACGCGGCGAGTTCGGCGTAACTGCTATCACCACGGCAGATGCGGTAGAGCCTAACGAGGCTCTGAGGCTCGCCGCCGCTGTGGAGGGAGATTCCGAGCACCCCATCGCGCAGGGGATCGTGCGCAGCGCCCGTGAGCGGGGTCTCGCCGTGCCGGTCGCCGAACACTTCGAAGCGCTGCCGGGCCGCGGCGTACGCGCCAGCGTAGACAATCGCATGCTGCTGGTCGGCGGACCGGCTCTGTTGCGCGCCCTCGAGGTCGAGCCGCCGCCTAACGTGCAGACAGCGGCAAGCGAGGCGGGCCGCGCCGGACAGACAGTTGTCTATCTTGTGGACGAACACGACTCCTCGCGACGCGTATTGGCGGCGCTCGCAGTCGCCGACCTCATTCGCGACGAATCCGCCGAGGCTGTGCGCGAGTTGCGTAACAGCGGGGTCGAAGTAGTGATGATCACCGGAGACGCGCAGCCGGTGGCGGCTTCAGTAGCCCAGGAACTGGGGATCGAGCGAGTCTTCGCCGAGGTGCTGCCTGACGAGAAGGCAGGGAAGATCGCGGAGCTGCAGCGAGCCGGAAAACGCGTGGCGATGGTTGGTGACGGTGTGAACGATGCACCGGCGCTCGCGACCGCGGACGTCGGCATCGCCATCGGCGCCGGCACCGACGTGGCTGTAGAGGCAGGCGACGTGGTACTGGTGCGTAACGATCCGCGCGACGTGCCGCGCATCTTCGCGCTCTCGCGTGCGACGTATCGCAAGATGGTGCAGAATCTCTGGTGGGCGGCGGGCTACAATATCGTCGCCATTCCTCTGGCTGCGGGCGTGCTGGCGCCCTGGGGGATTGTGCTTTCCCCGGCAATGGGTGCAGTGCTGATGTCGCTGAGCACTATAATAGTCGCCCTTAACGCCCAACTATTGCGCCGCCTCTAGGCGCACTCCGCGATCCAAGCGCGCAGCAGCGGGATCTGCGGCCGGCGGCGCCCGCGGTCCGCAGGAACCTAGCCTAACGAGGCCCGAAGTACTACAGCAGTCCTACGACAGCTGGCGTCGAACGTCTGCGGAAAGGCATCGCAACCAATCGCAGCATCGCGCTGTCACAAGCGGTGCGAAACGCAGGCCCACTCAACCTCGTAGGACAGCGCTATGCTCCGCTCCACTTTTTCAGCCGGGCGCCTCGGCTCTGCGGTTGCGGTCACGTGCCTAACGATTGCGCCGCCGCTTCGCGCCATGACGCAGCAGTATTCGCCGGCTGCGCCCGCACCGGCCGTCGCCACAGTCAAGCGCGCTGAAGCAGTCCGCGCCGAGCGCGGAGGGTCGCTTCGGCTCGACGGCAAGCTGGACGACGCGATCTGGCACAACGCCCAGTTCATCGCGGGGTTCACGCAGCGAGAACCGAACGAAGGGCAGCCCGCGACAGACTCGACCAGCATCGCGTTTGTTTATGACGATGATGCGCTCTATATCGGCGCCAGACTGTACAGCAAAGACCCCAGCGGCATCAGGGCACTTGTCACGCGGCGCGATCGTGAAGGGAGTTCCGAACAGCTTCTGATCTCCTTCGACACGTTCCGCGACCGGCGCACGGCGTACACCTTCGGCGTTACTGCCGGCGGTGTGCGTATCGATTACCTGCATACAGCGGACTTCGAGTTCCGGCGCGACTACACTTTCGACCCCGTGTGGGAGGCCAAGACAGCGATCGACTCGCTCGGTTGGACGGCGGAGATGCGTATTCCGTTCAGCCAGCTGCGCTTCAGCGCAGCGGATGAGCAGCTCTGGGGCGTCAACGCTGTCCGGCTGGTGCCGGCGCGCAACGAGTCAGCCTATTGGATGCTCGTTAGGCGTAACGACACCGGCTGGGCGTCGCGTATGGGCGATCTCGTGGGCATCCGCGGCGTGCGGCCCAGCCGCCGCCTCGAGATCCTGCCGTATGTAGCGACTGATGCGCGCTTCGCCAGCGCTGTCAATCCGGGCAATCCTTTCGACGCCAGGCGCCGCAGCGAATTCCGCGCGGGCGGCGATGTGAAGTTTGGCCTCGGACCTAACGCGACACTCGACGCGACATTCAATCCTGACTTCGGCCAGGTCGAAGCCGACCCCGCCGAGGTCAATCTCTCGGCGTTCGAGACCTTCTTCCCCGAAAGGCGGCCCTTCTTCACCGAGGGCACACAGCTCCTCAGCGAGCGCGGCGGGATGTTCTATTCCCGGCGTATCGGCGCCCCGCCGCCTCTAAGGCCCGGCACGACATACTCCGACATTCCGCGCAACTCCACGATACTGGGCGCGGCAAAAGTGTCTGGCCGGCTCCCGTCGAAGCTCTCGTTCGCGGGCCTGACGGCTGTGACAGACCGCGAGGACGCTCGCACTTTCGATGCGGCGCGCAGCACGTTCGGCCGCGCCCTCGCCGCGCCGCGCACCTTCTTCGGCGCCGCAGCGCTGCAGCAGGAAGTCGGCCGCGATGCCTCGACCTTCAGCGGCATGCTGACGGCTGTGGAGCGCGACCTCGACTCCGGCAGCCCGGCTGCACGCGTGCTCGTTAGGCGCGCATACGCCGGCGGCATGGACGGCCGGCTGCGCTGGAATCGCGGCCAGTACGACGTGAGTGCCTTTCTCATCTTCAGCTACGTGCAAGGCGACTCCCAGGCCATCGCGGCGCAGCAAACTTCCAGTCGCCGCTACTACCAGCGCCCCGATGCCGATCATGTCGACTTCGATCCAAGCCGCACGTCGCTCTTCGGATACTTCGGCGGCATCAATCACAGCAAGATGAGCGGCAAGCACTGGCTCTGGGACATCGACTTTGTCATGGAGTCGCCGGGGCTCGAGTTCAACGATATCGGACGGCTCGGCTCTGCCGACGATCGCGGCGTCTTCGCCAATATCCGCTATCGCGAGACACAGCGCGGCCGGCTCTTTCACAACTATGAAGTTGGAATCTTTCAGGCGAGCGAATGGAACTTCGGATCGGTGCGGCAATTCACCGAAGCCGGCGTCAACGGCAATGCCACGTTCAAAAACTTTTGGCGCGCGCACGGCGGATTCGGGATCAATCCCGCGTCGACGAGCGACAACCTAACGCGCGGCGGTCCGCTGATGGGCACACACGCGGGGCGTTATATGTACGGCGGCATGTCGAGCCGCGCCGGGGCGCGCACGGGTTTGTCCATCAACGTCTCGCACGGACAGGGCGACGACGGCGGCAGATCGATCAGCGCCAACACAGCGCTCTCGCTGAGACCCGCGCCCCAGTGGGAACTGACGTTACAGCCGGCGTATAACGGCGGCACGTCGGCGAGGCAGTACGTGACCTCGCTCGCCAACGGTGGTGCTGCGACGTTCGGCCGGCGTTATGTCTTCGCCTACGTCGATAGAGACCAGTACTCCATGCGCATGCGGCTCAATTACGCCCTGACGCCGAATCTGACGCTCGAGACCTACGCCGAGCCCTTTGCTGCGAGCGGCCGGTTCCGTGATTACGGTGAGCTGCCGGCGCCGCGTGAGCGCGATCTGCGCGCATACGGCACGGATGGAACGACTATCTCTCAGCCGGATTCGTTAGGCCGCCGCCGCGTGACCGACGGCACGGTGAGCTTCACTTTGCCTAACGGCGACTTCAACGTGCGCTCGTTCCGCAGTAATGCCGTGCTCCGCTGGGAGTGGCGGCCGGGGAGCACTCTCTTCCTCGTCTGGCAGCAGGACCGCTTCATATCGAAGCCGAACGGCGCGGCGGTGAATCCCAGCGGGTTGTGGGACGCTCTGAGCGCGGACGGGACTCAGTTCCTCGCGCTCAAGGTCAGCTACTGGTTGCCGATCAACTAGGAACGGGAGGCAGATAGGCTGTCGCCAAGGCTCGATCGGCCCGCTGCCGCGTCGTGGAACGCCGCCCTCGCAGTAACCGCCTGCTGCACCAGTCCCGCGAACGCGTTCATTAGTAACGGCGTCGCCCCTTTAGCGGTGCGACGCTTTTGAACGCCAGCCTCTTTATACCACGTTTTCCTGGGCAGGCGAACGAAGTCTCAGAACCAGTACGCAAGGCTGTGGAGGGAGCACGCAGCACCGGCTCGGCGCTATGCCGGCGAACGCGGGCTCTACGGCGACGGCCCCGGGAGTGCTAGGTTCTAACTTCGAACGTTAGCGATGCCCACTTCGATTCGTAATCGACTGCGCTGTCGCCGATAACCTTGGTCATGTGGATGAACTTGACGTACCAGTGCCCGGCGCTGCGCAGCGGTACGCGCACGACCCCTTCGGCGTCGCTGCGCAGGCCGACACTCGGAATGCGCGCTCCGGTTCGCGTGCGTCCCCCGGCTACGACATACTGATTCGCCGCCGGCTGGCCGTCGACGAGGGTGCGCAGCCGTAGGACGGCGCGGCGCCGCAGCGAGTAAGGATTTTCCAGCGGAACGAGCTCTGCGGGATAGCCTAACGCTGTCGTATAGTGGTCCGATCGTTCGCCGCCGACCTGTACAAGCGCTTTGACATGCTTGTGGTAGCGTTCCCGAGCCGGCTGCGCCAGCTCGCCGTCGCGGCGCCGCGCCGCGAGCACGTCGGGGACGCCGTCGCTGGCAAGGTAAGCGTTGAAGTCCTTGGCCTCGAGCCGGAGCACACGCGGCAGTGTGGAGACGCCTAACGTGTACGTGCCGGGCCCACCCGTAGTGAAGCGCAGGACGCTCGTGTCCCCTTTGTCCGACCAGGCAGCCGTGTCGGGGTGCGCGTGGCCCTCCGGGCTTACAACGCTCAGGTCGCGCACGCGATCGAAGGTGATTGCGTTCTCGCTGCGCGTGAAAGTGCCGTTCACGACGTAGGCGTGTGCCGGCGTGTTCGGCTCGAGGTAGTAGCTCGCCGGCTTGATGAAGAGGTCGTGCGCGGCGAGCGTCGCCGAAATGAGCAAGACCAGTGCGATGGCGATCGGCAGTGCGCGTTTCATGGAGGTCATGCTAGGGCAAACCTCTCACGGCCGCCAGGGCATTGCACGTGCGAGTTACGCCTCACAGCCAGTCTGCCCTTCGCTATGCGCGAGCGCAGCTGCGTTCTACAGTCACAGGCGCGTAGCTCGGGTGAGCCGACGTTCACAGGCCTGTGCCCAACTGACGCGTAAATTTCACCACCAACGAACGTGACTGCGGACGCACCCAATCGAAGAACCCGTCGGCCTCTTGACCCTCGTTGATTACGACGAACAGCCCCGTCCCGGCCGTGTTCAGCCAACCGAACCTAACGTTCGCATTCCACGCCCGCGCCTGATTGTTGTATTGCGTGAGCGACTGCGCAAACACACGCGGAGTGAAGAAGTATCCGAGCCGGAACCCCAGCAGCGAGCGCACGAAGTTCCCCTGATCCAGCGTGACGTCGTTGTAGTCGACCAACAGAGAGGTCGTCAGCGACGCGCCGCGCCGCACCGTCAGCGTGGCATTCCCCCCAGTCCTCCTTCCGTTATAGAACTGGCCCACTTCGCCGCGCGTGTTCAGCGCAACCGGAGCGCTCGGATCCGTTGACCAATCGAGGGCTAGCGAAGCCCAATCGTAGTCGCCGGCCGGCAGGGTGCGGTCCGGCGCGATTGTGAACGGCCGCTCCAGTCCCTCGTGAAAGAAGTTGAGTTCCGGGCCGAAGCGTCCTCCATCCGCAAACTCGACTTCCGTGAGATCTACGTGGATTTGGCCGCTCTGATAGTTGCCGTCCAGGTCGAAGTAACCTCGGTAGTTCACATGCGGATTCCACTGGCGCAGCCACGCCAGCTTCTCATTGCGGAATATGCGCATCGCGGCCAGGTCATAGAAGCGATATCCTCCCCCGCGATTCAGGAATCCGACTTCCGGCGTGAAGTCCTCGCCGACTTGCACATAACGCACGGCATTGCTCCACGCGCTCGTCTGGTAGCCCACCCGCCCGCTGAACCCTACGTCGTCGCCTGCACGTCCGGGCGTTTGGGTCTTGCTCCCCCACCAGTCGACAGTCCAGGCATCGCCGAGTCCGATGCGGCCGTCGGCGCCGTAGGCGCGACTATAATTGTCGCTCCCGCGGCCGAGCCGCTGCAGGCCGATAACGCCGACGCGCGAGCGGGTGCCAAGCTCACGCGTTAGGCGTCCTACCGAGTATGCTGTGGACGTTTGCACGCCCGGCACATCGTCCGTGAAAATGTGCAGCAGCCCCACAGTCATGCCGCTGACACGGCCGGTCATGCGGGCGCCTCCCACGATGGGGACCGGATTGCCGAGGGTGTCGATGCCGATACGGCGGCTGAAGAAAAGCTCGACCGCTTGCGGCGTCCCGGCCGAAAAGATGCCGGCGTTCTCGAGGAAGAAGGGACGCTTCTCAGGAAAGAACAGAGGAAAGCGCGTGAGATTGGTGCGTTGCTCGTCCACCTCGACTTGCGCAAAATCCGTGTTGTATGTGAGGTCCAACGTTAGGCTCGGCGTTAGGCCGTATTTGAGATCGGCGCCGAGTTCACCGGTCCGGTCGAACGCGGTCTGAGCGGCGTAGTTCCGCTGTGCGGCTCCCAGGATATACGGCGTGATCGTCGCCACGCGGCGTGCGGGAACCTGCACTCCGCGGAGCGTGCCGGCGCGTGAGAGCCGCATGAGGTTGAACTGGCGCGGTATGAAGGACCAGAACGCTTCTTCGTTGTTGCGCCGGATGCCGCGCACGAGGTTGAGGCCCCAGGTCTGCTCGTCGCCACCCGCGTAGCGCAAGGTCGAGAACGGAATGCGGAACTCGGCGTACCAACCTAACGAGTCTACGGACGTTGCCACTGTCCAGCTCCCGTCCCAGTTGAGATTGAAGCCTCCCATGGAACCCGCCTGCGCGCGCGTCTGACCCTGCTGGAAGACGCCGCCCCCTTCGCCCTCGCGCACCACTTGTCCATCGTATTCGATCCCGGAAGGTGTCGTGGCAAAGACAAATCCGTTCTGACGGTCCAGGTACGTGTCGAGGATGAAGCCGAAGTAATCGCTGTTGGTCAGTGTGACGTCGCGGATTTTGTCGCCCGGGATAATCTCGTTAGGCTCGCTGTCGAATAGCCAGGCCGCGACGTAGAGTGCCGTCCCGTCGGTTACGATGCGCACCTCCGTGCGCTCCGACACGGGCGCCCCTTCGTGCAGCTCACGCTGCAGGAAGCCGCCGTAGATCTCGCTTCCGGCGGCCGTCCAGACTGCGTCAGACAGATCCCCATCGATCACGGGACCTTGCTGCACGACCGTGGCGCGGCCGGATCGGGCTTCAGGGCCGGAGCGACCGCCGGTGTCACCGCGCGTTGGCGCGGCGAGTGACTGCGCGGCCGCCATTCCGATCGCCGCCTGCGGTCCCG
>JBQTJS010000121.1:0-7819 GCA_052386875.1 Gemmatimonadaceae bacterium
CTCGCCGCCGCGCCGGGACGCTCGGCCACACGAGACCATCTAACGGACCTGATCTGGGACAACCTCGAACCCGATAACGCACGCCACGCACTCCGCCACAGTCGCTGGCAGATCCACCAGCGCACGAGAGGCGCCATCGCCATCGACGGTGACGATACGCTCACGCTCCATACTCCCATTTCGTGGGACCGTGATGACTTCCTGGTCGCAGCCGAGTCGGGAAACGTGCTTTCGGCCGTGGAGTCCTATCGTGGCGAATTCTTCCCCGGCTTCGCCTCTCCCGGAAGCGGAGAGTTCGAACGCTGGATCGATCTCGAACGCGCGCGCTGTCGCGCAGTCTTCGTTCGGTGCGCCGAGTCCGTCGTTAGGCAGTGGCTTTCACATGGTCGCGCCCGTGATGCGGCGTCACTTGCCCGTCGCGTGCGGGATATTGACCCGGTACATCCAACAGGCTGGCGACTGCTTCTCGAATCACTGATAGCGGCTCGAGACACGCTTACAGCCGTTGTCGAGGGAGATGCGCTGGAACGTGTGATTGCAGAACATGGGCTCGATCCTGAGCCCTCGCTTCGCAAGCTGCTTGCACTCGTGAGGCGCAAACATTCGGCACCAGAAAGCTCGCGCCCGACGTCGCCCCTCGCTCGGCTCGAGATGATTGGCCGCGAACGGGAGTTCGCGGCATTGATGCGCGCCTGGGATCACGCACTGCAAGGAATTCCTACGTGCGTTCTTGTCACCGCACCGGCGGGCTTCGGCAAAACACGGCTTCTGCGGGAATTTGAAGCGCGCCTGGAGTCGCTACGCGCGCGATACGTCTCGCTCCGGTGCTCACGCGCATCCCGAGATATTGCGTTGAGCGTCGCAAGCGATCTCGTGGCTCGCGTGGCTATGCTGCCAGGCTCTCGCGCAGTGTCAACAGAAACCGCGCGTATTCTTGTCGGCATTTCGCCCTCTCTCGCTTCGCAGTTCGACAACGTTTCGGCGGCTCGTGTGAGCCTGGAGCCCGTCGCGGTGCGCAATGCACTCGTCGAATTGCTCGAAGCCGTCTCGTACGAAAAGCCCGTCGCGCTTCTCGTCGACGATCTCCACTGGTCCGACGAGGAGTCGAGACAGATTATAGCGGGAGCTTTCGACGCCTTGGAGCGCCGAACCGCTTTGCTCGTCGCGTCAGACCGTCATTCGCGAAGCGGATTTGGTAGCACGACGCTCCCGCTCCCGCTCGAGCCACTCTCCAGGGCAGCCATCGACACGCTCATCGGCAGCGTTGCGACGGTACCTAACGAGCCGTGGGTTGCGGCTCTCGCCAGTGATCTTCAGCGCTACACCGGCGGGTCGCCGCTCTCCATTCTTGAAACGCTGCAGCTGGCGCTCGAGCGCGGCACACTCGATCTCGCAGACGGTGCGTGGCGGCTGCGCGATCCAGACGAGCTGACCGCTCTTCTGACCGCGGGAAGCGCCGTGCGTGAGCGCGTAGGCAGACTTCCATCGCGTCAACAGGAGATCATTCGCGCTCTCGCAATCGCCGATCACGGGCTGGATCGCGCGACGCTCTCCCGTGCGTGCGAACACCATGCCGCGACGCTGGAGCGGAGCCTCGAGCAATTGGAGTTAGACGGTTTTGTCGAACGTATCGGCACCCGTTGTATGCTGGCCCATCACGAGTTTGGCGCCGCCGCAACGTTTGGTATGGATGACGCGGCGGTTGGCGCCCTCGAGAGAGTAATCGGGCGTGCATTGGCACACGAGAGGGCCGATTCCTCCGAGCTTCGTCTGGCTGCCTCGCACATGCGTGCTGCTGATGACTGGTCCGCACTCGGCACCGTACTTCAGCGCTTCGTGCGTGAGGGCGTGCCTGGGGGGAGGTGGCGCCCGGCGCGAGAAGTGGCTGGCGAGCTCCTTGGTCAGAGTGTTCGCAGCAAGGACGTCGATCGCCTCCTACGCTCGCTTCCCTTGCTTATGCGCGCCGGCATCGTGACGTCGCGGCAGCGCGCCTTTGCGGGCGTGGCCGCATTGGCAATGGCAGCGGCGTTGGCGGGAGCGTTGGTCTGGCGCGACATGCCTAACGAACCACGCTTGTTGGCTAGCGTGACGGAATTACAGCCCAATGGCGAGACATGGTTGTGGGAGATCCCTGTTGCCGCAGTGCGGCGCAATCGGAATTGGTCACCGGGCCAGCTTCTCATAGGTGCCGAATTACGCACCGTGCTGCGGGGCTCGATAAGCGACGTCGTACCGCTTCACGGTCGGCATGCACGGTGGGTAATCGAGCGCACATCCAGTGACTCGGGCGAGATGGACCTTTACCTCCGGGAGGAGAATGGTTTCGAGCGGCGATTGACGGCTGCGCCCGGGGACGACATCCATCCGGATCCATCACCCGACGGCCGCTCCATCGCCTTCGCCACGGCATCGACACATCCACTGCAACACACAGATATCGCCGTGCTGGATCTGTCTGACCTCCGGCGAAAGATGATCACAAGCGGGGATGAGAGCGATCGCATGCCCAAATGGTCGCCCTCCGGCACGCGCATCGCTTTTCTGCGCCAGTATTGGGACACTCGGCCAATGGCATTTTGCCTAACGAGCCGTGATGCGCCCTCACCGGTATGCTTCCCGGCGCAGTCCGACGGCATAGAACCAACGGAGTTGCGCTGGTTCGACGAGGACCAGATCGAGATCTCGGCGACTGGTCGCGGGCATAGGGTGTCGCGCCGTTTCAACGTGTCAACTCGCATGTGGGCGACCGAGTGGCGTCCTTCGGATGCATCGGACATCGAGCGATACAGCCCGGACGGACAGTGGTCCCTGTGTTTGTGCGCCGCGCGTGACGCTCCGGCGGTCGTCCCCTCGGTCCACCTACGCCGGCGCACAGCCGCGTCCTCGTTCACGTCGGTCGATCATCACACCAGCGGCCGGGTCCTGAGAATCGTTGGTTTTCGCTCCGAGCACGAGCCGCGTACGTACCTGGCCCGCCTATCGAGTGTCGGTGACAGCGCCTTTGCACTAATCGGTGTTCCTTTCAAGGTCGGCGTCGGTAGTATCGACGCTGCAGGCCGTGCCGTGCCAATTTCGACGCTCGTATTTGACTCGTCTGACTCGAGCGTGGCCACGATCGATTCGTCGGGGTTGGCCAATCCGATCCGCGAAGGCGTGTCAACGATAGGTATCTCGGCTGGCGGCTGGAGGAGGACGTCATTACGTCTGCGAGTTGTGCCTAACGACACCACGACGCTGCTTCGAGAGGATTGGTGCAAAGGGCTCGGAGAGCAATGGAAAGGATTTGGATCTCCGGCGCCTACAACGCGGCCCGCCGACGCCGACCAATGTTCGTTTGCCAACTCCGGAGATGGACGTTTCCTGAGCGGCGCGTACACTCGTGCTTCATTTAGTCCTTTAGCGGGTCTGTTCGTCGTCGCTCAGCTTTCGACACCCGTTAGGCTCTCGCAATGGCAAGAGCAAACGATCGGGCTCAGATCGGATTATGACACGAGCCGGCTCGGGCGTTGGGACCACGTGACCGGGTACCCTTGGCAGGAGGGACGCCTGAGTTCTTTCGGGGCGCCCCAATGTGAGCTTCGTTTCCCGGGAGGGTCGGAAGGGCCACAGTATGCGCGCCTTATCTGGGCGGCCGGGAGAACCTTCGCGCTGCCTGACACAATGCTACAGCGCATGACCAGTGGAGCGTGGTACGAAGTCACGTTGCAGCTGTTTCCCGATGGACGTTGTGGTGCGGCGATCGATGGCACTCCGATCGCGCTGGGTGAGCCCGCACGTCTCCCCCTACGCCCTTTCATCTTAATGTTGCATGGAAGCTCGCACGACACGCGCATTCTCGTCGGTGCGCTAAGGGTCTCTCGAGGTGTCCGCTCCGATATCGACTGGAGAATCCTTCTAGCCAAGTGAAACGTGCACCAAGGCTGTTGGTACTATTGGGACCCTAGCCTACTTCACGCGAGGCTCTTGAGGCCCAGACTCGTTATGCGCTGCAAGAGATCCGGATACTCGATCCCCGCCTGCTTAGCCGCCGACGCGAACTCCTCCGCCTGCGCGATTTCCGGATTCGGATTCGCTTCCAGGAACCAGAGCTGGCCGTCGGTTCCCAGCCGGTAGTCCACGCGCGCATATCCCGTTAGGCCCAGTATGCGATAGATGCGCTTGCTTAGATGCCCGATCGACGAGGCGACCTGCGGCGGAAGGTCGTCGGCAGCTTGCTGATCGATGCCGTGCTTCTTTTGATACTCCAGGTTGTGCTTCGCCCGCTCCGTGGCGATGAGCGGCTCGTCAGGCGCGGCATTCTTGAACACCAGCTCGCGCGCTGGGAGCGCGCTGAGACGGTCGTTCCCCAACACCCCGACGTAGATCTCGCGCCCCGCGATGAACTGCTCGGCCAACGCGTGCGTCCCGACGCGGCGATGCACCATCGCCACCCGGTCGGCAAGCTCCTCGTCCGTGTGTACCAGGGACGCTTTGGAGATACCTAACGAGGCGTGCTCAGTGAGACTCTTCACGATCAGCGGAAACGCGAGCGCCCGCGGCCGTTTCACGCGGTGCCCCAGCGGGAATACGTGAAACGCGGGGAGACGGATCCGGTGATACAGCAGGAGCTTCTTGGCCAACGACTTTTCCCGCGAGATCACCATCCCGCGCGGGTTGCAGCCTGTGTAGGGAACGCGCAGCAGCTCCAGCAGGCTCACGACGTTCTGGTCGTAGAGCACGTTCCCGTGAAACTCCTCGAGCAGGTTGAAGGCGACGTCCGGCTTGAACTCCTCGAGCGCATCACGGATCGGCTGGAACTCGGTCTGCACGCCTAACGCGCGCACCTCGTGCCTGAGCTTGCGCAAGGTGCGCATGACGTCCCATTCCGTCTTGTACGCGAAGCGCTCCTCCTCGGAGAGTTTCCCCGCGTCTTCCGGCGGTACGAGATCGGGATGCATCAACACCAGCACGCGCAACTGCTTCATGCGAAGCCTATGCTAGAGAGCGATCCAGTCCTTGCGTCCCTGGCTGTATAAGAAGTGCATCGATTTGACGGTCAAGAGCACGCAAAAGTCAGTGAGCAGCTGCCGCTCCAAGCCAGCTGCATGCAGCTTGAGCACACGGCAGCGCGCGATCATATCGCCTAACACGAGGTCCAAGGTGTATTGATACTCGCCGGTCCACTTGGCAACGAGTCGCCTGATCTCGGCGCGGTTGCGTCGCAGGAACGTAGCCGCCATTTCCAGGCGCCGGTGGCGCTTCTGATCCGAAAAGAGGCGCCGCAGATCGGCGTCGTAAATGTTCGGCAGCCGCACTGTGTACTTCTTCCGCCGAGCTGCGTAATGCTCGGCGAGGGTCCTGTTCAAGCGGTGCAACGGCTCGACGCGGCGGCGATTCGACACCGCGGGCGCTGCGCCGCCGATCTCCTTCATCAACTCGTCTACATACAGCAACTTCTTCATGGCCGGCCACCCTGCATAACGACGCCGCCAATCCGAGCGCGGCTTGAGCCACACAGCAAACGTCTCCGCGAAATCTTCATCGGGATGGCTCTGGGCATACCATAAGCGCAGATGCTGCACGTAACGCTTGCTCGCCGGGTTCGGCCGATAGTACTCAGGGTATCGCGTAGTGGATTTACCGAATAGTTGCTGCCATCTGCGGCGCCGGTGCAAGCGATAGGCATGCTGGAAGGCATGTCCGGTCTCGTGCCGCATGATGCGCAGGCATTCGGCGCGCGAGGCCCCCTCGACGTCGAGCAGCTGGTTCGCTTCGAGGCGACGGAGCCGCGCGTTCGCGAGGTAAAACGGGACGGCGAATCCCGGCACCCCAGCCGGCGAGAACCATTCGTCCGATAACCATGCGTGCGGCTTGAGGCGCAGGCCGCGCTGGTCCAACTCCTCATAAAGCTTGTCGAGGCACCTCTGGATGACCGTGCCGGCGATGCCGATGCCAAGGTCCTTGAGACGGATGCGCAACAACCGCTCGTCGGAGATGCGATCCCAGCGGATGCGCGCGGGGGGGCGCGGACGATGGCGGCGGCGGTGACCGGGGCGGGGGCGGGGGCGGGGGCGAGGGCGGGCCCTGAATCGTCGGCGCACTGTCATGAAGCGCCGGAATATGCGGAGTGGCTTGGCGGCTGTCACTGCGCTGGCACGCCCGCGCCCGCGCTGATCTAGCGGCCGGCCTAAGGGGATTTCACCAGCCTAGCAGCCACACTGGTCTAGCGGCCCGGCCTAACGGATTTCATCAGCCTAGCGGCCGCGCTGGTCTAGCGCTCCGGCCTAACGGATTTCGAACGTCTGCGAATAATCCGTGCGCCGAGGTGTGTTGCGGCCGGCGTTGTCGAAGTAGTCGACGCGTATCCGGTAGATACCGGACTGACGAGGGCCCTGCAGCACACCCGTTAGGCTGTACTCCGCCCCTGCGCCCGCCCGCGCTGCCAGCATGACAGTCTTGACCCCTTCCAGCAATATGCCGACTGACGCGCGCGACCAGGCGCCGTCGCCGGTGCGCCGTTCGAGGATCGCATCGCTCCCCTCGGCGATAAATACGTCAGGCTGGTTCGTCGCGCTGTTGAAGGCGTCGCCTATCCTTGCGTAGACCGCCACGCTGCCCGCGTTGGTCAACGTCGCGCGCAGGCTGCCGCTGTCACCGGATACCTCGGTCCAGCTCCACACAGACTTTTCCAGCGCGATCCGGAGGATGCCGGGGGCGTTGGGTGAAAGTGTCGGGCCCGCAGTACCGCATGCGGAGACGAGCAGCAGACCGGCACACAGAGAGCGGCAACTCATACGACGGACATCCATGATACTTTCTAGAGGAGCCTGTTTACCCGCAGAACCCTGGCCTGCGCGCTAGGATAACCGCGTGCAATCCTGGAAGTCCGGCGCGATGTCGGAGTGAACATCTGGGCCCACGCACTTCGAGCAGTGTGTGACCGTCAGGGTGGACAGTTCTAGCGATGCGGAATCCGACGTAGCGTGGATCAGTGCTAACTCGAAGTGAGCAACCTCGAGCCGCCCACTCCAGATGGATTACGTCGGCTTGACAGCTCCCTCGTTAGGAGTGTTAGGCGGCAAGCAATCCGCGAATTGCGGAGGTGAGTGTGTCCGGCTCGCGGCAGTGCGAGGCGATGCGGACGAGACTGCCTCCGAGCATCCCGCTCTGCGTTACCGGCCGGTCAAAGCACTGGGTTATTTCGTACAAGGTGACTCCCACACGTTCGTGAATTCTGTCCATGGGCAGCGAACGACGAATAACGTCCATTACAGCGCCGGATGCGGCCACGTATCCAACCCCGCCAGATAGTTCTCGGCTATCTACCGCGACAAGCACCCACGATCTTGCGTGATCAATCGAGAGCGCCGGCGACTGCATCAATCGGACAAAAGCGCGACGGCCGCGCCGAACGTCGCAGCGCCGAGGATCAGTCCCAGATGTTTAACCCGCAGGCGCGCCAGCGCAAACAAGCCGGCCAGAGCGATTCCAAGGGCCAACCAGTCGAGCGAGGCCCACGACGGAATCGTTAGGTGTAGAGCACCATAGGCCACTTCGCGCACGTCGCCGAATAGTGCGTGCAATGCGAACCAGACAGCCAGATTGAGGATCGCTCCGAACACAGCCGCTGAAATCCCGCTGAGCGCTGCCGCCAGCCGGCGGTTGTTACCGATAGTCTCCAAGTAGGGACCGAGTGCGAGGATGAAGAGGAAGCTGGGCACGAACGTCAGCCACGTGACCAGCACTGAAGCAAGGATGGCTGCGGTCAGGGGATGGAGGTCGCCAGGCGCGCGAAAGGCACCCAGGAACGCGACGAACTGCACCACTTGGATGAGCGGCC
>JBQTJS010000122.1:0-13733 GCA_052386875.1 Gemmatimonadaceae bacterium
TGGCCGCGGCCGGTCTGGTTACATACGCGTGGGGCCTGCGGCAGCTCCTGGCCTGGTGGTTGCCGGTGACGCTCGTGCTTCTGGCCCTGCCGCTCCCCGAGGTCGTGCTCAGCACAATCGCGCTGCCGCTGCAAATGCAGGCGTCGCAGTTAGGCGCGGCGATGCTGGAGTCGCGGCACGTGCCTGTGGTGCTCAGCGGCAACGTGATCCGGATTCCCGGACACAACCTGTTTGTCACCGAAGCGTGCAGCGGCCTGCGCTCACTGGCTGCGCTGCTCAGTCTCGGTGTGTTGTTAGGCGGCGTTATGACGCGCCACGTTGTGACCCGCATGGCGATCGTGGCGCTCGCGGTACCCATCGCGATACTGCTGAACGGGGTGCGGGTCTTCCTAAGCGGCTACCTGATACTCTTCGTGAGCCCGGCCACGGCGGAAGGCTTCATGCACGCCACGGAAGGGTGGTTGATGTTTGTCGTGGCGTTCGCTGTGCTTGCCGCTGTGACGTGGGCGGCGGTGGCGCTGGAGCGGAGATTGGGAGGAAACGGGCGGGAGCGAGGAGCACGGGGAGCACGGAGAGCACGGGGATCAGGGGGAGCACGGGGAGCGGCGCTGTCGGCTGCTCGGGGTTGGCGTTCGCAGCGGGCCGCAGGCGCGTCCTCGTTAGGCCAAAGCCTAACGCCGAGTGGGCTGCGGGCGCTCGCGCCTGCCGCGATGATGGCGGCAGGCAGCGTTCTCGTCAACCTCGCCGGGGGACAGGCGGCTGTGCGCTTGCAGGCGCCGCTGGCCACTATGCCGCTCACGCTGGCCGGACACACGGGGGTCGAGCGCCCGATCAGCCCTGAGGAGCAACGCGTCGCCGGTATGAGTGATCACGTCTTCCGCGTATTCGCCCGCGATTCGGCGCTGCTGTTCACAGTATACGTGGGCTACTACGAATCGCAGGCGACCGGCAAAACAATCCATTCGCCGCGTAATTGCCTCCCCGGGGCGGGATGGCAGCAAGTGCAATCCGGGAGAGCGAACCTAACGTTGAATGGTGCTCCGGTCACTGTGAACCGGTATCTGTTGGCCAATGGACAGGAGCAGGCGCTGGTATACTACTGGTATCAGGGGCGCGGGCGTGTGGCCTGGAGCGAGTACGCTGTGAAATGGGATCTCTTGCGCGATGCTGCGCGTCACGGGCGGACGGAGGAGGCACTTGTGCGCGTGCTCGTCCCGCTGGTGCCGGCGCAGCTAGGGCCAGGAGCTGACCCACTGCGCAGCGCCGATGAGCTGGCGACAGCTGTGGCGCAGGAGCTGATTCCGCGCGTGCAGCGGATGCTGCCGCCGTGGCTCGCGGGCGCGGCGCAGACAGCGTCCGCGGCTATGGGACGGACGCCGCAGACAGCGTCCGCGGCTATGGAGCGCGCGCCGCAGACAGCGTGGCCGGCTATGGAACGCGCGCCGCGGACAGCGTGGCCGACTATGGAACGCGCGCCGCTCTAGTTACCTCTTCCCATTCCGCTACGCGGCCGTGCCCGCCGACAAAGCGCCGCACGCTCAGGCCGCGCCGGCTGGCGAAGTCGTCGAGCTCGCGGCTACCTAACGCGGGGAAGGGCGTGGGGCCGGGAGGGCCGGGACTCAGCACGTCGCTCGTGAACAGCACGCCGACAGACGGCACGTAAACGGCGAGCACTCCTTCAGCGTGCGCCGTGGGGAGCGAGTAGACAACGACGCGTCCGTCAGCGCTGCCAAGTGCCAGGCTGTCGCTTACGCCGCGCACGTTAGGCACTTGAGCGCCGCGGGACAACGCGTCCGGCGCCACTGTCTTGCGCGCACGCCCGATACCGCGCACAAAGTCCACGTTGCGCGCGTGAGTCACCACAGACACCCCGCGCGCCAGCACCTCTCGCAGCCCGCCGGCGTGATCCCAATGATGGTGCGTGTTGACGACCAACTCGACAGGCTTCTGGGGAAAGCGCGAGCGCAGCGTGTCGAGGACGGCCGACATCCTAACGCGATTCTGCGGCGCCTCGCCGAGCAGCAGTCCGCGCGGCTGCTCCACGACAAGCGTGTGATGCGACCCTCCCTCGGCGCGCCATACTCCCGGGCCCAGCTCGACCAGGGTAACTGTCACCGCCGCCGGCGCTGCCGGGCGCTGCGCCCGAGCGACGATCGAATCAGGGATGGCGAAGAGCGACTCTGCCAGCACGGCATTGGTGCTCGCGGCCAAGACGTTCATGTGCTCCGAGGGACGAGCGTTGATTTCGACATCATGCTGCCGCGGGAACTTGATGGCCCCCGCGGGTGTCCAGCGGGTGTAGATGGCTGCGCGGCGGCGGTCGCCTAACACGGGGTCGTCAGTGACGGTTTCGACGACAACGAGAACGCCGGAGAGGCGGTCGAAGTAAAGCGCGACAGTGTCGGCCCCAGACGCGTAACGGACACCGGCGAGGGTGTCGCCGCGATAGGAGCGGCCGGGGATAGCGCTCAGCGCGTTAGGCGCGTCCAGGGCGGCGAGGAGCAGCCGGTGCGGGAGGAAGCTCAGCGCCTGCCGCGAGCCGGCGAGTTGCGCCGGCGGCTCCGGATTCTGTCCTGCGTTCGTCTCGACCAGACCGACGTCGCGTAGCGTCACTCGGCGCTGCCTGAGGACCGGCGCCGTAGCCGTGCCGGGCCGCACCTCCTGTTCCTGCAGGCGCCGGCCATTGGCGAAGTCGCCCACGATGCGGCCGTTGATGATGGTGCCGCGCGGAGGAGAGAGAGGAGTCTCCTCTTGTCCGAGCTGGTATGTGACCTGAACGTAATCGTAGGTAAGGTTAGTGACACCGCGCGCGGCGGCCTCGCCGCCTAACGCGTCGACGGCGCGCCGTACGATGTCCAGCGGTGCGCTGCGCTGCGCGGCCGCCGCGGCCGCTGGAAGCTGGAGCGCAAATGCGAGGGCGGCAGTGGACAGATATGACGTGCGTGGTGCCATGGAAGCTCTCCTGGACGGTCGAACGCGGTGGCGCGCTGCGGGACTCGACTATGCAGACTGCAACAGCGCGAGGCAACCAGGGTCAGCATTAACGAGCAGGGCGCAGTGAACCGCCAACTGCAGCCAGTGCAAGGAGGGACCGGCTAGCGCGGCTTTACTGCCAGGATGCGCGCGGGATCGTCGCTCAGGATGCCGGTCACGCCGATGCGCCAGAGCCGTTGCGCGAGGTGCGCATCATTCACTGTCCATACGTGCAGCGGGACCTCGTCGCTCGCCACGCAGCGCGCCAGGGCACGTAGCGGAAGCGGCATTCCCCTGTAGGTCGGCGGGATCGACAGTACCGCAAAGGGGAGTCCTTTTCGCCTAACGCGCATCAGGGCAGGTGCCAGCAGGGAGCGCACTTCCGCGCGTGATGCAGTGGTTCGGATTCCGGCTCGCCGGAACGGAGCAAGTGATTGTGTGTCGAACGAGCCGACCACCACGCGCTCCTCGTCGCCGCGGCGCTGCAGCAGCCGGAGCAGCGCCTCCGCGGCCGCGGTCGCCTTGACTTCGACGATCGTCGGAAGCGGCCGCGTGGCGTCCAGGGCCTCGTCCGCGGTTGGAATCGTGATCCCGGCACCGCGATAAGGATGCGTGGCGGAGCCGCCCGCGAAGCTGTAGCCGGCATCGAGGCGGCGCAGCTGCGCCAAAGTCAGGTTGGCGACGGGCCCCGTGCCATCGGTCGTGCGATCGACAAGCGCGTCGTGCATTACGACGACAGCGCCGTCCGATGACAGGCGCACATCGAACTCCACGCCGTCGGCGCCTAACGCCACAGCCTGGCGGAACGACTCCAGCGTGTTCTCGGGGGCGTGGGCCGCGTTGCCTCTGTGACCGATAACTACGGGTGGAAGCTGCAAGGTGGAGGGAAGCTCGCAGGCCGCGGGCCGGCGGCCGAGAAAAGGGCCGGTGCCTAACGCGGCAACCGGCCCCTTCGGCCGCGGTCTCCCGCCGGCGGTTAGAAGTTATACTGCAGCCGCGTCATGAACATCGCTCCAATCTCCGGATAACCCGGGAAAGCGCGCCGCTTGTTGTTCGTCACGTTCGTTCCCGAGATCGACCATAACGCCTCGCGTGCAGCGCCGCCGACAGGGAGCCGCCAGTTGAACGACAAGTCCAGATACGCTTGTGTCTTTACGGGCTCGTACTTGTACGTGGGGACGGGCTGCCCGGGCGGGAAGGTCCCCGGCCGCGCAAAGGGTACGCCACTTGCATAGACTCCCGAGTTCACCGGAAACGCGTTGGCGTAGCGGCCGCGGATCTCATAGCCGAGACCACGTACCTGGCTGTTGTAGCGCAAGGCGAGCGACGCCTTATGGTCGGGTGCATTGAGCGCCAGCGCGCCGCCGTTGCTGCTGGTGATGTCGGGGAACAAGACATCGCTCACCCAGCTGTACGTCCAGGCGACGGTCCACTGATCCGATGCGACGATGTCGAGAGCCATGTCCAGTCCGCTCACGTCGAACTCTTTGTTGGAGGCCGATGTGTACGTGGCGAAGATGTCCGTGGCGCTGGCGAACTTGGGGTCGTTGAACGTGACGATGCCTAACGGTACGGCTGCGAGGCCCGGGCGCTGCGTCGTTCCCACCAATCCGGCCGCGAGCGCCGCGACAGCCTGCGGCGCCAGCTGCGCTATCTGTTGCTGAGTGAGGCCGAGGCTCTGGAGGAACTGCACCATAGTCGGCGTGATGGTGCCGCCGAGGAACTGACCGAGCTGCTGGGGATTGAAGAAGATGTTCGGGGTGGCGAGGCCGGCGGGATTGCCGACATCGCCGCGCTGCTGATACCAGGCGTCGACAGCCAGTCGCACACGATCGCCGAGGATCCCCTTGTAGCCCAGCTCGTACGTCTTGTTGTACGACGCGTCGAGCGGGCCGATATCCTGAACCTGGTTGGGCGACAGGTCCTTGGAGAAATCGCCGGCTGTGTTGATGAATGCGATGCGCGTGCCGATCTGTTGCTCGTTAGGCCGAGCGCCCAGCAAGGCGTTGACGAATCCCGGCGCTCCTTGAGCGGCTGCCCCCGCGGCCTGCGCCGGATTAAAGCCCGCCGCCGTGAGGATCTGCGTGAGCGCCGCCTGAATGCCGCTGCGCAGCCCCGTTTGCTGCGCGAATATCAAGCCGGGGAACGCTGTCGGCGCCGACGCGCTGATGAACTGATTGCTGCCGGCGAAGATCGACCGCATACACAGGCCGCCGCTGACGGATGCGGCGCAGGAACGGTTGAACTGCCAACCGCGCTCCGGAGGATTGCCTAACGCGCGGACGTTGTACGGCGTCCCGCCGAGGTTGCGCGCCTGGATGAGGTCGAGAAACATCGTGAAATTCGCCGGCGTCTGGAACGCGCGGTTGAACGTGGCGCGGAAGTTCTGCGTCGCCGTCGGTTTGAAGATGAGCGCGGCCCGCGGCGACACCTGCGTCCCCTCGATGCGGCTGTGCTGATCGACACGCAACGCCGCGAGGAGATCCCACTTGCTGTGCAGCCGCGACGTCGACTGGATGTAAGCCCCGGTCTCGCTCACCTTGTCGTCGTCCTCGTTGCGGCCGTTGATCGTATTCTTCGTGCGCGGCTCCGTGCCGATCCAATCGATGCCGTATACGAAGCCGTGGCGCGAAGCGAGATCGAAAGAGTGCTGTAATTGGGCCGCGAACACACGCGACTGATCCACGATCGGCTGGCCCGAGCGGAGCAGGAAGGTTCCGTCGAGGCTCAGCGAGTCTTCGTTGCCGGCGTCGCTGAAGTTGGCAAAGACCTGGCCGAACCAGCGACCGACACGGGCTCGCTGTTGCAGCGAGATGTAGCGCCAATCGCGCACCTGCGCTGTCCCATTGGCGCCTGTGTACTCCAACCCGTCGCCGATGTAGGACATCCCCAGTGTCGAGATGAACTCGGCGCGCTCGCCGGGGCGGAAGTCGAGCCGCGCCTCGCCGGAGTAGCGCCGGACGTCGAAGTCGCGCTCGTTAGGCTGCCCGGCTCTTCCGGGCGGCGCCGCGGCAGGAAAGACGTCGGGCTCGCCGGGATCCTCGTACTCCCACTCCTTGGCACTGAAGTACTCGCCGGACAGCTTGACACCGACTTTGTCGCTCAAGAGCCGTGCGCTGCGAAAGGCGCCGCGGAACAGCGAGCGCGTCCCGCCGTCGATCGTCAACGTCGTCCCCTGCGACGTAAGCGGCGACTTCGTGATGATATGCAAGACGCCGTTGGCGCTGTTCGGTCCGTACAGCGCTGAAGCCGGACCTAACAAGACCTCCACGCGCTCCACATCTTCGTTAGTACCCGTGAAAAGCGCCGGGACGTTCACACGCAGCGAGGGAACACCCGCAAAGCGATAATCCTGCAATGCGAGGATCGAACCGGAAAACGCGTTGTTGAAGCCGCGGGCCACGATGTTCGACTGCATAACGCCGCCGGCGTTGACATCGACGCCGGGAACGCTCTTGATGTGATCGGCGACCGTCACGGACGGCCGCTCCTGAATCGTCTTCACATCGACGACGGCTATCGAAGCCGGTGCATCCAACACCTTCTCTTCCCGGCGCGATGCGGACGTCACTACCGGATTAAGCTCGGTGACTATCTCCGTCAGCTGGAAGTTCACAGTTGACATGCCGCCCACCGTGAGCTGCACGTTGGCGACACGGCGCGGCTGAAAGCCGATACGCGCGACGTGCACGGCGTAAGCCCCGGCCTGGAGGTTGATCAGCCGATACGAGCCGTCCTCACCGGTGAGCGCAGCTGCGGCGACAGTGCTACCAGCGATGATGGCCTGTACGCGCGCTCCTACAACTGGCAGCGCGCTCGAGGAATCGGTGACTCGACCGGTGATGGACCCGGTTTGCGCAAGTGCCGGCACCGACAAAGACGCGACACTGACTAGTAAACCGAAGACACAGCGCCAGAGAACATGTCGTAAACAGCGTCGCACGACAGGCTGGGAGCGCATCTGCACCTCGATAGAGTAGGGGGGGAGGGGAGACCTGAGCGCGGCCCGAAGATAGGTGTAGCGGCCGAAGGAGCGCCATACCGCGGCGAGCGGCGCTCGGCGCGTGGCTGAGTGGTAAGCGGCGGACGGCCAGTGGCCGCGTGGTGAGCGGCGAATAGCCAGCGGCGAAGTTAGATGCGAAGGGCGAGCGCGGGGAGCACGGGCGCACGGGAGCACGGGAGCACGGAGCAAGGGGGGAGGCGTGAGGTATTATTGCGCATGCGGTTTCGCTTCTCTTGCGCGATCGTACTTTCCTTTTTGGGTATCGCGCCGGCCGCTGCACAGGATTCGGCAGCCAGGGTCGTCGCGCGGTCGCTGTACGGCGACGTTGCCGTGATCGTCCAGGCGCGCCCCAGCCAGGTACGGCTGGGCGTCGACGACGGCAAGAAGAACATCGTGCTCTCGTTGGTCGCTACTGACGTCGGGCGTTGGGCCGATTCGACGCGGCGTCTGGTAACGCGGCGCCGGCGTCGCGCGGACAGCACTGTTTGGCGCAGCGTTGTGCAGGAACCCGGGTTACGGGCGGGGAACGTGTCGCTCTCGCTGCGGCGCGACTCGGGCGAGACGGTACATACGTTGTTCTTCGCGGACGACTCGCTCAACACGCTGCGGTCGCGCGTGGCGCTGCGCGAGGCGCTGGCGTTCATCGCGATAATGAAACGCGCCAGCTCGGCGGCGTTAGGCGGGAAGGCAGCTCCGCGTCCCGCGGTTCGGCGCCGCCCTGCTTGACGCCGCCGCAACGACCACTATCGCCGCGGCGGCGCCAGGGGGCAATGCGCTACGACGTCCGCGAGCGCCTAACTCTTCGTGGAGAATCGCTCGAACCAGCTGCGTAAATAGAGTTGCGTCCGCAGGAAGTTCGACGGTTTGGACGTGGTGCCGTGCCACTCGTCCTTGAAGCGGATCATCGCAGTGGGAACCTTGCGCATCTTCAGCGCCTCGTAGAACTCCTCGGTCTGCGGCATCGGCGTGCGCAGATCCAGCTCGCCGGTCATCAACATCGTCGGCGTCTTCACGTTCCCCACATACATGATCGGCGATCGCCGCAAGTGCTCGCTCGGATCGTCCCAAAAAAACTTCTCGAAGTTACGATACCAGCCAGGCCCGTCTGTCGTCCCCACAAACGACATCCAGTTTGTGACCGGGCAGTTTGACGACGCAGCTGTGAAACGATCTGTGTGACCGACGATCCACGCCGTCAGCACGCCGCCGCCGGAGCAACCAAACACGAACATGTTCCTAGTGTCGATGTAGCCGCGCGCGACAAGCGAGTCGACGCCTGCCATCAGATCATCGAAGTCCTTCCCGGGATATGCATTCTTGATGGCATTGCCGAATGCGCTGCCGTAGCCGGTGGAACCGCGCGGATTCGTGTAAAGAAGCACATAACCGTTCCCCACATGCTCCTGCCGCGAGAAACTGAAACCGACGTTATACATCGCATGCGGACCGCCGTGAATCTCCAGCATGAGGGGATACTTCCTGCGCGCGTCGAAGTCAGGGGGCTTCACGATCCAGCCCTGAATACGCAGGCCGTCTGCCGAGGTGTACCAGATCTCTTCGGTCGCGCCGAGCGTCTTGCCGTGCAGGATGTCGTCGTTGACAGCTGTCAGTGTCTTGAATACAGGCTGTGCTACCGGGAAGGAGACGACCTCGTTAGGCCTGACTGACGTGCTCAACGTGCCGATCGCGATGCCGGCCGCACCGATATCGCTCACACTGAGGATGTGCGCCCCCTTTGTGATCGGCCGCACCTGTCCGGCGAGCGTGACGAAGTAGAGGTTGCGCGTCCCCTCGTTATCCACGTTGAAATAGACGCCGGAGCCGTCGCGCGCCCAGATGAGCCCCTGAGGTGAGCGATCCAGCGACGCCGTGAGGACGCGCGTCCCGGAGCCGTCGGGGTTCATCACATAGATCTTGGAATCGATCCATGTCGCGTTCGTGGAGTCGTACCCCGTGTAGGCGATGAGCTTGCCGTCAGGCGACGGTGTGGGATTGCCATCCGGCCCGCTGCGGCGCGTGAGCTGGGATACCTGTGCGCTGCTCACGTCGACCTTGTAGACATCGGATTGGCGCCAGCGGTACTCGCTCTCGGGGACGCGGTCCGCCGAAAAGACGATCGACTGCCCGTTAGGCATCCACGCGGGTGTGCCGTGACTCCAACTACCGCTGGTCACCTGGCGCGGTGTGCCGCCATCGGCGGATACGACGAAGATGTGCGAGTATGCGTCGTCGTTGAAGCCTTCGCGATCTTGCCTGTAGTCGAGCCGCGTGACGACGCGCGGCGCCTCGGTCCACTTCGCCCCCTTAGGCGCGGCGGGCATGTTGATCGGCCAGCTCTCGCGGTAGGGGACGTTCATCCGAAAGGCGATCGACTTGGCGTCAGGCGACCAGCGGATGTCGGAGGGGTTCTCGGTAAGCCGCGTGATCTGCGATGTCGCTCCCTCGGCATCCATCCACCTAACGAAGATCTGCGATCCGCTCGGCTCACCCCGCGCGATGTACGCGATCCGAGTGCCGTCGGGGGACCATTCAACGCCGCTGCCGTTCACCAGGAAGCGATTCCTGGACCCGTCGGTGCTCAGCATCCACAGCGACGACTCCCAGCGATCGTTGAGCTTGTCAATCCAGCGACGCGTGTAGATGATCTGTTTCCCGTCGGGCGACAGTTGCGGCGACTGGACGTCTTCCCACTCCAGGTAGTTCTCCAGAGTGAGGCGTTGACTCGGCGCCTGGGGAGCCGCCGTCGATGCGATGCCGAGCGATACGAGAGATACGAGCGAGATGAAGCGCATACTGTACTCCTGTGTCGTAACTGCGAGCGCGGAGGCCCAGGGGCGAGTGCGGAAGCCGGAAAGTGGCGATCGGCTGACTCCGGCGCGAGAGGGGGTCCGCGCAACGAGCCGGAGCCCCTGAACGTTGGGTTAAACGATCGGCTACATTGCTTCCCCGCTTCCCGCTTCCCGCTTCCCACTTCCCGCTTCCCGCTTCCCCCTCCACCCGGAGCATACATGACCCGACTCGTCGTCTGCTGTGCCGCTTTCCTGGTCTGCTCGCTTGCATCGGCGGCTCAGGCCCAATCCGGCGGCTTTCTCGTTAGGCTAGGAAGTGATACGATCGCCGTCGAGCGTTTCGAGCGGCGCGGCGGCAAGATCGAGGGGACGCTCGTCCGGCGCACGCCGCAGACCAATCTCGTGCGCTACACTATCACGCTGAACGCGGACGGCAGCGTTGCCGCGTACGAGCAGGCAATCCAGCGTCCCGACGGCTCGCCTGCGCCTAACGCGCCCGTGCCGCTTACAATGACGTTCGCCGGTGACAGCGTCCTGCGCAACGTTGTGCGCAATAACGAACCCGTCACGCTGCGCAGCGCCGCTCCCAAGGGGACTGTGCCGAGTATCGGCGGTTCGTGGCTCGCTTACGAGCTGCTCATCGATGCCGCCAAGAGAGCGGACGCGGCAGGGCCGGGCGCCGGCGTGCACACGATCGGCTTCAACCCGCAGCAGGCCGCGCCGGCCAGGGCCGACGTGCGATTCATCGGGGCGGACTCCGCGGAACTGGTCGTGCAGGGCTTCCGCACGGGTTTCAAGCTCGCCGGCGATGGCCGGATCACGCGCGGCGACGGTTCGCTCACGACGCAAAAGTTCATCGTCACGCCGCTGGCCAACCCTAACGTGGCCGCGATAGCGAGCGCCTGGGCGGCGAAGGATGCAGCCGGCCAGCCGATGGGAAGCGCGTCACCTCGCGACACCGTCAACGCCGCCGTCGGCGCGGCGACAATCATGATCGACTACGGGCGGCCGGCCAAGCGCGGGCGCGAGATCTGGGGAAAGCTCGTCCCATTCGACACGACCTGGCGACTCGGTGCCAATGCGGCCACGCAGTTCCGCACGGACAAGGACCTCGCGATCGGCGGCGTGACAGTCCCCGCCGGTTTCTACTCGCTGTGGCTCTACCCGACCGCGGACAAGACCTGGCTCATCGTGAATACGCAGACGGGGCAATGGGGGACGATGTACGATCAGTCCAAGGATCTCGTTAGGATTCCGGTCGAGGCTCACATGTCCCTGCCGGAGGGGGAGGGGGAGGAGCGTTTTCGTATCTTCGTCGCGGGCGACATGCTGATGATGCATTGGGATAAAGGGGGTTACGGAGTCAAGATCCGGGCGCAATAGCCACAGGTCAGCCAGAGGACGCACCCAGCAGCGGCGCGAGCGCGCAACTGCTGAGCGAGGTTTCCTCCGGCCTCCGGCCTACGGGCCCGGCCCCATCGTACGCGCACCGCCCACGTTACCATGGCGCGGCGCCTGCATATTGAAAGTCGTTGGCGGCACCCATCGTGTGCCCGACGATCTGCAGTGTGATCGCCTCCCCGCCGAGAGATAACTGAATCGGACACCTTGTCTTCTGCAGCAAGGTGATGAGGAGCTTGCTATGAATATCAGAATGACGATCGCGGCCGTGGCGCTGCCGGTCGTCCTGACCGGATGTGCCGGAGCGCGGCAGCCGTACGCGTTTGCGCCGCCGGCCTTGGGGGTCGGCCAGACGCACGTGACTGTCACGAACAATCATCCGCTGGATGTGGCTGTATATGTCGTGCGCAGCGGCATGCGAGCGCGGATCGGGACGGTCTTTGGTTTTGCCACTGCGTCGCTCAGGATTCCGCGCTCGGTTGTACCCGAGGCAGGTACGTTCCAGCTTCAAGTCAATCCCATCGGCTCGGAGCGGGGTCACCTGACGGACCCGATTTCGGTGGCTCCGGGCCAATGGGTAGACTTGCGCGTGTTGAACCCGATCAACCTCTCCAGTTTCGCAGTGTGGCGGCGTTAGGGGTGCCTAACGGATCACGGCGGTGCCGCTGGCCAGCGTGGACGCGCGATTCGGGAGTGAGAACGTCACGTGGTCCGCTGCCGTCGCAGACACTGTGCCTAACAGCGGTTTGAAGGCGAACGGTGCCGGGCTGTCGTCCGGCTGCGGCTCGATAGTTATGGCGATCGTGGCGCCACGCAGGTCCAGCGGAAACGTGAGGCCGGTCGGTGCGTTGCGCAGATAATCTTCGCCGGGGAAGGGCGGGCCGGCCACAGGACCGCTGTACGGGGCCGCGTTGTCGGCCGCACGCGGATTGAGGAAGCGGCCGGTCGTGAGCGGCCGTCCGCCGACGACGGCCCAGCCCTCGTACATCCAGCCGGCCGGGAGAGTGGGGAGCGTGAGACCTGCAGCCGGCGAGCCCGAAGCCAGGGATAGAAACCAGACACCGCTGCGCTCGTTGCCGTTGTCAGTGTCCGTGGGTGTGGCAAGGATGTAGGATCCCGCGGCGGATGCAAAGTCGTTGCCTAACGCGGCAGCCGGCGCCACCGAGAGAGAGGCCGAACCGTTCTGCACATTGCCGGCGAGCACATGAGTTGCCGTGGGCGCGGCATCGACGTCGCCGTTAGGTTCAATCGTGATAACGATCGACGACGCGCCGCTGATGTCGCGCGTCTGGCGGATCGCGCCGTTGGCGATCACGTTGCCGCTGACCGAAGTGAGACGTCCCTGCGCGTCGAGGTTGAACTTTCCGGCGGGGAGCGCCTGGCCCCCGAGAAGGGCCCACGCCTCGAAGTGAAAGCCGTTGGCGAGCGGCTCGAGGCCTTGAAGCGTGAGCACGAGCTCGCGGCCGCGGGCCGGCTCCGATGGATCGTCGTCGCAGCCGAACAGCAGCGCGAATGGAAGTACCGAAAGCAGCAACTGACGTGCTTGCATAACGTGGCTCCGAGTGGAAGAAGCGGACGGCCTCGTTGGTCCGAGGTCGCGGGCGTGTGGCCGACAGCACGGAATGGCAACGAACGTGCGCGGCGCATTCGCTGTGCCTTCTAAGCGCGCAAGTCTGCAAACTGCCGGAGCTTGTGCTGCGGACCGCAAGGCGGGCCGGGTCGCCCCGCGCGTT
Source organism: Gemmatimonadaceae bacterium (assembly GCA_052386875.1). Classification (GTDB taxonomy): domain Bacteria; phylum Gemmatimonadota; class Gemmatimonadetes; order Gemmatimonadales; family Gemmatimonadaceae; genus DASYRX01. The sequence goes on from JBQTJS010000122.1 coordinate 12,900, forward strand.
TCACTGACGCGCGTTGAAACGGCTCGGAACGCGCGACGAAACGGCGGGCGGGCCACTATAATTCGCGCCCATGACGAGCGCGGCGCGCACTCACGATTCCTACGCTGCGCTACGCTCGGATAACTACCGGCGCTTCATCGTTTCCCTGCTGGCTATGACGATCGGAGCGCAGGTGCAGGCGATTGTCGTGGCGTGGCAGATCTACCAGGTCACGGGCGATCCTCTCGCGTTAGGCCTGATCGGCCTCGCCGAGGTCGTGCCGTACGTGACTGTGGCGCTGTGGGCCGGGCACGTCGTCGATCGCGGAAATCGCCGCCGCATCTCGCTCTGGTCGCTCACTGTCCTGCTGGGCGCCGCGCTGTCGCTACTGGCGCTCTCTTTTGTCTGGCCGACGCCGCGCACGGTCTGGCCGTATTACGCGATCATCGCCGTCTGCGGCCTGGCGCGCAGTTTTCTGCAGTCGGCGCGGTCACCGCTCGTTGCCGAGTTGGTGCCGCGCGAGCTGTTCGCGAATGCGGCTACGTGGCGCAGCTCTACCTGGCAACTGGCGAGCGTCGTGGGACCCGCTATCGGCGGCCTGCTGTACGCGAATTTCGGCGCGCGCCTAACGTTTGGGCTGAATGTTCTGCTCGCCGTTGCGGCGCTGCTCGCGATGTTCCGCATCAGTCACACAGTGCCGGCGCGACAGCTCGCCAGCGCGTCCCTCGCCGAGAGCCTGGGTGAGAGTTGGCGCTACCTGCGCACGCAGCCGGTGATCCTCGGCGCGCTGACGCTGGACATGATCGCTGTCTTCTTCGGCGGCGCGACGGCCCTGCTGCCGATTTTCGCGGATCG
>JBQTJS010000123.1:0-1826 GCA_052386875.1 Gemmatimonadaceae bacterium
CGGATCATGCCGAGCAGGAAGACGCCCAGTATCGAACCGTAGAAGAACGATCCGAAGCGGTTCACGACCTCGATGAGGGAGCCTAACGTGGCGGCGTACGTTGCCACCACACACGCGAAGATCCCCCAGAAGCCCGTAGCGATCTTCGAGACGAGCAGGTAGTGCGCGTCGCTCGCCTGGGGCCGCGCCCATCTCCTGTAGAAATCGATCACGGTTGCCGTCGACAACGAGTTCAGCTCCGCCGCGATGCTGGACATCGCCGCCGCCATCACAGCCGCTATGAAAATGCCGGCGAAGCCTAACGGCAGTGCGTACAGCACGAAGTGCGGTATGATGTAGTTTACGTCCGTCCCCGGCTCTCCGGTTACACGGGCCGCCAGCGCCTGCGCCTCCTCACGTACGCCGGCCACGCCGGCCTCGCTCGACCTGAACGCCGCCCTGGCGGCAGCGTCCGCCTCACGCGAGGAGCGCGTCTCGGAGCTTTCCCCTCCTCCCACACCACGCAGGTCGGCCAAACGCTGCGCAGCGCTCCGGCGCTCGATTAAAGCGGCCGCATAACGCCCCTCCAGCGCCAGAACAGCGCCGCTATCCGCGGCTCGTACGCTGCGCTCGTGCGCCGGATTGAAGAGCAACGGCGGCGTCTGGAAGATGTAATACACGAAGACAAGGACGCCGATAATGAGGATGAGCCCCTGCAGCGGAATCTTCCAATACGCGCTCATCAAAAGCGCGCTGCGCGCCTCGTCGGTGGAGCGCGCCGTGAGATAGCGTTGCGCCTGACTCTGATCGGTCCCGAAGTAGGACAGCATGAGAAACGTGCCGCCGATGACGCCCGACCAGAAGGTGTAGGTCTCGTTCAAGTTGAACGAGAAGTCGAATGTGCGCATGCGCCCGGCCGCTCCGGCGAGCCGCAGCGCATCGTCGGGGCCGACCGGAAGCCTAACGAGCAGCAGGACCACCAGCGCCAGCAACGCGCCCACGATCAGCAGCATCTGCTTCACGTCCGCCCATGTGACGGCCTGCACGCCGCCTATCATCGTGTAGATCACCGTGGGAATGCCCATCAGCGCCACGGACCAGCCAAGATCCCAGCCGAAGACAGCCGAGAGAACGACGCCGGGAGCGGAGATGATCGCGCCGCAGGACATCGCGCGCGACAGCAGAAAGAGGAAGCTCGTGAGCGCCCTTGTCTTCGCGTCGAAGCGCCGCTCGAGATACTCGTAGGCCGTGAAGACCTTGGCGCGATGCAGAAACGGCACCAGCGTCACGCCGAGGATAACCATGGCGACCGGAAGTCCGAAGTAGAACTGAATGAAACGCATCCCGTCGGTCGCACCTTGTCCGGTCGTCCCTATCATGGTGATCGCGGAGAGTTGCGTCGCCATAACCGACAGGCCGACGGCCCACCACGGCAGGTCGCGGTTGGCCAGGAAGTAACCCTCGATCTCGTGCGTCCCCTTGGCTCGCCTAACACCGTCTATGAGGACGTAGGCGAGATACGCAACTACGATCAACCAGTTGAGTGGGTGCATCAGCGCCTAGCGCGCATAACGCGCCTGCAGCAGCCACAGGAGCAGAAGCGCCGCCAGCTGCACACTCATCACTCGTAGCAACGTCCGGCGGAAACGCGAAGGCGGCGCCGACGGGGGAGAGGGAGGGGGAGAGGGTGTGTCTTCCGAGATCACGCGATACTCACCGTAAAAGTGAATCGGGGTGGCGGGATACTGTGGTCCGGGGGCCGTAAACGGTAGTCTCACTGCGCGGCCGGGCGCGGTATGATGGCCAATGTTCGTTCTCTGAACTCTGCCGCACTTCGTCTCTAGTTC
>JBQTJS010000124.1:0-2098 GCA_052386875.1 Gemmatimonadaceae bacterium
TCGAGTCGCGCAGATTCTCGAACAACCTGCCGCCTTCCGATGCCCAGTCGGGGAAGCACTCGCCCAGATTGTTCCCGGAAAACGGATACGGATACATCGTCGCCGCCACGTCGAATCCTGCGCTGCGCGCGGAGTCGATTTTGGCGACCATACCCGGCGCCTTCGACCAATTGCGTCGCAGCGACGCCTTCAGGTGATAGATATCGACGCTGACACCCCCTTCGCGCCCGATGCGCATCGCCTCGTCCAGCGCCTCGAAAAGCGAATCGTCCTCGGAGCGCATATGCGTGATGTACTTGCCGCGATACGGCGCCATCGCCTTGGCCATCTCGATCAGCTCCAGCGTCGTTGCGAAGGATCCCGGCGGGTAGATAAGCGCCGTCGCGATCCCGAACGCTCCGTCAGCCATCGCGTTGCGCACGACTGCCCGCATGGAATCCAGCTGCTGCGCGTTAGGCACGCCCGGTACCTGACCCATGACGTAGGCGCGCACGGTAGCGGCGCCGAGGTAGGAGCCCACGTTCACGGCATTGCCGTGATCCTCGATTGCGCCGAGCCAGGCGGCGAAGCCGCGCGGTCCGCGGAAGCTATGCTGCAACCGCGCACGCCGCGGTTCCATGTCGGCGATTGCCAGGAGCTGCTCGATGTTGTCGTTGGAGGGGGCCGGCGTGGTGGCTTCGCCCAGTATCTCGGTTGTGACTCCCTGCGTGACCTTGCTGATAACGCGGCCGTCGCCCCAGAGGACGGCGTCCCAGGAGTGCGACTGGATGTCGATGAAGCCGGGAGCGACTACGAGTCCGCCGGCGTCCACGTAAAGGTTCGTGCGCGCGTTGCGCAGCGCGCCAGCCTCGCGCACGGCAACGATACGATCGCCGCGGACGCCGACGTCGCCGTAGAAATAGGGATTGCCCGAGCCGTCCACGATCTTGCCGTTGGCGATGACGAGGTCATACGCGCCTAACGATTCGCTCGCGGCCGGTACCGTCAACGTCGCCCGCGCGCACGCGGCCACGAGCACGGCCAGCGCCGCTGCCGCCGGCGTCCTTACCCGCATGCAGTCCCTCCGCCTGGAGAATGCCGGCCATCATGCGGCCGACGTGCGGCAATGTCAAGCAGCGCGGCCCGGCCGTCCGGCGCAGCAGCGTGCGTCGGCGCGATGCCTAACGTGTCGTGCTCGCCCGCAGCATCTCCGCCGCGCGCGCGATGTGCGTCGCCGTCGCGTTGAGCGCCTGAGCCGCGCGGCCGATCTCGCGCTCCGCGTCGCTCCACGCCTTCTGCTCGATCGCCTCGCGCACCCCCGGCAGCGTCTTCACACCGTATCCAGTGTACAGCCCCGGCGCGTAGACGAGGTGGCGATACCACGGCCGCCTCGGCAATCCATCCGGCGATGTCAGCATGCGCTCGGCTTGTATCAAGTGATCGTTCAGCGCCGCGAACGTCGTGGGAGCGATCGAGCCGCCGCCGTTGCCGGCGGACGCCGGCGTGCCTAACGCGCTGCCCAGCGCCGTCTCGTACCTCGCCGCCGTGCGCGTCAGCGAATCGACAGCATTGTCCAGCGGCGCGAAATTCAGCGCAGGGGCGAGCGCTTCCTTGCTCGGCGATTCTTCCGGCCGCTTGGGGTCCCGCGTCACCTCGAACACACGCTCGTCGATCTGCCGGTTGCGTTCGGCGACGCGCTGCGCGATCTCATCGCGGACACCCTTCACTTCCGTGACATAGCCGCGCACAGTCTCGGCCAGGTTCCCGAACTCGTACGGCAGCACGTCTGCGCCAGCGAGCCGCAGCACCATCGTGCCGACAGTCTGTGCCAGCGCCTGGCCATAGACAAAAGACGTGTCGCTGAAGCGCGTGTACCAGGCGAAGTCGTCGTAGATCGAGTGATAGATACCGCCGCCGTCGGAGCCGCCGTAACCGACGTTGAGCGAGGCGATCCCGAGGTGCTGCAGAAACGGAGTGTAGTCGGAGCCGGAGCCTAACGCCGCGATGCGGAGGTCCGAGCGCTCTCTCGCCTCACGCCTGGCGCCCGGCGACCCGTCGCGCAGCAGCCGCGCTTGCGCCCGTTTCCAGACTGACACGCCGCTTTCCGGATCCGTGATCG
>JBQTJS010000125.1:0-2946 GCA_052386875.1 Gemmatimonadaceae bacterium
CTGCGGCAGCTGGCCGAGGAGACAGGCGGTCGATATTACGAGCCCGCGCAGGCCGCTGATGTGGCGCGGGATCTGGCGCACAGTGCCAGCGGCGTAACTGTGATCGACCGCAAGGAGTTGTGGGACCTCCCCGCGGTGTTTCTGGTATTGGCTTTAGCGTTGGCTGCGGAGTGGGGTTTGCGGCGGCGCTTGGGGTACGCGTGAGAAACGTACTGGCGGACAGGAAATGGTTAGGTGCCGCATTGTTTGCGGCGCTACCGTTGTTGTTAGGGGGGGCCCCCCGCGCCCCGCATCGAATTCGCGAACTTGGCGCGCTCCAGGCCACCCCGAATACACACATCCTTATAGTAGGAGGGGTCGGCGGCGACCCGCAGCATAGCGAGCGTTTCGTCCGCCTGGCACTCGAAGCCCGCACAGCGTTCATCACGCGGTTCGGCGTACCGGACAGTCTTATCACAGTCCTGGCGGAGGCAACCACACGAGACCCGCGTGCCATCGCCGGCAGAGCGACGCGAGACGCCGTGCGCGCGGCGCTGCAACGCGTCGCGGCGAGCGCCGCGCCTAACGAGCGCGTGCTGTTCCTATTCATCGGGCACGGGACCGGGCAGCTCGGCTCACCGCAGCTCGCCCTTGTCGGGCCCGACCTCACCCCCGGCGACCTGCGCGACCTGCTCGACCCCGTGCGCGCGCGGCCGATAGCCATAGTTCTCGCCGCCAGCGCGAGCGGCGACTTCGTCCGCCCCCTCGCCGCTCCAGGTCGCATCGTCATAACTGCCACGAAAAGCGGCGCCGAGCAGAACGCATCGCTCTTCGCAGAATACTTTGTCGCCGCGCTGCAGTCCGATGGCGCCGACGCCGACAAGGACGATCATGTCTCCTTACTCGAGTTGTTCACCTTCGCGCGCCGCGAGGTAGCACGCGCCTTTGAATCGCGCAACCGTTTGCGCACGGAGCACGCGTTGCTCGACGACAATGGCGACGGCACAGGACTCACGGAGCCCGCTGAGCAGGCAACCGATGGGACAGCCGCCCACCGCCTAACGTTCGTCCGCGCCGGCACTGTCGCCGCTGCCAACGATCCGCGAGCCGCTCCCCTCATCGCGCGCCGCGAAAGCGTTACCCGCAGCATCGATTCTCTACGCAGCGTGCGGCAATCGCTAACCGCAACAGAATACGATCGCCGCCTGGAGGACCTTCTCGTCGAGCTGGCACAGATCGCGCGATCGCTGCGCGAGCTGAGCACTACTCCGCGCAGGCCCTAAACATGCCGCCCTGGCGACGTCTCCTCGCGCTCGGCGCGCTCACGCTAGCGAGCAGCAGCGCATGTGCTCAGAGCGACACGTCTCGCACGCCTGCGCTCGCGCCAGAGTCAGCTCTGCGGTCAGGTCGCTATGAAGACGCGCTCGCCGGGCTGCAGCGGCGACTCGCAGCGGACTCGAACGACATGGCCGCGGCGCGCCTGCAGCTGGGTACGCTGTTCCTGCTGGCGCGCGCAGCCGAGGCGGAGTCGTTAGGCGTGCGTTATGCCGGCCGGCCGGGAGGGACGGCCGTGCTGACGCTGCTGGGACGCGTGCAACGGTCGCGCGGCCGCGACTCCGCCGCGCGCGCCTCCTTCGAGCGCGCCGTCGCAGCGCGTGCGCCGGACTCCCTCCGCGCGCGTCTCGAGCTGGCTCGCCTCGACTTTGACGCGAGTTCCGGCGCCGCCGCGATGGCGGCGTTCGGCAGCTTCATCGATATTTACAACGCCCGCGCGGCTTCGTTAGGCGCACACGAGCTGCTCGCCGTCGCGCTCGCTTGCCGCTACTTGGGTCGCGACCAGCCGTCGCTATATCGCGATGCCCTCAGGGCGCTCGACCAGGCGCTCGCCCGCGACACCTCGGACGACGAAGCAACGCTGGAAGTTGCTGCGCTGTTCCTCGACAAGTACAACTTCGCCGACGCGAAGGCGACCCTCGATCCGCTGCTGGCGCGCAATCCGCGACATCCGCTCGCGCTCGGCCTCATGGCTCGCCTGAGGCGGCTGGAGGGGAGAGGCGGCGTGGGCGGCGGCGACGCGCTGACGCCGTTGACCCGCGCGTTGGAGGTCGCTCCGGACCATGCTGATTTGCGCGCGCTCGAAGCGATGGTGCTATTGGACCACGAACGATTCGATGATGCACGCGCCGCCGCTCAACGCGCGCTGCAGGCCGACGCTACACACGCGACCGCCCTGGCGGCCCTCGAGGCAGTGCGGCTCCTGCGAGGTGACTCGTCAGGCGCTCTAGCGGTTCCGGCCGGCATAACGGCGCGCAGTCCCGACGAGGTCGCCTACTTCAGCACGCTCGCCGAAATCGCCGGTCGCAACCGGCTGTATCGTCAGGCGGCTGACTTCGCGCGGCGGGCTCTAACGGCCGACACGGCTGACGCCAAGGCGCTCGCCTTGCTCGGCAGCAATCTTCTGCGCGTCGGAGCGATCGGCGAGGGACGCGAGCGCTTGGAGCTGGCGTTCGCACGCGATCCTTACGATGTGTGGACGAAGAACACGCTGGACCTGCTCGACACGGCGCCGCAGTACGAGGAACTCGAGGGCGAGCATGTGACGCTCGTGGTCGAGAAGCAGGACGCGGCGCTGGTCAGCCTGTACGCATTGCCGCTCGCCGAGCGTGCGTTCGCGGCACTGGCGTCGCGCTATCAGTGGCGGCCGGCGGGCCGCGTGCGCATAGAGCTGTATCGCAGCGACGCGGACTTTTCGGTGCGAACGGTCGGCCTGGCCGGCCTCGACGCGTTAGGCGTGAGCTTCGGGCCTGTCGTGGCGCTGCTGGCGCCGGCGGCGCGCGATCCCGGGCGGTACAATTGGGGGTCCACGCTGTGGCACGAGCTGGCGCACACGTTCACGTTAGGCGCGAGTGCGCATCGCGTGCCGCGCTGGCTGTCGGAGGGACTCTCCGTGTACGAGGAGCGCCGCGC
>JBQTJS010000126.1:0-23629 GCA_052386875.1 Gemmatimonadaceae bacterium
ACGCCGTCAGCTCGGCCGGCGCTGACCGCTCCAGCATAGGCCTGACCGTCGCTGGAGGTGTAGCCGCCGGCGTTCACCCGCACCGCGCCCCGCCGAAACGAGGGGTAGCCAAGGCAGGTCTGCGCCGATGCTGCGTCGGCGAAGGTAACCGCGGCTGCGACAATGGCGCTGGCGATTAAAGAAGCGCGCGTCAATCTCATGGCGACTCCCGGTGCCCTGAAAGTGGGATAGATGCTAACAAGTCAGGGACGCGCCTGACGTCGCGCGTCCAACAGTAGTCCGAGCGTGTGCTGTGTGAATCGTCCGACTTGCCGGTTAACGTCCTCTTGTCCAGAGTCGTCGGTATCCGGCGATTCTTAACGAGGTCCCCCATGCGAGCCGCACTTGGCCTCATTACAGCAGCCATAGCCGCTCTCGCCGCGGCTTGCGGTGAGGGGGGCGGAGCGGGTCCGGACGCGGCGATCGTGAACATTTTCATCGCCGCGCCGGTCCCCTCGATAGCGGTTGGCGAGAAGGTCCAGCTGAGTGTGGCTGCCATCGATGCGGCCGGCAATGCGGTCACCACGAGTTTCGAGTGGAGCGCGACGCCTAACACAGTGGCGGCCGTCTCATCGCGCGGCGAGGTCACGGGCGTCTCGGCCGGGAATGCGACGATCAGCGCGCGCGCGGGAGGCAAAGTGGGGACGCTCTCGCTCGCGGTGCGCTCGACGCCGAACCTCGCCGTCGTAACAATGCCGCCGGGCGATGTATTCGTTCCCTTCCAGGTGATCATCCCCCAGGGCGGGACCGTGCGTTGGGAATTCCCGCAGCGGGCGCATAACGTGATCTTCGACAGGATAGCCGGAGCGCCGCAGGACATCCAGGCGACGGCCAACGCAGCTGTCTCGCGCACGTTTGCCGGCGCGGGGCTTTTCCCGTATGACTGCACGCTACATCCGGGCATGGCTGGCGAAGTACTCGTTAGGTAGGCCGCAACCTTCCTTACTTCGTCACACCGCGGAACGTGGCCGTATAGTCCGGGAATACGACGTTCACCTGGTTGTTCCCCAGCCGTTTTGACACGATCTCGGCTAATACGTCACGGTGATCCAACGTGACGCGCAGGTCGGCGCGATTCTCCAGGTTCTCGATGGCGAGTCCCGGCCACGTGTTCACCATAACTCGGCCGCCCGCGATCCCCTTACCCATGCAGAACATGACGTTGCCGCGGCCATGGTCCGTGCCGCGTGTGCCGTTCTCGCGGACGTTGCGGCCGAACTCGGAGATGACTATGACTGTCACACCGCCGGGGTAGCCGCCGTTTATAACGTCCTGCCAGAACGCGCCTAACGAGCCGAAGAGGTTGTTCATCGTGTTGAACATCGAGCCCGCCAGCGGGTCCTGATTGGCGTGCGTGTCCCAACCGCCGATGTCAACGTGCAACGCCTCGACGCCGATGTCTCCCTTGATGAGCGCGGCGCAGGAACGCAGCGCTCTTCCAAAGGCCGAATTCGGATAGACGGCGCCGTTGGCGGGCCGATAACCGGTGATATTCAGCTGCTGCAGCAGGCCGATCGTGTTCATCGCGTCGAGCGCCGATGCGCGCACCGGTTCCGCGCTCAACTCGTACTCGCTGCGGATGAATGCAGTGCGCTCGGGGCGCGTTGCGACATTGCCTTGCAGGCCGAAGTTGGCGGGATCGCTGATCGGGAGCGTCTTGGGTGCTCCGACAAGAGTGCGAGCCAGTCCGTCGGACAGGCCTAACGCGCGCAACGGCGCGCTGGTGCGCAACGGAGGGGCTGTCGCAAGGTGACGCGCGAGCCAACCCGTGGCCACGTTGGGGTCGCGCGGCTTGCCGACCTCGATGAACTTCTGCGCGTCGAAGTGCGACCGCGACGGGTCCACCGAGCCGCTGGCGTGCAGGATGAGCAACTCTCCAGCCTGATACGCCGGCAGGATCGGTGCGAGCGGCCGCGACACGGCCCAAGTATTGTCGATGACGATACCGCGCTGCGCCGTGTTGGAGGAGTCCGGCCGCGGGATCGCGATTGTCGGGCGACCCGCGTAGAACAGCGGATCGTTGTATGGATAGACCATCGACAGGCCGTCCGATCCGCCGCGCAGAAACACCGAGACTATGATGTCTCGCGAATTGGCCGTCTGCGCAAGCACAACGTGCGGCAACCACTCCGGATACATCGCTGTCGCGAAGACTCCTGCGCCTAACATGAACCCCTCGCCGATGAACTGCCTGCGCGAGAGCTCGTTGTACTCGGCGCACGCGTCGCAGTCGTGCTTTAGGGTATCCGTCATCGTCGGCTCTCTCTTGCTTGATGGGGGGGATTGAGGAAGGGATCCGTTAGGCTCTCTAGTAATACATGAAGTGCGACGAGCTGATCGCGAGGCCTATGGCATCGCGCACACGCGCGTCGGTCAGCGGAGCCGCGGCCAGAAAGGCCGTGAGCTGCGCTCGAAATGCAGCCGGCATCTCATCGCCGAAGCACTGCTTGCTGATGGCAGCGCAGATCCCGTCCGGTGTATCTACTGTGCGGAAGCGCGTGACATCTACACGCGCGTCCGTCGTGTTGGTGGCGATGAAGTTCGCGTAGTTCCAGCGCAGGAGTATCGTCCCGGCCCAGAAGTCCACGCGGTCGGGATAGCCGTCCGGGTCGTCCCACTGGAAGTACGGCATGCCGAGGTAGATCATGTAGCTGAAAGCGAGCCGCGCCTGATTGGTGATGTTAGGCTTGAGAGAGCGCACGCTCGATATGATCAGGTGGTTCGGCCGCTTGAGCTTGGCCGGCGCCGCCATGAGGTTGGCCGGCGTCAGGATCTTGCGCAGCATCGCCTTGATGTCGCCGCCTGTGCGCGTGTATTCCGCCGCCACCGCGTCGACCAGCGTCTGCGCCGGCTCGTACTGCAGCATCCAGCGCGCCATTTTCCGCGCGATGAACTTCGCGGTGCTGGGATGCGTCACGAGGAAAGAGAGCAGCTGTTCACCTTCCGCGATCGCGCCGGCACCGACGCTCGGCGATTGCGCGGGATAGGTGCGGCCCATGACTGTCTTTTCGCCGAAGTCATGACCCGTCGGGTCGAAATAAAACTCGCCGCGATTGCGCACCGTCCAGCCGGTGAGGATGCGCGTGGCCTGCTCTACATCGGCCTGAGTGTATCCGCCGTCCACGCCCACTGTATGCAGCTCGAGCAGCTCGCGGGCGTAGTTCTGGTTCACGCGGTTGACGCGGCTAAGCGTGTTATCCAGATACGCCAGCATGGCGACGCTGTGCGCCGAAGCGCGCAGCATGTCGGGGAACTTGCCTAACGCGTGCTTGCGGATCACCTCGCGCTGATCGATTGTCTGCAGGTACAGGACCTTTTCCCAGTTGATGTTGAAGTGGTCGCTCCAGAACTCCACCATGCGCTCGTACAGTTGGCGCTTGGAATAGACCGCGCGATAAAACGTCGCGCGCACCAACTGATCGAACACCTGTCGCTGGTCCATCGAATACAGCGCCGTGTGGTCGAGAGTCAGCGTGGGGAACGTCGCCGCGACGTACTGCTCGACGGCGCTGTCGCTGATCGCCGTATGATTGAGCTGTTCTTCAACGTAGCGAGTGAAGCCAAGCTGCTTGGCACGCTGCAGATCTTCGTCGGTGATGCCGTGAGTCACTCGCCTAACGAGCCGGCTAATGGCTTCCTTCCCGGGATTCGGCGTGTTCGCGTTGAAGCCGGAATAGATCTTCGGCCGCGGCCGCGCGATGCGCTGGGCCCGCGCGCTCCGCGCCGGGAGCAACGTCGCCCCGGCCAGCGCCGCGGTGATCTTGAGCAGGTCGCGCCGCGACCGGCGCTCGACCGACTCTCCCGCATCCCCCTCACGCTCATCTGCGTCCGTGGTCACGGTCGCGTCTTCCAGTGCCATCACGGTGTCGCTGTCGGTTTGTGACATGCGCGTCGCTCCTGCGTGCGTGCCTGCGGTTGCGTTAGGTGCCGCCTCGTTTGCGCCACTATTCGCGTTCAGCGTTGTTAAGTCAACTCTCCCGCGAAAACGACGTCCTGCAGCCTCCGGTCGTTACGACGCCCCCCGACCCAAAACATCTAGACACGCGGAGGGCTTTTCCCCCCTAACCCAGGGGTGTCGTGGCGCACAGCCTGCGACTCGATCGGCGCCGCTTGTGTGGCGCGCGACACGCGGCGGTCCAGCCAGGACACAGTCGTGGTGGACAAAGTGACATGCGGACAAACGGCGCCCGTTGCAGCGACGCAGCAACCGGCCGGTGCTGCCTAACCAATCACGTCGCGATCTTCGCCCTCGCCCCCCGGCTTGCCGTCACGCCCCAGGCTGGAAAGGTCATAGGCTGTCGGATTGCGCTCACCCGGACTGCGATACAGGTACCCCTTCCCCCAGGGATCGAGAGGGACCGCTTTCCGCAAATACGGTCCGCGCCAGTTGGTTGGGCTAGGGGCTTGCGTGGGCCTCTCGCGCAGCGCCGCTAACCCTTGCTCCGTCGTGGGATATACGCCGTTGTCCAGCCGGTAATTGTCCAGCGCCGTGCCGAGCAGCTCCACCTGTGTCTGGGCAGCTGTAGTCCGCGCGTCCGACACGCGTCCAAGGATCTGAGGGGCAACAATGGCGGCCAAGAGACCAAGGACGATGATCACAACGACTAGCTCGAGGAGCGTAAAGCCGCGGCGTAGACGGGAAGGGGAAGAGGGAGGGGGAGGGGGAGGGGGAAGCATAAGCATCAATAAAAATGAGCTAGGAACAAGCCGCTAGCATCAAGACACGGCGGTGGTACCCGGACACTACCCACATGACCGACGCGATGTGTTTGCTTCTACCTTCCGGCCCCAATCACGGTGGCGCTGTTCACACTGTAGATCGCCTGGAGCATTGCCAGGGCGACGAAGGCGACCAGGAATCCAAACCCAATTATAAGTGCGGGTTCGATGTAAGCGACGAGTGCGCGCAACCGCCGCTGTGCCTCGTCGTCCAGCCGGTCGCCTGCCTGCCGGGCCAGGTCGCTCAATGATGCGCTCTCCTCTCCGGCAGCTATCAGCTCAAGAGCCAGGGGTGGGAGCGTACCGGCCATCGCCTGCGCGATGGACGTTCCTCGCTGGACGTCTTGAAGCGCAGCACTGAGACGCCGCCCGAGATCTTCGTTGGACACGGAGGACCGCGCTACATGCAGCGCCGTAGGGACCGTAGCGCCGCTTTCGAGCAACAGCGCGAACGTGCGCAGGAAACGGCCGCTTTCGATCCCCTCTTCGATGTGGCCGAACAGCGGAGCGCGCAGGCGCGCCGCATGCCAGCGGCGCCGACGATCCGTCCCCTTCATCCAACCGCGAGCCGCGAAAACCATGATTGCCGCAGCGGGGAGCAGGAACCACAAGCCCCTTACGGCCCCAGCGCTGGCGCCTAACAAGAGTCGTGTCGTCCACGGCAGCGTGCCGCCTAACTCCTCCAGCATCGTGGCGAAACGCGGGATGACAAAGAGCAGGAGCACCGCGAGAGCGAGGCTTGCGACGATCGCGAGTAGCGCCGGATACGACAGCGCGTCTCGCAAGCGCCGGCGCAGGCTCTCGCGCTCCTCCAGGTATGCCGCGACCCGGGCGAAGGCCGCGTCCAACGCGCCACCTTCTTCGCCGGCGGCGACCATCGCGCTCACCACTGAAGGAAAGAGATGCGACATGCCGCGCATTGCGCTCGAGACAGTCTCGCCGCGTTGTACGGCGTCGCGCAGGTGCTGCGAGGCATCTCGGGCCGTCTGTTCCGGCGAGTGCGCGACTCCGAAAGCCAAAGCGCGGTCGAGTGTGAGCCCGGCGGCGAGCATCGTCGCCATCGTGCGCGACCACACCGCGAGTCCTGCATCTCGGCCCGGCCAGCGGACGACTCTCCTGCGCGAGGCCGTGGTCCCGGCCGGGACAAGCTCCACGGGGATGAGCGAGCGACCCTCCAGCGAGGCGAGAGCTGCCCTCTCGGATTCGGCTGCGAGCACACCTGCTACCAGCTCGCCCTGAGGGGTGGCGGCGCGGTACCGATACTGTCGCGCGGTTGCAGCCATGCAGCTAAGAGGGCGCGCCGACTCCGGTGACGCGCGCCACTTCCGCCAGCGAAGTTGCGCCGCGTGCGGCCAGTTCCCAACCGGATTCGGCTAGCGTGGTCATACCGGCGTCTCGCGCGAGGCTACGCAGCTCGTCGAGCGGCCGACGTTGCACGATCATTTGGCGCAAGCGTTCGTCGAGGATCAGCAGCTCGTATAGTCCGCTGCGGCCGCGGTAACCGGTCATTGAACAGGCAGGACAGCCGCGGGGCTTCCTGAACGACGCGCGCGGCGCCGGGGTTGCCGGCGGGGCGGCGAAGCACGCCAGCTCGACTTCGTTAGGCATGCACGGCTCGGCGCAGTTGTCGCATAACGTGCGCACCAGGCGTTGCGCCAGTATTGCCTGCACAGTGGCGCTCACGAGGAACGGCTCTACGCCCATATCCACGAGACGAGTCACGCCCCCTGGAGCGTCGTTCGTGTGCAAGGTGGAAAAGACGAGGTGCCCGGTCAACGCCGCCTGGACGGCGATTGCCGCAGTTTCACCGTCGCGCATTTCACCGACCATGATGATGTCCGGATCGTGGCGCAGCATGGCGCGTAGTGCGCCGGCGAACGTCAGTCCCGCCTTGCGGTTGACAGGCATCTGTACGACGCCCGGGATCTGATACTCTACGGGGTCTTCGACGGTGAGGATCTTGACGCCGGGGACGTTGAGGCGCGCCAGCGCGGCGTACAGCGTGGTCGTCTTTCCCGAGCCTGTGGGGCCGGTCACGAGCAGCAGTCCGCTCGGGCTCGCAGTCACGCGCTCGAGCGCATCCTGGATGGGCCGGCTCATGCCTAACTCGGCGAGGCCGAGCTGTTGCTGGCCGTGATCGAGCAGACGTACGACGATGCTCTCTCCGTGCAACGCCGGGAGCGTGGCGACGCGCAGATCGACGTCCCGCTCGGCGAGTCTAACGCGAGAGCGGCCGTCTTGCGGCAGTCGCCGCTCCGCGATGTTCAGGCCCGCCATGATCTTCACCCGGCTGATAACGGCGGCTGCCTCGGGGCCGCTCAGCCGCGACACGTCGTGCAGCACGCCGTCCAGCCGGTAGCGGACGCGCAGTCCGTCGCGCGCCGAAGACTCGAAGTGCACATCGCTGGCGCGGCCGCGCAGCGCATCGAGCAACAAGACATTTACGAGGCGTACCACGGGGGCTTGCGACGCGAGCGCACGCAAGTCGTCAAGCGACGTCTCGTCAGGCAGGCCGCCGGCCGCCGCGGCGTCGCCGTTGCGTCCCGGTTCGACAGCTGTCTCGCTCTCCTGTCGCGCGGCCATTATCGCGGCACGGACTTCCCCGGCGCTCGCCTGGATCAGCCGGACGGGCCGCTCGAAGAACCCCTCCAACTCGTCCAGCGTACTTTGCGTGACCGGCTCGCCCGCGGCCATCACGAGGGCGCCGTCCTGGTCCGGACCTAACGGGATCAGGCAGTGTTGATCGAGATAGCGCGGCGAAAGCCGCAGCGCCCACTCGGAGACAGCTGCCTCTCGCAGGTTGACAGGCGCTCCGTTCACGGCTTGCGCCGGATGGAGTCGCCCGGAGTTCCCACGCTGTCGAGCCGGCTGCGCGTGCGTTCGCGGATGGCATCTGCGTCGGCATCCGTGCGCACTATGTACGGAGTGACGAAGATCGCGATCTCGCTGCGCGTGCGATTGCGGCTCTCGCGCTTGAAGAAGTAGCCGATGATCGGCAGATCCTTGAGGAAGGGGATGCCGCTGTCGCGCACCTCGATTGTGTTCCCGATCAGTCCTCCGATCACGACCGTCTGTCCGTTGCGGATAATGGCGTGTGTCGATGCCTCACGCGTGGAGATAACCGGGGCGTTGAGCGCGGCCTGGATTGTCTGAGTCGTTAGGGTGCTCACTTCCTGCAGCACCTCGACGCTGACGTAGTCGTCCGAGTTGATCGTCGGGATGATTATCAGATTCGTACCCACGTCCTGGTATTGCACTGTGCGGTCGAGTGCCACGTCGTTGCCGAGGCGGGTCGACGCGACGAAGGGAACTTTGTTCCCCACGAGGATGCGCGCCTCGCGGTTGTTGGCCGCGAGCACCTGCGGCGTAGAAAGCACGCGCACGTTGGAGCGCGACGCCAGCGCTCGGAGCAGCGCTCGCACATCCACGCGCTCGAGCGAGACGACCTTCACGACGAAGTCCCCGAGGCTGGTGACCGAGTCCGCGAAATCCGGATGACCCAGGCGTGCCGTCGTGCTTCCTCCCTGTGTGATCCAATCGATGCCGAACTCTTCACCTCGGCCTAACGTGATCTCTGCAACGGCAACCTCCAGGAGGACCTGCGGCGGCCGCGTATCCAACTGCTCGATCGTTTCGCGCAGCAACGGGAAATTGGCGGGCGATGTGCGGATGATCAGCGAGTTGGTCGGCACGCTGGCAACGATCGTAGTGCGGCCCACGAGGGTCCCGGGCGCTTGTCCCGCGGCGGCTTGGCTTGTGTCGCGCGGCGTCGTCTGCGGCGGCAGGTACAGCGGAATGATTGGGACGTCGCGGCGCGCCTGGAACGCTTCCATCTCGCGCAGCCGGAACTGGCCCAGTGTCGACGTGAGTGAGCGTTCGGCGAGCGAGGCGCCGCGCGAAGTCGCCACCGCGATTCCGAAGAGCTGGCCTAACGCGGACGCCATCTCGTCGGCGTCGGCGAACTTGAGAGGGACAACGTACGTGGCGAGCCCGGCTTCGCCTTGCGGCCGCTCGTCGAGGATGCGCAGCAACGCCAAGTAGCGCGCTATATTCCCGCCGCGGTCGGTGAGCAGCACGGCGTTGTTGCGCGGCACTGCTTCGATCCGCGCGTTCTTGGGAGCCACCCGTCGCAGCGCGTCCACAGCCTCTTCGGCGCGGATACCTTGCAGCGGTACGAGTTGGCTGATCAGCCCTAACGGTGCCGGCGTTGGGAGGTCGAATCCGACACGAACCTCCGTGGGAGGGGGCGCCTGCTCGGCCGGCATTATCTGCGCGACGGAGCCGCGTTGCAGCAGCACCAGGCCGTTGCCGTCGAGCAGCGATTCCAGGACCGCCACCAGCTCGGCGCGGCCGATGGGCCCGGCGCTGGAGAACGACACGCGCTTGTCAGGAACCTCGCTTACAACGGCACTCATACCTAAGGCGCCGGTGATCGTCCTCAGCACGTCCGCGAGGGGAGCGTTCACGAAATCGAGGCGCGTCGGGCGCGGCGGCTCCTGCGCCGCGGCGGCAGCCGTGCCGAGGAACAGCGCGGCGAGTGCCGCGGCCAGGAACGTTGCTACGCTTCGCCGCATCACGGTTTGTCCTCGTTAGGCTTCGAAAGGTCCAGCACAATACGTCCGGTCGGACCGACAAGCACCACGCGACGTGACTCGATCGTGCGCACACGGAATCCCGCGACGCGCTCGCCGACCGAATAGAAGCGGGCTGCCGAATCGCCCGGTGCCAAGAGCAGAGCGCGGGCGTTCCCGTCCTGGAGCACGGTCCCCAGAAGTGTGGGCGGCGCCGTCCCGAGCATGGGATCGGCAAACGCAGATACGTCCGCCATGGGCGCCGGACCCGCCCCCGCGTCAGGCGCATAACGACGCGACGGTGCTCGCCGCGAAGTCGCGAAGATATTGTGATCGATTATCAGACGCGTATCGCCGCCACGCTCGGCAGCGGCCGTCGGCAGCGCCGTCAAGCTGTCCCCCGCCAGTGAGCCCGCAGCCTCGTCGGGTAAACGCGCCTCGAGCGGCGGCCGCCAAATGACCGCGATCACGGCGGCCGCGAGGAGAGCCCCCGCCGCGTAGCGCAGGGTGCGGATCACAGCTGCGGCGCCGGCGGCTGTCATGGCTGCACGTACGGCGCGCGCAGCGAGACAGCGAGCCTCAGCGCCTCACCACGCAGCACAGGGTTGGGCTGCAGGTCCACGTCTTCAATGTCGATGAACGTGGCGCCGCGTGTCAGTTGCTCCAGGAACTCCGCGACGGCGATGACATCGCCGGTCGCCGCGACGCGGGCCCCGACCCGCTCAGCGACAACTGCCGCCGCGTCGCCGGCGACGTCGATCTGCTGCACGTCCAGCTGACTGGCGTTAGCCAGCTCCTGGATGACGCGCTGCAGCTCGGCAGCGGCGAGGCTCGCCGTCTCACCGACGAGCAGCCGGCGTGGCGCGGCGTCGAGGGCACGCTCTCGCTCGTCAGCCGTGCGCGTTAGGCGAGCCTCGTTGCGCACCAACCACTGCAGACGCGCGAGCTGCTCCCGCTTGCCGGCGATTGCCTGCTCACGCGCTGCCCAGCGCCGCGCGTACGGCAGCACTGCGTACGCCGCCACGAGCGCGACCACACTGACGATCGCGGCCAGCACGAGCGTGCGCCGCTCGCGCGCTTCAATCGGACGGCCGAACACGGAAAGACACGGCGAAGGTTTCGAAGTCCTGCGCCGACTCGCGAAAGCGGGTCGACGGCGACGTGGCGCGCACATCGGCGAGGCGAGGATCGCGCTCCAGGGCTGGAACCACGGCAGCCGCACTGCGCGCGCGCCCGCTCACCTGCCACTCGGCGCCGGCCAGCCGGACGCGCGATACGACGACGTCGTTAGGCAGGTTCCGGCTGAGCGTCGCCAGGGCTTCCAGCACGTCCACGTGTGGGGTCGCTGCCGTGCGCAGCAGGGACGCCTCCCGATCCAGGCCCGCCAGGCGCCGCCGCACGGCGAGAGCCGGCTCGGCTTCGCGTTCGGCCGCCGCGATGGCTGCATCCAGGCGATTGGCGTACGCACTACGCGCCGCGTCCCAAGCCGCGGCCGCCGCCACGAGCGCCGCGGCAGCGAGCAAAGCCGCAACGACGACATCACGGCGCCGCCGGGCGCGAAAGACCCGCTGTGTCTGGAGAGTCCCTAACGATTCCCAGTCCTCGATCGCGCGCGCTTCGGCCGCACCTATCGCCGCACGCCATTCCCCGCCGTGCCCTCTGCCCCCGCGCCCCCACTTCCCATCCAGCGGCGGCAGTTGCTGCTGCTGCGCGCTTCCAACCCGGACGAGCCGCACGTGCGCAAGGCGGCCACGCGTGAAGCTCGCTGTCGCCGTGCGGTCCGCCGAGGCGGCGATCTCATACGAACCGTCGGGCAACGCTGCGGCGGCGAGCGCCGCCGGGCCGGGGAGCACGGCTGTCACCGGCCCGAGCGCGCTGAAAGCCCGCGTCCAGCGATCGAGACTGTCAGCGACGAGCGCGAAAGCCATGCGCGAAGGAGCATGCCACGCGATGCCTAACGCGTTGCTCTCACCGGCGTCGGCGAAGTAGCGGCCCGGTTGCAGCGCCAGCGCGCGCCACTGCTCGCGCGGATGTATTGCGGGAAGCGCGACCTCTTTGATCCGCAGCAGGAGAGGGCTCACTGCAAGCCGTACCTCGGAAGCGCTGCCGCCAAGCGCACGACGCAGCGCCGGCATCACGGCATCGGGTGATTCAGGGTCCCAGGCCAGATCCGCGCTGGCGCGCAAGCGACCCCACGCGTCGCGCCTAACGGCTCGGACGCGTGTCGCGGTCAGCTCCACCCCCACTCGCGACATCACCGGCTCCGCTCCCGCCAGCGGACCAGCGCCAGCCGCTCCCCTTCGATGGCGTAGACGGCCTCGATCTCGTGCGTCAGTGTGTGGCCATCCAGCCACCCGCGACTGACCAGGCGCAGCCGACTCGGCGCATCGCTGAGAGCACCGCGCGCCGCGCGCAGCACCGGCGCGCTGGCTGTCAGGCGGTTCGTCGTGCCGTCGCCGTCAACCGTGAGATCGCCGGCCGCGCGTGCAATCAGTGGCTGATCCACGTCGGGGATGCGCATCAGTTCATCGAGGCTCGTCAGGAAACGTGCAGCACCCATTCGGCCGCCACCAATTGCCTCGGTCGCCGAAATGCGGCTAGTCGCGCCGCGGAAAGTCGCAGAGGAAGAGGAGGAGCGAGGGGGAGGGAGAGAGGGAGAGAGCGCATTTGTGAACGACTCGTCCGGCAACGCCGGGGTCACGGGCGTGAGGCCGGAGCCGATGTGCGCGCGGATCGCCACGGCCGTGCGGCGTGCGGCCGTCGCGTTGCCGTAAGACGCCAACAGCTCCGCTATCGATTCGACATACGCGAAATTGAGATCGAGCTTGCTGCCTACGTCTTCCACGGCGACAGCCATGCGCGTGTCGCCAAACCCGCCGTCCGTGACAGCGAACTGCGCGCGCGCCAGCGTGTTGAGCATCGTGAGCCGCTGCGCGGAGTCCATCCCCGACACCAGGGAGTCCTCGATGGCGTGCACGGCCAGCACGATTCCACTCTCGGCTGCATAACGAGCCGACAGAGCCGCGCGCGCGTTGGATGCCAGCGCCACCGCCGAACGGGTTCGCGATGTGACGCCGAGCGACAATGCGCCCAGCACCGCCAACGTCCACACAACGAGGGCAAGTGTGCTGCCGCGCCGCGTTGCAGCGATCACGGCCGCTCCTCGAGAAGCGCGTGCACGACCAACGGCGAGATGGGCGATCCGTCGACAGTCGCGAAGGCGAGCACGACGGCGGCGGGCCGTTGAGTCCCGCCGGGCCAATCGCCTAACCAGTGGCCGTCTCCCCGGCGCCGCGCCTGTACGTTCACCGCCACAAGCCCTCCGGCTACTCCGAAAAGCGAAGGGGCATCCGGCGTGGCCGGGGCGACAATCGTTAGGCCTCCCCCCTCCGAGGGCGCCAGGCGTACTCGCTGAGCGTAGCCCGAGCCCGCCGGATCGGCGAAGCCGCGTGTGTAGAAGTCGACCGTGTGACTCCGCGTGCCGTCCGGCAGCACAGTGTCGCGCACGACGAACGGAGGTTCCAGCGGCGCAGGTGCGTCGGCCAGATGGCGCAGCGCCTGTGCCACCAGCGATCGGAAGCGGGCGTCCCCCTCTGTGCGCGCGCTGTGTCGGCGCAGCCGTTCATCAGTGTCGAGACCACCTAGCAGGGCGGCGCGCGCGGCCAGCGCAATGAGCCCCGCGACCGTGATCGCGACGATCACCTCCAGCAACGTGAAGCCCGACCGCTTCATTCCGGATTCACGCGCCGCAGCGTCATGCGCTGGCCGTCGGGAAGCTGTACAGCGACGTCGATCACGACGAGTCCCGGGACGAACGGCCTCTCCTCCACCGTTGCTGCGAAGCCGGGCTCGTTAGGCAGCGGCTCCGCGCCGGACTTGCGCGCTTCCATCACGCTTTCCGCGATTTGTGTCCCACGCAACCACAGCTCGGCTGCTCGCGCGCTGCGTGCCGCCTGCTGGAAGGACCCTAGAAAGCCGACCGCTGCGACGGCGAGGATTGCCAGTGAAACGAGGGACTCGAGCAGCGACATGGGACAGAGGACGTATTGGCGAGCTGCGAGAGCCTACGGCGTCACCCTGCAAGACACCGCGTCGATCGTAAGCCCCTGCCGCAACCCCGGCGTGGAAATCCCCGCCAGGCAGATCCCCAGCTCCGTCACGCGCACCACGGCGGCGCCGGCAGGCGGCGCATACAGCGCGCCGCTCTCGATGGCACCGGAGTCCGGCGTAACGCCGGATACAATCGCCCAATCTCCATCCCGACCAATCGTCAGTCGCAGCGGCTCAGCGCGCGCGACTGCCAGGGCTCGCGCCCGATACACGAGGCGCTGCAGCGGCTCTTCCTGCACTCGAGGCGGCGTCGGCCACATTAATGGGAACACCAACGCCGCTCCCAGGCCCAGCAATGCGAGGGCGACAATAACCTCGATCAGCGTTAGGCCGCGTCGGTCGGCGGCTCGATAGGCGGAAACGGGCATGGTCTCTGAAGCACGGACGATGCACGGCCGCCCGGCGACACGCTAGGCGTGCCTATCCAGCCAGTCCACTATAGAGGACGCGAACTGCGGCAAGTCTTTCGGCACGCGCGAGCTGACTATGTTCTCGTCCACGACGACCGGGGCGTCCACCCACGTGGCGCCGGCATTGGTCAGGTCATCACGGATGCCTACAGTGCTCGTCAGGCGCCTGCCGCGAACGACGCCGGCAGAAATCAGTATCCAAGGGCCGTGGCAGATTGTAGCCACCAGTTTCCCCGCGGCGTGCACGTCACGCACCAGTTGCAGCACGTGCGGGTCGCGGCGGAGCTTGTCCGGGGCCCATCCGCCGGGGGCCAGCACACCCGCCAGCTGCTCGGCGGTCCACTCGCGTACATGCCCCTCCATCGTGGCGGGGTACCCATGCTTGCCGCGGTAACTCGGCTCTCCCATGCCGGCGAGCGGCGCCGCGTAGCCAGCTTCCTCGAGGCGCAGTTTCGGATACCAGACCTCGAGGTCTTCGTACTCCGGTCCAACAAGTATGAGGACTGTGCCTTTGGCCATGGTAGTGACGTCGCTGTCTCGTGCCGCCGGCTGGAGCCTAACGACTTTTACGCGTGCCGCTGTGCGGCTCCGCCCCGGTTGCGGCGCGCCAGTAAAACTAGCGTCACCGCGAAGTTGAAGAGCGCCTGGGCGAGACTGAAATCGCCGGCCCAGTGTTGCAGCGAGAAGTCGTAGGCGACCCAATGGCCGAGCCCGAGGAATCCGGCAGCTGCGGGGGCGAGGAGGGGAGCGCTCGTCACCGCTGGCTGTTTGCGCCAAAAGAGCCGTAGCCACAGGGCTCCGACGCTCAAGCCGACCAGCAGGGTGAGCATTGCGTG
The DNA here is from genome assembly GCA_052386875.1 of Gemmatimonadaceae bacterium. GTDB lineage: Bacteria > Gemmatimonadota > Gemmatimonadetes > Gemmatimonadales > Gemmatimonadaceae > DASYRX01. The sequence goes on from JBQTJS010000126.1 coordinate 14,686, forward strand.
AAGAGCGTTGGCTGACATCTAATCTCCGAGGCAGAGTACTTTGAAACACAAAGTACGCCGCGTCGGCCTCGCGAACAAGGGGGAGCTGAGGACTGGCACCATGACTCGTCGACAACTGCGCACCATGACTTGTATCTGATGGTGCGCTGCTAGTCGCGCGAATCCATCAATGATGGTGCCACTGAGCGGCCCCAATCCATCAATGATGCTGCCAGTGAACTGGCGCCAATCCAGCAATCGCGTCTACCCCAGTGACGGCGACTCACGGCCAGAAGTTCACGCTCCCGAACGCTTGCCACCGCTCGCGCGGCTGATCGACGACGTAGGCAAGGCCATATCGCGCCTGGACGTTGGGAAGCGCGACGAACGCCATTGCAGGGAATATGAGGCGTCCCTCGACACCGAGCACTCGCCGCCACTCGCTGGCCGGGTCGTGCAGCCGGTACCACTGCGCGAAGACCCGTGCCGGCAGCGGACCGCCGCTCGCCGCTGCTTCGTACATCACATAGCTGCGACCGCGCGCGGTGTCGGAGCGCAGGGCCGGTGCTGCGATGCGCTGGGGTAGGAGCCTGGCGTCGAAGAGCGGCACCTCGAGCCCGCCTAGTCTGAATGCCTCGTGACTGGCGTCCCGGCCGCTGTCGCCGCGCGCCAGCGCCAGGCGTCCTCCGGCGGCGCGGAGCTGCAGGTGCAGGGGGCCTGCGGCGAGCGTGGCACCTAACGAACTGGCTGCGCGGCGCACGTCGCTTCCCGCTGCCCGCCCTGCGGAAAACAGCGTTGTCGCCTCCAGCCGGCGCGCGACGCTATGGCTCCGGCGCCACGTGTACGCAAGCTCGCCCACGCCGGCCACGCGACCTAACGAACCTGTGCCTCCGCGCGGCTCGGCACGCCCGCCGCCGAGGGCCGCAAAGAAGTTCCACGTGTGTATGCCGCTGTCGATCTTGCGCTCCAGCGAGAGAGCGGCGCCGCTCAGTCGTTCGGCGGCGTCCTGCGCGCGCACGGCGTTGAGCTGCCACACGCCGAGCGGCAGTGCGCGCGTGGCGACGCCTAACGAGCCGCCTCGCCAGGCATTGGCGCTTCCCGTCGCCCCCTGCGCCAGCACTGCAACCTTGCCGGCTGGATCGTAGGACGCGATCGCCAGCAATCCGTAAGCGCCGTCAGCGCCGCCGCCGAAGCCGGGATAGTGACGCCAGATGCGTTCAGCGAAGCGGTACGGACGCGAGGTCACAACGGTCGAATCGAACGTGGACCCGCCTAACGCGCGTGCCGGGGCGGCAGGCGCCAGCGAGCCGCCCAAAAACGGGGGGTCCAGCGCCGTTGCTCGAGGCCTGAGGCGCCGCAGGTCGAGGCCGCGTGCATGCAAGTCGAGGTACCATACCGTGGTGTCACTCGCACTGACCTCAGGAGCCGCGACGGCGCCGACCACACTCGTGAGATGACGCCCTGCGCCGCCGCCGTCCACATCCAGCTCCTCCAGATTAGGGACGCCGTTGCGGTCGCTCACGACGACGACGCGCTTGCCGTCCGGCAGCCACGTGGGTGAGTGCCGTGAGACAGCGTCCAGTCCGACCAGCGTCACGGCTCTCGTCGCTACGTCGACAACTGCGGCGGACCAGCGCCCGTCGCGGTGTAACGATGCCGCGACGCGGCGCCCGTCCGGCGACCAGCGCGGGCGGTGCCACGTAGTTGTGAAACTCCCCGCTCGCAGCTCGCTCCAGGTACCGCGCTCGAGGTCGACGAGCACGAGATCACAACGACCGGCATCGCACCGCACGCCGGCCGCACGGCGTCCGTCCGGCGCAGGATCGGCGTAGCTGACGCCGGCTCCGTGCGTTACGCGGCGCAGCGCGCCCGTCTTCCAGCGCCAGAGAAAGAGGTCCGGACGCGTGGCGCCGGAGCCGTCGCCCAGGGGCACCTGCCGACTCACCAACAACTCCTCGCCGTTAGGCATCCAGCGCGGGTGATTGTGGCCGCTCCCGGCTGCCGCGCGCAGGGTCGCGAGAGCGCGTCTGGGGAGCGGAAAGGAATCGAACGGCGCCACATCGAGAGGGTCGCGCCGCAGGGCGCGTGCACGGCGGCGCAGCAGCGCGCTATCGATCCCGGCGGGTCCGGTGCGCCACACGACGAGGCGCGACGGCTCGTTAGGCGTGCGTAGCGCGAGCGCGACGTACTCCCCGGCGCCGGAGACGGCCGGCTCGCCAGTCCCGAACGCGAGGCGCTGCACAAGCTCCCCCTGCACAGCGCCGCGCGCCAGGATTGTATCCCGCGCACGCAGTGCCCGCTCGGTAACGTCGACCACAAAACGACCATAAAGCTCCTCGGGAGCCGCACCGAACACCCCGGCGAATGCCGAGGAGAACGAGCGCATCTGCCGCGCGCTCACGCGGCGCCACACGTGCTCGAGACTAGCTTCACCCTTGCGCTCTACGAGCCACTCGAGAAACGCGGAGCCCACCAGATAGCGCAGCGACCCACCCAGAAACGTGTCGCCACGGCCGAGGGCAGCATACGGCGGCAGCTTCCCCTCGAGCGCCCACTGCCGCAGCACAGCCGCACGACCCGCGGAATGCGGCCGCCCGGATCCCGTTAGGCGCCCCTCGACCAGCGTGGCAAGGCCTTCGAACGCCCACGCCGGAGCCTTACGCGCCACCGGGCCGATGCGCGCGGGAAGCAGCGACCAGAGCAGGCGCTCGCGCGCGTTGCGCGACGGGTACGTGAGATGCGCAATATGCGCGTACTCGTGGATCGCCAGTATCTCCCCCCAGTCTCGATGCTCGCCGAACGTCAGCGACGGCGCCGGCGGCGTCGGCCAGAGCACGATCAGCGGCCTGCCTAACACGGGGATTGCGAATCCGTTCGCCTCCGCCGAAGGATCGTGCACAACGACGGTCACCCGGACGCCGGGGTCGTGTCCCACGAACGCGTTCACAGCTCCCGCGTAGCTCTGCATCCGCGATGCCACGTGGCGCGTCCACGGCTCAAGCGCTGCGGTCGTGTGGAACACGAAGTCCGGCGTGGCGATTGTGCGCCACGGCGCCGCGCTATGCGTGACTCCCTGCGCCTGCGATCTCCAAGCGATGCCTAACGAGAGCGCAACTGCCGCTGCGCCCCGGTACCACACCGGGCATCTACGCAGTGGCACCCGCAGGCTCCGCCTTGCGCGCGCGATACCCCATCGCCTTGAGGCGCGCGACCCGCAGCGCCATCGGCGGATGCGTGCCAAACCACCCCGCGAAAAGCCCCTCCCTGTCGTTCACCGGGCGTCCCAGAGGATCCGCGATGCAGAGATGCGCAGTGCCGCGCTTGATCCGCCGCGTCGGCTCGGCCATCTGCTCGATCTTCTCCAGCGCGCTCGCGAGCGCCAATGGGTTGCGCGTGAACTGAGCGCCCAGCGCATCCGCGAGATACTCGCGCTGCCGGCTGACGCCGAGTGCCAGCATGCGAGTGATGATCGGCGCGAGCAGCCAGCTGAGTGCCCACACGACGAGCAAGACGATAACGACCGGGTTGCCCCCCTTCTTGCCGCCGCTCATGCGGCCTCCTCGCACGCGGCCCGAGCGGAAGATGCCGCGCCACAACCCGTCAGATAGCAGCGCCACTGCGCCGACCAGCGCCGCGAGCAGCGTCATGAGCCGCACGTCCAGGTTCTTGATGTGACCGATCTCGTGCGCGACAACGGCCTGCAGCTCCTCGCGACCTAATGTGAGCAGGAGGCCGTCCGTAACAGCGATGTGCGCCTCGCGCGCGTGACGGCCCGTCGCGAACGCGTTAGGGTCGGGATCGTCGATGATCCACGTGCGCGGCGGCGGCACTCCGCTCGCGATGGCCATTTCGTGGACGACATTCACAAATTGCCGTTCCACGGGGACGTCGCTGTCGATCACCTCGCGCGCGTTCGCGGAGCGCAATACCTGATGCGGACCCCCCCGCCAAGCGTACGCGGCCAGGCCGGCGCCAAACGCCGTGAGCGCGATCCCGAACCAGGGGATGACGTGCCGGTAGCCGCTTGCAGCATCGCCCGCCGCATCGCGCGTGGCGAGATAGGCGATGTAATCGCCGCCGAAGCCGAGCCAGGCGAAAAAGAGCACGAAGGCGGCTATGAGCCAGGCTGCTCGCCGCCGGTTGCGTGCCTGCTGCGTAAAAAGGTCGCCAGGCTCCGAGTAGTCGACGTTAGGCACTCGCGCCAAGGTGGATGCCTCGTTAACCCAGCTCCACTCGCGGCACGGCACGCTCCACTTCATCCGTGATCTCCCACAGCTCCACGGGATTGGCGCCCGCGAACCCGGCGATGAAGGCTGTTGGGATCTGCTTCTGTTTGGTGTTGTATTGCGTGGCCACGTCGTTGTAGAGCTGCCGCGCGAAGGAGATCTTGTTTTCCGTCGTGCTAAGCTCTTCTTGCAGCTGACCGATGTTCGCCGTGGCCTTGATGTCCGGGTATGCCTCCACAACGGCCAGCAGCCGCTGCAGCGCTCCCGTTAGGGCAGATTCCGCCTGGGCCGTAGCAGCGACCCCGGCCCCCGACGATTCAACGGCGATCGCGCGGTTACGAGCCTCCACAACCGCTTCCAGCGTTTGGCGCTCGAAGTTCATGGCTCCCTTGACAGTGTTCACCAGATTGGGAATGAGATCGTGCCGCCGCTTGAGCTGCACATCGATCTGTTTCCACGCGTTCCCGACCTGGTTCTTGAGCGCCACCAGACCGTTGTAGGCGCCGACCCCCCACAGCACGAGGACCGCGAGCACGACGAGCAGGACGATGGTACCCATGGACCGTTAGGCTCCGAGAAAAGGGCCGAAATGACAGCGGGACGGAGGCTAGGCCCCGTCCCACATCTCAACTACGCGAACTTCACATCTCCGGTGTCACCCCGCCCGCGCCCGAGGGACTGAGGCGGCGGAACGCTTCGCCTTGCGGCGCTTCATCGCGTCCTGAAGCCACGTGAGCGGGATAAGGAAAAGCGGAGTGAGCAAGTGGCCGAGCAGGATATTCATCCACGTCAGCGCCAAAAAGAATGCGCCGAGCCCGAGCCCTACCCATAACGTCCCCAGCGGACCATGTGTCTCCAAGAAACTCTCCTGGCGCGCCGGCGCCGTTGGCTGGCCGGAGAAGCTAGTAAGGCGGCGCCGCACCGGCCAGTCTGACAGCCAGGGTCATTACATTGCGATACATGAGCGCAGCCGCAGCACTCCCCGTCGCCTTACGCAAGGCTGTTGGCGCGCTGGAACGCGCCCAGGGTCCGCTCGTGCTCGCGGTGTCCGGCGGCCTGGACTCGATGACGCTGCTGCACCTGGCGGCCGGACGTCGCGCGATCCGCGCGCGGCTCACAGTGGCGACATTCGACCACGGCACGGGGGAGCATGCGCGCCGCGCTGTCCGTCTCGTTAGGTCAACTGCGCGCTCGCTCGGCATCCCCTTCGTCACGGCGCGCGCGGCACAGCCCGGCGCCAACGAGGCGCAGTGGCGCGAGGGGCGCTGGCGTTTCCTCAACGCCGTGGCCCGAGCCCGGCGCGCGCAGGTCGTCACGGCGCACACGCGCGACGATCAAGTGGAAACTGTCTTCATGCGCCTCCTGCGTGGAGCGTCGGTCCGCGGCATCGCCGGACTCTACGCCGACAGCCCGGTCCTACACCCCCTGCTTGGCGTTAGGCGATCCAGCGTTAGGCGGCATGCGATCAGGCACCGCGTTCCCTTCGTCGACGACCCCAGCAACGTTTCGCTGGCGCGCCTGCGCAACAGGGTGCGTCGCGAGATCCTCCCCGCCATCCGTTCGCTGCAGCCGCACTTCGAGCGCGGCCTGCTCAGCCTCGCCCGCCGTGCCGCGCGCTTGCGCCGCCAGGTTGAAGGGACCGCGTCTCGGCTTTCCCAGCCGACGGGAACCGGCAGCATCTTCGTGGCGGCAAAGGCTCTCCACGGTTTGCATCAGCGCGAGCTCGCGTTGTTATGGCCCGCTCTAGTTGCACCGCTCGGCATCCCCCTGGATCGCCGCGCCGTCGTCCGCGCGGCCGATTTCGCGGTCCGTGCTCGCCCTGGCCAGCAGGCGCAGCTGGCGGGGGGCCTGTCGCTTGACCGGACTCGCGCTGGATTTTTCGCCAGGCGCGACGCGGGCCAGCCACCTGCTGCCACAGTCGAGCTCGGCCGGGCACTGCGCTTCGGCGCATGGACCTTCCGGAGAGTCTCCCGCGCCATTTACCGCGACCGCGCTGGGGCAAAAGACACTTGGATGGCAGCGGTCGATGCCAACCGGCCACTTCAGATCCGGGCGTGGCGGCCCGGAGATCGCCTGCGGAATCAGTCAGCCCAGCTAAGACGCGTTAAACGCTACTTCAGCGAGCTAAGCATCCCCGTAAGCGAGCGCAGCAGCTGGCCCGTGCTGCTCCTGGATAATGAGATTGTTTGGGTCCCGGGAGTCTGCCGGGCGTCAGCGGCAACCGTTAGCGCCGCTCGCCGCACTACTTATATGGTATGTGAGCGCCGTGTCCCTGTCCCCTGAGTTCGCTGGTGCCGCCGCCGCCGACCCGCGCCTCGAAGGTCGTGCGGTCCGCCGCGTCGTGTACAGCGAGGCTGTAATTGAACGGCGCGTGCGCGAACTTGGAGAGGAGATCACGGCTTCGTATCCTGACGGAGATCTTCTCGTCCTTGGCTTACTCAAGGGAAGCTTCATCTTCTTGAGCGATTTGGTGCGTAGTATCAGGCGCCCGCTGCACGTGGACTTCCTGGTTGCCGCGAGCTACGGCGATGCAATGGCTTCATCCGGAACGGTGCGATTGGTGTATGATCCCGAGACCGTGCTAGAGGGGAAGCACATCTTGCTGGTAGAGGACGTAGTCGATTCTGGACGAACCCTCAATCACCTGATGTCGCTGCTTTCAGAGCGACGGCCGCGCTCGCTGGAGATTTGCGCGTTCCTGCACAAACACATCGCGCAGCACCTGCGGTATCCAACAAAGTTCGTGGGGTTCGATGCCCCGAATGAATTCCTCGTAGGTTATGGACTCGATCACGCCGAGAACTTCCGACACCTACCGTACATAGCAAGCTTGCAGTGATACAGGTCTGACATGGCACCCACGCCTCCGAAACGGAACTTCAACTGGGGCCGCTTCTCGAAGACGCTCTCGTTCTGGATTCTCGTGATCCTCATACCGGTCGCGGTCATCCAGTTCTCGAACGCACGCAACGAGTCGTCGGCGTCGATAAACTACACGCAGTACCTGCGCGAACTCGAGCGCGGCAATGTGCTCAAGGCGACGGTACAGAATGGGCGCGCCGTGCAGGGGGAGTTCCGCGACCGCATCATTGTTCAGAATCGGGAGGCCAAGCGTTTTACCGTTAGGCTTCCGGTCGCAGACAATCCTAAGGATGTCGACAAGCTGTTGGAGAAGGGCGTGCAGATAGACGCTCAGGAGCCGCGCATCTCGATCGGCGCGGCGCTCTTTCAGTTCCTCCCGTATTTCCTGCTCATCGGCTTCTGGATCTTCCTCTTCCGGCAGATGCAGGCCGGTGGGGCCAAGGCATTCTCCTTCGGGAAATCGAAGGCCAAGCTGCTCACAGGAGACACGCCGAAGATCACCTTCGCCGACGTTGCGGGCTGTGACGAGGCGAAGATTGAGCTGCAGGAAATCATCGAGTTTCTGAAGGATCCGCAGAAGTTCACGAAGCTGGGCGGCCGCTTACCCAAGGGGGCGTTGTTGGTGGGACCGCCGGGGACGGGGAAGACGCTGCTTGCAAAGGCTGTTGCCGGCGAGGCCGGACGTCCCTTCTTCTCGATGTCGGGCTCCGATTTCGTGGAGATGTTCGTAGGCGTGGGTGCCTCACGAGTGCGCGATCTGTTCGAGCAGGGGAAAGCGCACGCTCCCTGCATCATCTTCATCGATGAGATTGACGCAGTGGGACGTCACCGTGGCGCTGGTCTCGGCGGCGGGCATGACGAGCGCGAGCAGACGCTGAATCAGCTCCTTGTGGAGATGGATGGTTTCGAGTCGAACGATGGCGTGATCCTCATCGCGGCGACCAACCGTCCCGATGTGCTCGACCCGGCGCTGCTGCGGCCCGGGCGCTTTGACAGGCAGATCGTTGTGGATGCGCCGGATTTGAGAGGCCGCGAAGGGATCCTGCGCGTGCACCTGCGCAACAAGCCCATCGCGGAGGACGTCGACGTGACGGCGCTGGCGCGGGGAACGCCGGGTATGGCGGGAGCGGACCTGGCGAATCTTGTCAACGAAGGGGCATTGCTGGCGGCGCGGCGCAATCACGAGAAGATCTTCATGGCCGACTTCGAGGATGCGAAGGACAAGGTCATGTTAGGCGCCGAGCGCAAGTCGCTGGTGATGAAGGAAGAGGAGCGCCGCTTGACGGCGTATCACGAGGCCGGGCATGCTGTCTGCGCGATGATGGTCAAGGGGAACGATCCCTTGCACAAGGTGACGATCGTGCCGCGTGGGCGCGCGTTAGGCCTGGCCTTCACGCTTCCTGAGGACGATCGCGTATCGGTCACGCGGGAGCAGATCGAGGCGCGCATCGTGATGGCCTATGGCGGGCGCTCGGCTGAAGAGCTGATCTTCGGGCATGAGCGGGTCACGACAGGGGCTGCGAGCGACATCCAGCAGGCGACGGCGTTGGCGCGGCGTTATGTCACGCAGTGGGGTCTCAGCGAGTCGATCGGCCCGATCCTCGTAGGTGACAACGAGCACGAGGTTTTCCTGGGCCGTGAGATCGGGAGCCGCCGCGAGGTGTCGGAACAAACCGCGCAGCTCGTCGATGCCGAGGTGAAGAAGGTGATCGACAGCGCGTACAATCGCGCCAAGGGTGTGCTCACGGAGCATCTCGAGTTACTGCACAAGGTTGCGGCGGCATTATTGGAGCGCGAGACCCTAACGCGGGACGACATCGAGATTTTGCGTAAGGGCCAGCAGCTTCCGCCGCGCGTTCCCGCGCCGCCGCTGCCTA
>JBQTJS010000127.1:0-3424 GCA_052386875.1 Gemmatimonadaceae bacterium
TGGCAGCCATGCACATACTCGACGTCGCCTGGCCGAGATCGATCACACTAGCCGCAGAAGGGGACGCCGCGCCGCCTGCGAGCGCAGTGTCCTCGAAAATGTGGATAGCGCCGCCGTAGCTGAGTCCCGGCGAGTTGGATTGATCCACAAGCCAGACCTCGTGGGCTACCCGACTGGGGGAAACGGGGTCGTCGTTGCACGCCGAAACAGTCGCGAACGCGACAAATAGCAGGGTGGCGAAGTCACGCAGCCGCATACCAATCCTCCCATGAAAAGAGTCTCGCGTCGGGCAACGCGGTCCTGCCTAACACGGCGACTTGCTTGCGCCTAACCGTTTACATGGTCACGCCGGGAGCTTGTCGCCCGCCGCCGTGGCGCGCGTTCACAGCCATATGCGTAGATCCGGCCGGAAGTAGGCAACTCAACGAGGCGGGCCTGGCCGTGTAGATTCCGGATAGGCGGCAGTGGCTGCTAGCGGTCCCAAGCACGAAAAAAGATGATCAATCCCGATCGCCTAACCGTCAAATCGACTGACGCGTTCAACGATGCCCTCGCCCTGGCGCGGCGCAACGGCAATCCGCTCGTATACGACCTGCATCTCCTCGACGCGCTGGTGCGTCAGGACGAGGGGATCGTCGCCCCGCTGTTGCAGAAGTTGGGAGTCTCCCTGCCGGCTCTGCACACGCAGCTCGAGCGCGAGATTGCGCGCTATCCCAAGCAGAGCGGCGCTCAGCCGTCGGTTTCGCGCGAGCTGAACCAGGTTTTCGACAGAGCCGAAGAAGAAGCGCGCGGCCTGGATGACGAGTACGTCTCCACTGAGCATCTCCTCCTCGCGCTCAGCGACACCAAGGGGAGCGAATCCAAGGCGGTCCTGGCCGCGTTAGGCGTCGATCGCGCCGGCTTGCTCGACGCGCTGAAGGCCGTGCGCGGCTCGCACCGCGTGAGCGACCAGACTCCGGAAAACCGGTACCAGGCATTGCAGCGCTTCACCCGCGACCTGACGGATCTGGCCCGTAAGGGGAAGGTCGATCCCGTGATCGGCCGCGACGAGGAGATCCGCCGCGTTATGCAGGTCCTGTCGCGCCGCACCAAGAACAACCCCGTGCTGATCGGCGAGCCCGGCGTGGGGAAGACCGCGATCGCGGAAGGGCTGGCGCAGCGCATCGTCAACGGCGACGTCCCCGAAGGGCTCAAGAACAAGCGCCTGATCGCGCTGGACCTCGGCGCGCTGATCGCAGGCGCCAAGTTCCGCGGCGAATTCGAGGAGCGCCTCAAGGCAGTCCTCAAGGAGATCAGCGACGCTCAGGGGCAATTCGTTGTCTTCATCGACGAGCTGCACACGCTCGTCGGCGCCGGAAAGGCTGAAGGGGCGATGGACGCCGGCAACATGCTCAAGCCCCTGCTGGCGCGCGGTGAGCTGCGCGTGGTCGGCGCCACCACGCTTGACGAGTACCGCAAGTACGTCGAGAAGGATGCGGCACTCGAACGCCGCTTCCAGCCCGTGTACGTGGGCGAGCCTACGGTTGAGAATACGATCGCGATCCTGCGCGGGCTGAAAGAACGCTACGAAGCACACCACGGCGTCCGCATCACGGACGGCGCGATCGTTGCGGCCGCGACGTTGTCCAACCGGTACATCGGCGATCGCTTCCTCCCCGACAAGGCGATCGACCTCGTCGACGAAGCGGCATCGCGTCTGCGGATCGAGATGGACTCGCTGCCGCAAGAGATCGACGAAGTGGAGCGGCGCATCCGTCAGCTCGAGATCGAACGTCATGCGTTGCAGAAAGAAACCGACAAGGCGGCGCTCGATCGGCGCAAGACGCTGGAGCGTGATCTGGCGGATCTCAAGGAGGAGTCCGCGGGGATGAAGGCGCAGTGGCAGCGCGAGAAGGAAGCGTTAGGCTCCGTCGGGCAGATCAAGGCACAGATCGACGCCGCCCGCAGCGAAGCCGAACAAGCTTCGCGTGCCGGCGATCTCGGCAAGGCGGCGGAGATAACCTACGGGCGTATCCCGCAACTGGAGCAGCAGATGCGCGACGCGGACGCCCGGCTTAGCGCGTCGCCTGGCGCCGCGCGGCGCTTCCTGAAAGAGGAGGTCGGCGCGGATGACGTGGCCGAGGTCGTCGCCAAGTGGACGGGGATACCTGTGACGCGGATGCTGGAGAGCGAGCGCGAACGCCTGGCCAAGCTCGAGGATGAGCTGGCGCAGCGCGTGATTGGGCAGCCGGAGGCGGTGCACGCGGTCTCGAATGCCGTTAGGCGGTCCCGCGCGGGTCTCCAGGACCCTAACCGGCCCATCGGGTCGTTCATATTTCTCGGGCCCACCGGCGTGGGCAAGACGGAGACTGCCCGAGCGCTCGCCGAGTTCCTCTTCGACGACGAGCACGCGATGGTCCGCATCGACATGTCCGAGTACATGGAGAAGCATGCCGTCGCTCGCCTGATCGGCGCCCCCCCCGGCTACGTGGGCTACGAGGAAGGCGGACAGCTAACGGAAGCCGTTAGGCGCCGGCCATATGCGGTGATCCTCTTCGACGAGATCGAGAAGGCTCATCCAGATGTCTTCAACATCCTGCTGCAAATCCTCGATGACGGACGTCTCACCGATTCGCAGGGGCGCACTGTCGACTTCCGCAATACAGTCGTCATCATGACATCCAACGTGGGGAGCAGCTTCATACTGGAGCACGCCGGCGAAGACTGGGGTCTCGTGGAGACGCAGGTTACCGCGGCGCTGCGCCAGACATTCAAGCCCGAGTTTCTCAACCGCGTGGACGATGTGATCCTGTTCCGCCCGTTAGGCGCACATGAAATCGGCCGCATCGTCGAGTTGCAGCTGGTGCGTCTCCGCGTCATGCTCGCCGAGCGCAAGATCACCCTCGAGCTGACCGATCGCGCAAAGCAGCTCATTGTGACCGAGGGATTCGAGCCGGCTTTCGGAGCGCGGCCGCTGAAGCGCGCCATTCAGCGCCTGGTGCAGAATCCGCTGGCGCTGGCTCTGCTGCAGGGGCGCTTCGGTGACGGCGACCATATAGTCGCCGATGCGGCCGGCGGAGAGACCTTGAGCTTCACGCGAAGCGAGACGGTCGCGGCGAGTGCCTGACACCGCTGCGGACGCCGACGAAGGTTACATGCGCATGGCGCTCGCCCTGGCCGCCGAGGCGGCGGCCGCCGGCGACGTCCCTGTCGGCGCGGTGCTGACGCACGGCGGCGCCATCCTAGGACGCGGCGCCAACAGGACACTGCGCGACCAGGACCCCACGGCCCATGCCGAGATGCTGGCCATCCGCGCCGCCGCCGAGTCGTTAGGCACGTGGCGGCTTTCCGGCTGCACGCTGTATATAACGCTGGAGCCCTGTGCCATGTGCGCGGGAGCCATCGTGCTCGCTCGCCCGGCGCGCGTCGTCTTCGCTGCCTGGGA
>JBQTJS010000128.1:0-1899 GCA_052386875.1 Gemmatimonadaceae bacterium
TCGTTAGGCTTGTCCCGGCTGTTCCAGGACGATCACGAGATGTTGCGGCACGGCTTCGTTGTATACGATGCCCTATATGCGTGGCTCACGCAGGCGCGCGATGAAACGCACACTTGGAATCCGCAGCAAGTGTCCGCCGGCGGCGCATCTATTTCTGCACCTCGTTGACGCCTGCGAGGAGGAGGAGGACTGGGGGCGTAGGCCGTCCACAGGCGCGCGATGAAACGCACACTTGGAATCCGCAGCGAGTGGCCGCCGGCGGCACATCTATTTTCTGCGCCTCGTTGACGCCCACGGAGGGGGCGTGGGGGGCGTGGGCCATCGAAAGGCGCTCTAGGGGCCGCGGGCTGCGACCCCCAGTCGTTCGCATCGCTCCGCTGGGAAACGCAGGGAAGGCTAAGCGCGGGCGTCAGCCGAGCGTCATTTGCCGCGATAGACAACGAGGACAATCGCGCGGGCGTCAGCCGAGCGTCATTTAGCCGCACTCGCTAAAACCGCAGACGTGGCACTTGACGCATCCCTCGGCGTACTCCAGCTGGGACCCGCAATCGGGGCACGTTCCTATGAACGCCAGTGCCGGGTCGTCGAGCCGCATGGACATCTGCTCCGCGCCTAACGAGTGACTGACAGTCACGTGCTCGGCGCGCGGCGCCTGACCGGCTTCGCGCGGATCGCGGATCAGCTCTTGCTGAACGCCCTGCTTGTCCTGATACCACTCATACAACGCCATGCCTATCGCGTCCGGCACGGAAAGGACCTTGTTGGGACCGAGTCCCACCGGCCGATCCGACGAGATTCCGCGCAGCTGCCGATGGATCTCCATCAGCGGGATGCCGCTGCGCAGCGCGAGTGAAATGAGGCGACCTATGGCCTCGGCGTCGGCCATGGCGGAGCCGCCCGCCTTGCCGAGGCTGATGAAGACCTCGAAGGGCTGAGCGCGTTCGTCCTCACTGATGTGCACGTACATCGTGCCTAACGGTGTGTCCTTGCGGATGGATGTGCTGCGCAAGCGGTCCGGGCGCGCGCGCTTGGCGCGACGGTTGAGATTCTCGCTCTCCGAGTCGAAGAGCGCCTTGCGCAGGCGCTCCACTTCGACGTGCATCTCCGCCAGCTGGCCTTTGAGTTCTCCAATCGCACGCTTGGAATCGTCGGGCGGCACGCCCGCCTGGCGCTCAGCAGCCGCTTTGACAGTGGCTCCTGTGGACAGAACCTGGTTGTCGCGTGCGCCGTCGCGATAGACAGTGACGCCTTTGCACTTGAGATCGTAGGCAAGCTCGTAGATGGCGCGCACGTCAGCGACGCTCGCGCTATTGGGGAAGTTGGTGGTCTTGGAGATCGCCGAATCGGTGAAGTCCTGAAACGCGCTCTGCATGCGCACGTGCCACTCCGGGGTTATGTCGTGCGCCGTGACGAAGACGCGCTGCCAGCGCTCCGGCACTTCCGGGAAGTGGATGTGGCCCTGCGCCGCGATGCGCTGCATGAGCGCGTCGGAATACCAGCCTTCGCGTTTGGCGACGGCGATGAAATCGTCGTTCACATCCGGCATCTGCACACCCGCCTGGTTGCGCAGGAACGCAACGGCGAAGAGCGGTTCGATGCCTGACGAGCAGCCGGCGATGATGGAGATCGTGCCGGTAGGGGCGACTGTCGTGACGTTGCAATTGCGCAGCATCTGCGTGGGCCGTATGCGCGCCCCCGCGCTATCGCGCGCGGCCGTGGCGTCAGGGCCCCAGATGGAGCGGGCCCATTCAGGGAACGCACCACGCTGCTCGGCCAGTCTTTCGCTCTCGTTCTTCGCCTCGCTGTCCACGAACTGCATGAGCTTGCGGCCGAACTCGGTCCCCTGATCGGAATCATAAGGGACGCCGAGCCTAACGAGGGCGTCAGCGAAGCCCATGA
>JBQTJS010000129.1:0-11334 GCA_052386875.1 Gemmatimonadaceae bacterium
GGGGGATCTTCGCGTGTGTGGTGGCAACGTACGCCGCCACGTTAGGCTCCCTCATCGAGGTCGTGAACCGCTTCGGATCGTTCTTCTACGGTTCGATACTGGGCGTCTTCCTGCTCGGCATGATCCGGCGGGCGCGTCCGTTCGGCGCGTTCGTCGGCCTGCTCGCCGGGATGGGTGCTGTGGCCGCAGTGAATTTCGGAGCCCCGTCAGTCTCGTTCCTGTGGCATAACGTAATCGGGGCCGCAACGGTGCTCGCGGTCGGTTCAGTCTTGAGTCTGGGTCGACAAGAGAAGGCTGCCGCATGATTATTAGCGCGTGACTTCATCCGGTCAGGCGCGGCCGGCCGATACGGCGCCCACACCGCCTAACGGCGCGTCAGCGAGCAAGTTGCCGCGCTCGATCTTGTGCGAGAACGACACTGTCCGGCGTGACCTGTTGGTGCGCGAGATCGCGAGTGCGGTGCGCGAATCGCAGGGGACACTGTGGGTCGACATCGATGCAGGTAGCCGGCAGCAAGTGGCGCTGCTCGAGAAGGTGTTCGGCTTTCATCACCTGGCTATCGAGGATGTGCTGAATCCGAACAGCCGCGTCAAGGTGGAGGAGTATGACGGTTACCTGTTCGTCATCATCCGCGCCGTGCGCTTAGCCGAGCAAACCGACGATCCCTACGATCTCGAGACAGACAACCTGGCGATGTTCATCGGGCGCAACTACCTCGTGACGTGCCACGGCGGACCTGCAGCAGCCGTGGACCACGTGCAGGAGCTGAGCGCGCGCTCGAGCGACCTGGTGGCTCGCGGCCCGGCGCGGCTGGCACACCAGATCATGGACATAGCTGTCGACGCGTACTTTCCGATTCTGGACCGGGTGGACGAATTCATCGACGGCCTCGAGGAGAGCGTGTTCGAGCGGTTCAACGAGAGCGCGTTGCGCGATATCTTCGCGGTGAAACGCCTGGCCCTTTCATTGCGGCGCTACCTAACGCCGCAGCGCGAGATATTCAACATCCTGTCGTATCGTCCCTCGGCGCTGCTTCCCGCCGACGTGCAAGTGTATTTCCGGGATATCTACGACCACATGCTGCGCATCATCGACTCGCTGGACAGCTATCGCGATCTTTTGAGCAGCACGTTGGAGAGTTACCTCTCGCAGGTGTCCAACCGGATGGGACGCGTGACGCAGGGGCTCACTATCGTGGCGACTTTGAGCGTCCCCTTCGTTGTGGTGAGCGGGATGTGGGGGATGAACTTCGCGGACATCCCGCTGGCGGACAATCCTGGCGGCTTCTGGATCATGCTCGTGCTGCAACTGGCGTTAGGCGCGGGGCTGATTGCAGTGCTCAAGTGGCGCCGCTGGCTGTAGAACCACGCGGAGTTGCCGCGGTCGCGGCGTCCGCTCGAACTGTCGCTACCCGCCGAATGCAGGACCACGCTGCGAGTGAATTTTAGCGCGGCAAAAAACACGAGCGGCCGCAGAACGGGCCAGCGCTCGCGCCGGGAGAGTTCATGAGCGATACGCGGCAAGACAACGGTTGCGCAAGGGGATTCGGTCGATTCACCAGGCGCGCCAGCTTTAAGGGATCCGCACGCGCCACACACTGAGTGCCAACTCGGCAGCGAGGGCCAGGAGTGCCATGCCTAACGGCCAACGATAAAGCTCCGTGTACTGCACGTACGTGCGCGTCCGCACGGGCGTGCGCTCGAGCCGGTCCACCTCTTCCGTGATGCGCGTCAGCGCCGCGGCGTCACGCGCGCGGAAGTAGCGCCCCCCTGTGAAGCGCGCGACGTCGGTTAGCAGCGCGTCGTCGATCTCGACGGGACGATTCTCGTAGCGCAGCCCGAAGACGCCGCGCCCGACGGGAACCGGAGCCATCCCTTCAGTGCCAACACCGATCGTGTAGATGCGGATGCCAAATGCAGCGGCCGCCTGCGCGGCCGTGCGCGGATCGATGGACCCGCGATTGCTCACGCCGTCCGTGAGCAGGACCATCACGCGCGATTGCCCCGGAGCCTGCCGCAGGCGATTCGCCGCCGTAGCGATCGCCGTGCCGATCGCGGTGCCATCTTCCAATTGGCCGGGCTGCATGTTCTCGATCGCCGCCAGCACAACGGGATAGTCAGTCGTTAGGGGGACCTGCGTCAGCGCCTCACCCGAGAAAGCGACAACCCCGATACGGTCGCTTGTGCGCATGCGCACGAACGATTGAACCTTGTCGCGCGCGACCTCGAGCCGGTTTTGCGGCTGGAAGTCCTCCGCGAGCATGGAGCTGGAGATGTCGAACGCGATCACGATGTCGATCCCTTCGCTCGTCGAACGCTCCATGCGGCCGGGCGCACGCGGCCGCGCAAGGGCGACTACAAGACCCGCTAGCGCCAGATTGCGCAGCGTGAATAGAGCGCGCGGCAGCCCTCGTCCAGCGCGCGGCAACGACTTTAGCAAAGCGACGCGAGAAAAGACGATGCCGTCCGGTCGATCCCTGCGCGTGCGCCACCACCACCACGCCGGGAGCGCCAGAAGAGCGAACAGCAGCCATGGCAGCTCGAAATCGATAGGGACTCCCAACAAGCGCAGCGCCTCGTGGTGCGTTGTTTGGTTATACCGAAACGTGGCCCATAGGATGCAGCGGGACTGTCACGGCGGAAGGTCTGGCGGCGGATGTTGCCGCCCCGTATGTGCCATGCACACACGCGGCTCTACCCACCACAATCGCGTAATGCGTACTTCGGTACCAACCAAACTACTCATCGCAGCCGGTTCGTATGTCTGCGTCGGTTTCGCGCTCGGTACGGCGAGTGCGCTCGCCATCGCGCAGGCGATCGAGCCGGCGTGGGCGGCCGGAGGGCTTGCCGGAGCGGCGCTGGCTGCGGCAGTGGTGCACTACCTGGTGGCGCGCACACTCCACGCGGAACTGGCGGATCCGGCGTCGACCGCGAACGCCGTGAAGCCGGCCCGTGAGACAGCGCTTTTGCTGCAGGCGTCCGAGGCAATCGTGCTGACTGACCGCAGCGAACGTGTTATCGCGGCAAGCCCGAGCGTCCAGCGTGTTTTAGGCTACACAATCTCGCAGTTGCGCGGCCGCAAGATGGGCTGGCTTATGCACGATGATGCTCTGAGCGCCTGGCGTGATTTCTACGAGGAGGTTCTCGCCGGAAATCATCCGAGCGCTGACGACCCGCGTTTGCTGCGAGTGCGTAAAGCCGATGGGAGCTTCATGAGCGTGGAGTGCGTCGCGACCAATTTGCTGGACGACCCTGTACTCGGCGGGGTCGCGATCGCCCTGCGTGTGGCGCCGCAACGACCTGCTGTGGACGCGGAGGTAGCGCCAGGGACGGGGGGGCGCGGGAGGGCTTGGGGCGGCGTGGGGAGCGTGGGGAGCGGGGTGGGCGGGGTGGGCGGGGTGGGCGGGGGCGCGCCGGCCGCGCCTGCTTTATCCGCGGACGCGGCGGCGATGCAGTCGGACGGTCAGCTGCGCGACCCGCTCACCGCGCTGGCGACACGGGCCTTGCTGCGTGAGCGTTTGGGTCATGCGCTGCAGAGGGCGCACCGCCTGCAGCTCCCCGTTGCGCTGCTGGTGCTCGAGGTGGACGAATACCGCGGCGACGGCGTGCTGGCGCCGTTGGATGCGCTCCCCGAGCTTGTGCTCGCTACAGCTCGGCGCCTAACGAGCGTTGTGCGCGATGTCGATTCGGTCGCGCGGCTGGACGGATCACGCTTCGCTGTGCTCCTCGAGGACATGGCCGACGAGACGAGCTTCGTGCACGTCGCCGAGCGCCTTAACAGCGCCTTCTCGGCACCCCTCGCGGTGCGTGGACGCGAGTTCCAATGCAGCCTTTGCATCGGTATCGCGGCGGCGGTCCCCGAGGACGATGCCGCCGCAGTGCTGCACCACGCCGATGTCGCACTGCGCGCCGCGCGACGCCGCGGCCGCGGAACCTGCGAGCTTTTCGATCAAAGGACGCACGCGCCGGCGCTCAAGCATCACGCTCTCGAGGCCGATCTGGCTCGGGCTGTCGAGCGCCGCGAGCTGTCCCTCGCATTCCAGCCGATCGTGAGCCTGCGCACGAGGCGCATCGTCGGCGTGGAGGCGCTCGTGCGCTGGGAGCACGCCGAGCGTGGCGCCATACCGCCGACGGTTTTCCTCGGCGTCGCCGAAGATACCGGTCTGATTGTCCCGTTAGGCCGCTGGGTGCTGTTCGAGGCATGCCGTCAGGCGCGCGCCTGGCAGGACGCGATCGGACCCGACCGCCTGCTCACCATCGCCGTGAATGTGAGCCGCCGCCAGTTGCTGGCGGCAGGTTTCATACGCGACGTCGCGAACGCGCTGCAGGAGAGTGGGATCGATCCGCTGCGGCTCGTGCTCGAGGTGTCGGAGTACTCGCTCTCACGCAGCGGCTCCGAAGCGGCGGCGCGCTTGCGTGATCTGCGCGCTCTCGGCGTACGGCTGGCGATCGACGACTACGGAATCCGCAGTGCCACCCTGGGCGATCCTGCAGACATCCCCATCGATATCCTCAAGATCGACAGCGCATTCATCAGCCAGATGACGCGGCGTCCCGAGGATCACGCAGCGACGCGCGCGATGATCGCGTTAGGCAAGCTCCGGCGCCTTCGCACGATCGCCGAGGGGATCGAGCGGGAGGACCAGCTAGCGGAGCTGCTGCGTTTCCGCTGCGAGTACGGGCAAGGGAGTCTGTTCTCGGAACCGCTCCCCGCCGAAAGCTTCTTCAGCTTGTTGGAACGGGACTAACGTCTACTGCGTCGCGCTGACGCTCCCCTGAGATGCAATGACTTCCGTAGAAGCAACCGCTCCCACCGGCGCCGGGGCGACGACGATCTGCGGCTGCACGTAGTCTTTCTGGTACAGGCGTACCAGCTCGAGGAAGTACACGATGGCCAGAGGACCGAGGAGGACGCCTAACAAGCCGAAATACTTCACGCCGGCGAATGCGCCCACCAGAGTGATCATCGGGTGGATGTCGGACACGCGCCTGTAGATCATCGGGCGGATGACATTGTCGATGTTGCCGGCCACGACCGCGGCGATGATGCCGAATACTATTGCTGCCCCGAAGCGTTGTTGAAAGAGGAGCACAAGGACGCCCGGGATCCACACAAGGCCGGTGCCGATCACGGGCAGGATCGAGGCGAACGCCGCCATCACTCCCCAGAAAACCGATCCGGGAATACCAACTACGCGGAACCCGATGCCGATTATCGCTCCTTGCAGGATCGCATTCATGAACGTGCCTAACAAGGTCGCGTGGGTGACGTTAAAGAAGCGATCGCGCAGCTCGTCGGCGGACGAAGGAGAAAACGGCAGGAACGGACGGAAGCGCTCCCAGGTCTGTGACCCGCTAAGCAGCAGATAGTAGAGCCCAAAGAACGCGATGACGAGCGTGAGCGTAGCCTGCGCGGCCCCGCCCAATACGTCGACAGCCTGGCGCGACAGCCACTGGCCGATAGTGCCGCTGGCCTTGGCTACTTCAGCACCGACGTTGAATGCGCCGATGCGCAGCGACGTGAGCCGGTCCATCACAGCAGCCTGACGCGCGGCGCGCAGGGCCTCGGGAGCCTGCTCTATCACCATCCCGACAAGCACGACAAGCGGGAGCACCAGCAGGACGATTGCGCCGAGCAGGGTAATGGCCGCGGCAAGGTGTCGCGAGCGCACCCAGGTCACCAGTCGCGTGTATGCGGGCCGACAGATCACATACAGCACGGCCGCGCTCAGGAGGCCGACTATATACGGTGCGATGAGGTAGAGGATCGCGACAAATACGAGTGCGATCAGGATCGCGGCGCGCGTCTGTGGGGCGTGGAGGGCCTGCATTCGGGATTAGGTCGGGGGCTAGAACTCTAAGGTCTCAGGTATGGGGCCGCGATGCCAGCAGAGGTCGGGCCGGCAAAGGCGGGAACTCCTGCTTCCGGTGGGGATTAGATTCGACGCCTATAGGGTGAGAACTGCTTTCCAGGGGGGGATTATGTCCAACGAGCGCCGGGAGTTTCTCGGACGCGCCGCCGGTGTTGCCTTGTTCGGTGCGCTGCCATTCGAGTTGCCGCGTCCCGTGAGCGCGGTCGCTGCGGCGCCGCACTCCACGAGCGGCGGCGACAAGTGGGATGTAAGCTGGGCCAAGCGCCTAACGGGGAAACATAGGGCCGTCTTCGACTGCGCTGAGGTCGAGAGCGGCTACGGCGTCTGGCGGGCGTCGATCTGGGCCAACCAGTATCGCGAAGTACTTGGCGTTCAGCCTAACGATCTTTCAACAGCCCTGATCCTGCGTCACAACGGCATCGTCCTGGCGATGCAGCAGGAGTTCTGGGACAAGTACAAGATCGGCGAGACGAAGAAGGTCACCCATCCTCTCACGCTCCAGCCGACGGAGCGCAATCCAGCGCTGCTCGGCCCGCCACGCGACGAAGTCCCCGCGCCGTACGACTCCTTTGCGCTCGATCGCTTCATCGCGCGCGGCGGCATCGTCCTCGCCTGCAACCTCGCGCTGCAAGACTGCGTGGAGCTGATCCGCACAAAGGACAACGTTGCGCCTGACGAGGCGCGTATGCGCGCGATCGCGGCGCTGGTCCCCGGAGTCATTCTGCAGCCGAGCGGCGTATTTTCGGCCGTGTTGGCGCAGGAGGCCGGCGCCAGTTACGTGCGGGCTAGTTAGGTCAGCGCAACTCTGGCTGATTGACCTGTGAGCGGTACGCAGAAGCGAGCGCAAGCTACGTGCGGGCTGGTTAGGTCAGCGCAACGCCGGACGTCTAGGGGCGCGTAGAGGTTCATGTCATCCACTTTGCGGCCTTTGGCTCGCCCCTCCCCCTCCCCCTCCCCCTCCCACTCCGCGTCCCGCTCCACCACCCCTTCGTCTGAGCCGTCCGGCGCTGAGTGGGCACCTGCCACGCTCGCGTGGTTGCGTGCGGCGTTGCTCGCGGTCCTCTCGCTAGGCATCGTTGGCACTGGTGTCGAGCTGCTCCTGCTCGAGCACACGGAGGACGTCTGGCAGTGGGTTCCTCTCGGCCTGTTCGCTGTCGCGCTCGTGGTGATCGCCTGGCACATTGTGCGCGCCAGCCGCTCGAGCGTGCGGGCCTTGCAGGCGGTGATGTTGCTCTTTGTGGTTAGCGGTTTGGTCGGTCTCTGGCTGCACTACCGCGGGAATGTGGAGTTCGAGCGTGAGATGTATCCGTCGCTCGCGGGCTGGCAGCTGTTCAAACAGGCGATGATGGGGGCGACGCCATCGCTGGCGCCGGGGACCATGGTGCAGCTCGGGCTCATCGGTTTACTGTACGCCTTTCGGCATCCCGCGAAGCGGCGGGGAGCACTTGACGCGTCAATTCCAACAGTGGGCGATTCCCATGATACGTAGGACAGCGCGCCGCGTCATTGCGGCGCTGGCGATTATAGGTGCGCCGGCGATCGCCGCCGCGCAGGTCGGGAAGAGCGTTACGATTCTGGATCCCAACGTGGCCGGCGAGAAGGAGCTGGGCGCCGTGATCCACATAACGGACGAGCTTGTGCGGCGGATCATGGCCGAGAGGCCTTTCCTCACGCAGGCGGCATTCGATGCCGTCCTTGCCAAGGCGTTAGGCAAGGAACAGCGCGCGGCAGTGTACGGCAAGCTCTTCGTGCACATCAATCTCAATTCGGCGTCGAAGGACGAGATCCTCATGATACCCGGTGTCGGCAATCGCATGCTGCACGAGTTCGAGGAGTACAGGCCGTATCCGGCACTGGCACGCTTCCATCGTGAGATCGACAAGTACGTGGATGACGTCGAGTTGGCGCGACTGGAGCAGTATGTCTTCGTACCCATCGATCTCAACTCGGCGAGCGACGCAGACATCCTAACGATTCCCGGTGTGGGACAGCGCATGCTTCACGAGTTCAAGGAATACAGGCCCTACCGCAGCATGGAGCAGTTCCGGCGAGAGATCGGCAAGTACGTGAACGCCAAGGAGCTGGCGCGGCTGGAGCGTTACGTGACGATTCGGTGACGCCGGAAAACGCCATCTCGCCATAGCAACAGGGCAGCGGATCGCCGCGGCGGCGCACAAGGCCGCCGCGGAAGGGGTCGCGTGGTGAGTGCGGGCGGCCGAAAGCTCGATCGCGGCCGCGGCGGCACCAGGCCGCCTCGGAAGGGTGGCGTGGTGAGTGCGGGCAGCCTAACGCTGCCCGTCCATATTGGATGTCGCCGTCGGCCGCGGCGGAGTCTTACCGGCATCCAAATCGTTCCAGTTGAGAATCGTATTGAAGGCGAGGAAGAACGTCCCCTGCGTCTGCCAGCGCCAGAACGGGCGGATGCCGAACATCACTACGTGCCCGTTGCCGACCTTGGCGTCGAGCACCTGAGCGCGGTTGGCCAGCAGCTGGCCGTTCTGGAGCGTCCCCGAAAGCAGCATGTCGTTAGGGTTGGCCGGGAAGTGCAGCACGACGCGCGGACGGTTGTCGTCGACGTTAATACCGAACTGCTGTGCCATCTGGCGCACCTGCGCGGCCTGGGATGTATCGGCAGCGGCGCCGCCCGCGCCCGCCGCCGCAGCGGCACCGGCGCCACTGGCCGGCGCAGCGGAGGGAGCACCGGCGCGCGGCACAACCGTCGTATCCGACTCCCACGGCGACAAACGCAGCCGTTGCGCCATGGGCGTTATGTTCTGACTCGGCCCCTGCTGTCCTCCGAGGAAGCCGGCGAGTTCGCCGGGCACTCCGCTCCCCCCCGCATTGATCACCGGCGCCTGGTTGAAGTAGACCGGCAGCTGGGTTCCGTCATAGCCGTATGCGATGGGACTCTTCTTGTCGGCGAAGATGCCGCGGAAGACCGAGCCCCGCGCGAAGAGGCCCTGCGGCTCCTCGATAGTTATCCCATTCGTTAGGCCATACTCCGGGAATATCAGCGTCGTAGAGCCTTCCACGAGCAGCGTTCCGCCCTGCTGCACGAACTTGGCCAGCTCGGTCAGCCCCTCGAGCCCCATGCCGCCGCGGATATCCTCACTCGCATCCTGGACACCCAGATTCGGTGTCGCTTCCGTCTTTTTGTACGGGAGCGCCGGCTGCGCTGGATTCTTCTGAATGCCGTTGACCTGCGACTGGGCACTCCCACCCACGTGCGGATAGATGATCACGTCGTACTTCGAGCGCAGGTTTCCGTCGCGCAGCTTCTGATCGGCGAAGTAGGTGTAGGGTACGCCGAAGCGATCCAGCGCGCCGCGCACCCAGCCTTCGTCCTGCGTGCGCTGCCAGCTGTGCACGTAGCCGATGCGCGGCACGTCGAGCTCGTGCGTCTTCACGTTAGGCACGGTTGCCGTTGCCCACGCTGAAAGACCCAGCTCTTTGAGCGTCGGCTCCAGCCTGGCACGGTCCGCGTTAGGGATGATGAATGCCCCGGCCGCGAAACTTCTGCCGTTCAAATCGAAGGCTTCCTGCGCAGCGTGCATCGCCACGTCGCGATGGCGGAAGCGGAAGGTAACGAGCGCGTTGTCTGTGTTGTGCTCGACCACGAGCACTGGTCCCGCCCCTGCGATGCCTCCTGGAGCCGTGACAGCCGCCGTGACGAGCGTCATGGGTTGAGTGAGGAACGCAGTATCCGTGATCGCCACGAGCTTGATGTTGCGCAGAAGCTGATATGTCCAGCCGGTGTCGTCGTAGGGCCGCGGATTTCCAACGGGAAAGTTCTGTACAGAGAAGTACATCTCGGCGAAGGTGCGATACGGCTGGTCGGCCCTAACGATGTAATCGCCGGGTTTTACGTCGCTGCCGCCGACCGTGAATGGCGCGTTGGCCGTATGGAACTCCAGTCCCTGATCGCGCAGCGAGTTCACGGCGTCAGCCACCTCGCCCTTGCGGCGCTGCAGCGCGGGAAGCACCCAGCCGTAGGTGGGACCTTTCCTTCCTTTCTCCACTGAGCGCTTGTTCTTGAGCCAGTAGTTCTCCAGGTAGAGTTCCTTGTTCTTGGCGACATGATGCAGAGCGATCAGAAGGGCCGACTGCTGGATGTTGGTGTTGTTGCGCGGTCCCCAAGCGATGGAGGGCAGCGGCGGATTGGGGCGGAACCACTCACGACTGGTTTGCGTGGCACCGAGCCTAACGGTAGTTGTGTCGGGTCCATAGCTTTGCACTTCGTAGAAGCGGCCGGTAGCGTTATGCGCATGCGCGGCAAAAAACATGTAGTTAGGCGTCCACCCGTCATAAAAACCATAGGTCCACACACCCGGGATGCCGCGCTTGGTGAGCTCCATGACTTCCGTCTTGGCCAGGAGCCACCATTCGTCCACCGTTATGGGATCCAGCGCCTCGTTATACGGACCTGTGCCCGTGGATGTGTAGAGGTAGTTCGACGCTTCGTGCAGGTCGTGCATGATCGGGGGATGCCACTCGAGGAAGAATTGGTTCACGTGCTGCGAGAGCTTCAGCATCTGACCGATGTTGTCGCGGTTGTTGTCATGGGCGACATACTTCCCCCAGTACATGAGCGGCAGTCGCTGTTGTCCGCGCGGGAGCTTCTTATTGAAGTAGTACGTGTCAACCTGCTTCTCGCGGCCGTCGACTTCGATGACGGGAGTGATGAACGTTATGACGTTGTTGCGGATGGTTTGAACCAACGGTGTCTCTTCCACGGCGAGCCGATAGGCAAGCTCCTGCAGCATCTCGGGCCCGCCGGTCTCGGGAGAATGCATGCCGCTGGTGATCCAGTAGATCGGCTTGCCGCTTTGAATGAGCTGCCGAGCCGCTGCCTCCGACGTGCGGCGCGGATCTGTCAGGGCGGCGAGCCGCGCCTTGTGCGTGTCCAGGCTGCGGATGGTCGCTGCATCGGCGACAGCGAGCACGATCATGTCGCGTCCTTCCTCCGATTTACCGATGGACCACGTTTTCACGCGATCGGACGCCTGATCGAGAGCCTCGAAGTAGCGCTGAATGTCCTTGGCGTAGGTCAGCTCGCCCGGGGTTCCGACGATCCGTCCATGAAACTTGAGCGGGGTGGGGACTGTGTTGGACGCAGGGAGGTGATCGACAAGCTCTGTCGTTATGCGCGGGTCACGCAAGTATTCCTTGATCTTGCGCGTGTACTCTTCGTCGTTGCGCTGCTGTGCAAGGGTAGCGTTAGGCAGGATGCCGAGTATCGCAAGCGTTATGAGAGGGCGCATTGGGACAAGCAGGTCAAGGTCACAGGTTGGCGCTTCCGGATACTTACGCGCAAAGGGGCTCGGACGCTCACTCCAAGCATGGCTCGAGGGGCGCCGCGCCGGTGCCAGCAAGGTTCACCAACCGCGCACGTGAGCGCTAGCTTATGCCGGGCCGATCGACCGGACTTCCCCCCGGCCGCGCAGCGCTACCATGTCCGATTC
>JBQTJS010000130.1:0-9109 GCA_052386875.1 Gemmatimonadaceae bacterium
CTGACGAGCCATCCCGCGCTCGGCGAGCCGCGCACCACGCGCACTCGCCATGTCGTCATCGCCACCGGCTACTTCGGCTCTCCCAACCTGCTCGGCGTACCCGGCGAGGACCTGCCGCACGTCTCCCATCGTTTCGTCGAAGGACACCAGGCGTTCCAGCAGAAGGTGATCGTTGCGGGCGGCGGCAACTCTGCGGCCGAGGCCGCGCTCGACCTCTGGCGTGCCGGGGCGCAGGTCACGCTGGTTCACTTCGGCCCCACCTTTGACAAGAAGATCAAGCCGTGGATCCTCCCCGATCTGAACAACCGGATAGCGGAAGGGAGCATCGCTGTGCGCTGGCATGCCCGGATCGCGGCAATCCGCGGCAACTCGGTAGAACTGCGCGACGAGCGCAACGGCACGGCAGAGTCCCTCGCAGCGCGGCTGGTCTTCTTGATGACTGGTTATGCACCTAACGTGGCTCTCCTACGGCAGCTGGGCGTCCCGATCGATGCCGCCACCGGCGTGCCGGCCCACGATCGCGCCACGCTCGAGACGACAATCCCGGGGGTCTTCGTCGCCGGAGTCGTCACAGCCGGCTTCGACGCCAACAAGGTGTTCATCGAGAACGGCCGCTTCCACGGCGACAAGATCGTGGCCTGCATCCGCGGCCAGACGCCGCCGGAAACGCCGCCTCCCAGTCGCGACCTGGACTCCTGAGTTAAGTTGAGTGCCCCGGTCCCAGGGCCAAGAGAGGTCCGAGCGACTTACCTTGGGCTAGGACCTTCGGCCTGCGTGCCGCGCCTCCAACCCAGTCGACCTTGGACCTCGACAAGCTCGTTTCTCTCTGCAAGCGCAGAGGCTACATCTTCCAGTCCTCCGAGATCTACGGGGGCGCTGGTTCAGTGTGGGATTACGGCCCGTTAGGCGTCGAGCTGAAGAAGAACATCAAAGACCGCTGGTGGCACGCCATGGTGCGCGCCCGCGACGATATCGAAGGGCTCGACGCGGCCATCCTCATGCACCCCCGTGTCTGGGAGGCAAGCGGCCACGTCGCTGTGTTCAACGACCCTCTCGTCGACTGCAAAGCCTGCAAGGCGCGCTTTCGCGCCGACCAGCTGCTGGACAACCAGTGCCCGCGGAAGCCGAGCAAGCACCCGGGCGAACATAACGAGTGCGACCTGACCGAGCCGCGTCAGTTCAACCTGATGTTCAAGACTTACGTCGGGCCCGTGGAGGACTCGGCGTCGATCGCCTATCTCCGTCCGGAAACGGCGCAGGGGATCTACGTAAATTTCCTCAATGTGCAGCAGGCGACGCGCCAGAAGGTCCCGTTCGGCATCGCGCAGATCGGCAAGGCGTTCCGCAACGAGATCACGCCGGGAAACTTTATCTTCCGCACGCGCGAGTTCGAACAGATGGAGATGCAGTTCTTCGTCGATCCGAGCGACGATCACATGCGCTGGTTCGATTACTGGAAGGAGCAGCGCATGCAGTGGCATCAGGGCATCGGTCTCCAGCCGGAACGGCTGCAGTTTCATCAACACACGCCGCAAGAGCTGGCCCACTATTCGCGCGCCGGCTTCGATGTGCATTTCGATTTCGGCGGCTCGTTAGGATTTCAGGAGATCGAAGGTGTCCATCACCGCGGAGACTACGATCTCGCCCGCCATCAAGAGTATTCCGGCAAGAAGCTCGAGTACTTCGACCAGCCTAACAACCGGCGCTTCGTCCCCTATGTGATCGAAACGTCGGCAGGCGCCGATCGCACAGCGCTTGCGATCCTCGTGAACGGTTATCGCGAGGAGGAGGTGCCGGGTGAACAGGAGGGCCGCGTCGTGCTGCGCCTGCACCCATGGCTCGCACCTGTAAAGGCAGGGATCTTCCCGCTCGTGAAGAAGGACGGCATGCCCGAAATCGCCGAAAAGCTGGCGCACGATCTGCGACGACATTTACCCGTCTTTTACGATGAATCGGGGGCGATCGGTCGGCGCTACCGGCGCCAGGACGAAGTCGGCACGCCATACTGCGTAACCGTAGACGGCGAAACCGTGGCGCGAGGTTCCGTAACGATCCGAGATCGCGACAGCTTACAGCAGATCCGCGTCGCGATCGATCAAGTGCGCAGCTATATCACCGAACGCATCGGCTAGAGGGAAATGCGCCAGCCCAAAGCCAGAGCTACCCTGACTGAACGCGCCGGGCGCGCAACCGCGGCCGGCGAGCCCACTCCGGTGGTGCGCGAGCTGATGGCCGTGCGCGAGATCGTGCATGCTTTTCTCACAGCCGATCGGCCCGAGGAGGTCTATCAGTTCGCTCTCGAGCGCGTGAGCCCTCTCGTCGGCGCGGCGTTCGCGTCGATCTATCTGGTTGACGGTGCGTCGGAGATCATGCGCCTCGCGGCCGCCTATAACTGGCCGGTCCAGTACCGCGACTGGTTAGGCGACATGCGCGTCCGTGTGGGATTCGGTCCCAGCGGCGAAGCCGCCAGCGAGCGGCGCGCGATCGAAGTCCCCGACGTATTCGCCGATCCGGCGCTCGAAGACTGGCAGGAGATAGCTTCCGAGCTGGGCTTCAAGTCGCTGGTTGCGATTCCGCTGCAGTCCGGGACCCGCGTGTTAGGCACCGCGACTTTCTATTTCTCCACTACAGGCTCGCGCAGCCGCGAGACGCGCGGCTTGCTGCGGATCGTCGCCGACCAACTCGCGGGCACGGCCGAGAAAGCGCGCCTCATCGACGAACTGCGGCGCGCAAATGCCGCCCTCGTCGACGCCAATGAGCAGCTTGAGCTGCACTACATTGCCCTGCTCGACGCACGGCGCATCAAGGAGGAGTTCCTCTCCAATATCTCCCATGAGCTGCGCACCCCTCTCACCTCCGTGCTCGGCTACATCGCGCTCCTCCAGGAAGAGCTTTCGGGTCCCCTGACCGATCAGCAACAGGGCGACCTGGCTCACGCCAAACGCGCGGGCGAGCGGCTGCTGGACCTCATAGAAGACCTTCTCGAGCTGACGTCGCTGCGATACGGCGCTGTCGACGTGAAAGACGACGTCTTCGACCCGCGCGATGCGCTGCGTGTAGCGCTGGAAACCGTAGGCCACGCTCCGAGCGGTGTCGAGCTGCGCGTGCGCGCGCCGGCATCGCCTGTCCCCAACATGCGCAGCGACCGGCGCAAGATCACCAAGGTCCTCGTCAGCCTGCTCAACAACGCCTTCAAGTTCACCCCGAGCGGCAGCGTGACGGCGAGCTTGCACGTGGGCGAGGGACGCGCTGTCTACCGCGTGCAGGACACAGGCGTGGGCATACCTGCCGCGGCGCAGCAAAGGATCTTCGATGATTTCGGGCAGCTCGACGCGACGGCGACTCGTCGTTATGCCGGGCCCGGGCTCGGTCTCACGCTCGCGCGCAGGCTGGCGCAGGCGCTGGGTGGAGACATCGTGCTCGAATCCGTCGAAGGCGAGGGATCCACCTTCACCGTCGAGCTTCCCCTGGAATACGTACGGCAGAGCGAACGCAGACTAACTCCCAGCGAAACCTAACGATTCCGCATGACTCAGAAAAGCCGCACGTTGCTCGAGTTCCGCACCACCTTGGCGCCGGCCGCCGTTCTGGACCAGGCGAAGCAGTTCTTCGCGCGACGCAACAGCATCTACACCGCATATCCGGAGCGCGAAGGTCCGCAATATATAACTTGCCGCGGCCAAGGCGGCGAAGAGCTCATCGTGCATGCGGCCGCTGTCGACGGCGCCACACTAGTCACAGGTTCCAGTTACCTCTTCGACGCCCAGATCGCCCGCTTTTTCGCCACCCTGCCGGCAGCACCGCCGCCTGCGGCGAACGCATGAGCGCGGAGGCCGTCTCCGCGCTGCGCGCGCGCCCCGGTATCGTTAGGCTAGGCGACCTAACGGCCGACGCGATCCCTCTGCGTGTGCAAGTCCCCGAAGTATGGGACGCCTTGCAGATCGCCGCGTCCCCTTCGACGCCGCTGCTCGAAGTGAAGCGGCACGCTCTCCGGGCCCTCATCCCGGACGAACCGAACGCCGAGGACTTCGTCGTCAAACTGGCCGGATGGGAAGTGCTCGACGAGACCGCAACGCTGAGTGCGCTGCGCGTCAAGCCCGGCGCAACGTTGCTCATTACGAGCCGCCGCCGCCGCCCGGTGCGCTAGCGCGAAGGATGGTCGCACTAATCTCGCATCCGGACTGCGGCGGCCACGACACCGGATGGGGGCATCCGGAACATCCAGGCCGCCTGCGCGCGATTCCACGCGCGCTGCGCGATCACGTGGACCTCTTTCACGCGCTCCTGCATCATAACGCGCGTCACGCCACGCCCGACGAGCTTGCGCTCGCGCACGACCCTGCCTACGTCGCCCGCGTGCAGGAGCTTTCCGCGTTAGGCGGCGGCGCCCTCGATGCCGACACCGTGGTGAGCACCGGCTCGTGGAACGCCGCCCTGGCTGCGGCAGGGGCCGTGCTCGAAGGAGTCGACATGGCGTTCGACGGCCGCGCCATTCGCAGTTTCGCGGCAGTGCGCCCTCCGGGTCATCACGCGCTCCGCGCCCGCGGCATGGGCTTTTGCTTGTTCGGCTCGGTTGCCCTTGCGGCACACTACGCGCGTGACCGGCATGGGCTCGCGCGCGTGCTCATCGTCGACTGGGACGTGCACCATGGAAACGGAACCCAGGCTCTGGTCGAGAATCACCCGGATATACGCTTCGTATCGATCCATCAATGGCCCTGGTATCCCGGAACGGGCCCTGCGAGCGACCGCGGCCCGCACCGCAGCATTTGGAATGTCCCAATGCCCGCAGGGCTCAGTCCGCAGGTGTACACGGATGCGTTGCTCCGAGCAGTGGACGAGGCGACCACCGGCTGGACACCCGAACTGGTCCTGGTTTCGGCTGGGTTCGATTCACTGCGCGGCGATCCACTCGGCGGTTTTACGCTCGACCTCGCCGACGTCGAGCTGCTGACTCGCGCGATCACCGATCGTGCGACGTCCTGGTGTGAAGGACGGCTGGTCAGTTCGCTCGAGGGTGGCTACGACCCGGCACGGCTAGCTCAGGCAGTCGTATGCCACGTAAAGGCTATGATGTGATAGTTGGCGTGTGCAGAGTGACGCCGGGACAGCGGTCTCGCCGGCTGCTCCCTTACGCCCCTCCCGCCTGATTCGTCTATTCCCCGCTCGCCGCGCTTCGCCCTCGCGCAAGAATCCAAGTGGCTCCTTCCCGTTCTCCCCTCCGATCGAAGCTTGCTGCATCAAGTGACGCGGTAGTGCTGTACGGTGTCGTCCCGGCCCAGGGCTCGGAAACCGGCTCGCGGCTAGCCGGTGTCGAGGTCGTCGCAGTACGGCAGGTTGCAGCCCTCGTCGAGAGTAATTCGTTAGGCAAAGGCGCCCCCGCCCCCGCCCGCGCTTCCTCCCCCGCGCTCGCACAAGATGTGGCGCGCTATCGCCAGGTCGTCGAGGAGGCATTCCGCGATCGCGCCGTCGTGCCGGCACCGTTCGCAACTCTGTTCCGCTCACGTCTCAGTGTGGCACGCTGGCTCGAGCTGCATCACTCGCCCCTCCTCGAGGCGCTCGATTTCGTCAGCGAGCGCGCTGTGATGCGCGTGCGGCTGCGCGCCGACTCCGCACCAGCACACCAGTCCGGCGGCGCCGCGGCGGCCGGCCCTGTTGACGGCGCTTTGTGGCAACTCCTGCGCGCGCTCAAGGCCGATGCCGTCGCCGCGATTCCGGTCGTCCCGCGCGCCGACCAAGCGGCTCGGCATCCGCTCGACGCGGAGTGCGCCTATCTGGTCGATCGCGACGCCTGGCCTGCGTTCGTACGCAAGGTGGAGAACCTAACGAGCGCATATCCCACGCTCCGTGTAGAGCCCATAGGCCCTCTGCCGCCCTACGATTTCGTCTCGCTCGACTTCGGAGGCTGACCGAGCTTGTTCTGTCCGGAATGCGGCACCTGGAATCGCACGCGCGCGGTCAATTGCGCGCGCTGCGGCAGGGAACTTCCCGAGCTCTCCAGCTTGCCCATGGAGAAGCCGGACGACGAAATCAGCGCGCTGCGCTCCGCGATGGGGGGACGTTACCGGGTCATCCGGAGGCTCGGCAGCGGAGGGATGGCGCACGTGTATTACGCGACGCACAATGCACTGCAGCGATCGCTGGTAATTAAAGTGCTCCACTCGCATCTGGCTCGCGACCCGGAGATGCGCGAGCGATTCCGCCGCGAGGCAGAGGCCGCGAGCCACCTTACGCACCCGCACATCTGCGCCATACTCGACTACGGCGAGATCGACGGCGCCGTCTTTCTGGTGATGCCCTACCTGGCTGGGGGTTCGCTGGCCGACGCCCTCGTACGCGACAAGACAGTTCCCCCGCGCACAGCGGCTTGCGTGGCGGCCCAGGTGGCGTGCGCGTTGGATTACGCGCACCGGCGCGGCATCGTGCACCGCGACGTCAAGCCGGACAACGTGCTCTTCGACGAGGACGGTCACTCGCTGATCACTGACTTCGGGATCGCGACTGCCCGCTTCCACGGCCGCCTAACGAAAACAGGGCGCGCGATGGGGACACCGCATTACATGTCCCCCGAGCAGGCGATGGGACGCTTGGTCGACGGTCGCAGCGATCTGTACGCGGCCGGGGTGATGCTGTACGAGATGCTTCTGGGGTTCCCGCCCTTCGATGGCGCCGACTCGTACTCCGTCGGCTACAAGCAAGTACACGACACGGCCGTGGCACCGGAAGTCGTCGACTCGCGCGTGCCGCCGGCGCTCTCGGCGATCGTGATGAAGTGCCTCGCCAAGTCTGTGGACGAGCGCTATCAGACGGGCTTCCAGCTCGCCGATGCGCTACTGGCGTTCCTGGCCACTGGTGACAAGCCTGCGAGCGACGAGTACCGCATGGCCTGGGTAGCGCGCCGCAGTCCGGCATCGGTCGTAACAACGCTGTAGCTGGGCCGCGCGGCGCCGTTCGCTACCTTTGAGCCGTGTCCCGGCTCATCCATGTAGCGCTGCCGGTCCGTCTCTTCCATCCCCTCACCTACGAGGTCGCCGGGACCGCTGCCGACAGCGTCGTCCCCGGCGCGCGCGTTGTAGTGCCGTTGCGGACCGGGCGGGCCGTGGGTGTCGTAACGGCGCTCGATGTGGCCGCGAACGGCGCGCATGACCTGCGGCGCGTCTTGGAGGTACCTAACGAGCCGGCGGCTCTTCCGCGGCCGCTCTTCCAAATGTGTGAGTGGATCGCGCGCTATTATGCCGCGCCGATCGGCATGGTGCTGCGCGCCGCGCTGCCGTCCCTCTTGGCCGGCGCGGAAGACAGGAAGCAGCGCCCGGCTCGCGCCGTCACGATAACCAGGCTCCTCCCCTCGCTCGCCGAGCGCGACCGCGTCTTCGCGCGCTCCCCGCGCCAGCGGGCCGTGTACGAGCTGCTGGAGACGCTGGGCGGCTCGGCACCGCTCGCCCTACTGCGCGAGCGGGCCGGCGCCCCCGGCGCCCGCGCCGCCGCCGTAAGCGCTGTCAACGCTCTCGCCAAACGCGGGCTGGTGCGCCTAACGGCTGCCGATCCTCCCAGCGATCCGTTCGCCTTGCGCGCGGCACGCACAGTTGCGCGGCTCACCCCGACAGCGGCGCAACGGCACGCGATCGACACAATCACGCGGAGCCGCCCCGGCGAGGTCGTCCTCCTCCACGGAATCACAGGCAGCGGCAAGACGCTGGTGTATCTCGAAGCGCTCAAGGCGACGTTGCGATCGGGCCGCACGGCGATCGTCCTCGTCCCGGAGATCGCACTGACCCCGCAGACAGTCGGCCGCTTCCGCGCGGTGTTCGGTGATCGTGTTGCGGTGCTGCATTCCGCGTTAGGTGAGCGCCAGCGGCTGGACGAGTGGCGCGCGCTCCGCTCCGGAGCGAAGCAGATCGCCGTCGGAGCGCGATCCGCCATCTTTGCCCCGCTCGAGCGCGTCGGCACGATCGTGGTGGACGAAGAGCACGAAGCGAGCTACAAGCAGGAGGAAACACCGCGCTATAACGCGCGTGACGCGGCGATCGTGCGTGCCGGCATCGAAGAGGCGACAGTTGTCCTTGGCAGCGCCACGCCGAGCTTGGAAAGCTGGACCAATGCGGCAGCCAAGCGCTACATCCTTGTATCGCTTCCGGAGCGCGTCGGCGGCGGGGCGCTCCCCGCAGTACGCGTGGAAGATCTGCGGCAACGCAGCGCGCCAAGCAACGCCACCCCCACGCGCGACCCGTTCCGCTTTGCAATCTCCGCAACGCTCGAAGCCGGACTGCGGGATCGCCTAACGCGCGGGGAACAAAGCCTCCTCCTCCTCAACCGCCGCGGTTTTTCGGCATTCCTGCAGTGTCTCTCTTGCGGCGATGTCATAACGTGCCCGCGCTGCAGCATAGCGCTCACATATCACCGGCGGCCTGACGCGCTGGTCTGCCACTACTGCGCCCACCGCGCACCGCTGCGCAACACCTGTCAGCGATGCGGCAACCCCACGCTGCGCCGCCGCGGACTCGGCACCCAACAGCTCGAGGAGCTTGTCGCCGAGCGCTTCCCAAAAGCCCGCATCGCGCGCATGGACGTGGATACAACCGGCGGCCGCCAGGCACATGCCGCCATCCTCGATCGCGTAGAACGCGGCGAGGCCGACATCCTCCTTGGCACACAGATGATCGCCAAGGGGCTGGATTTCCCCAACGTTACGCTGGTCGGCGTCGTCGACGCCGATGTTGCGATCAACATTCCGGATTTCCGCGCCTCGGAGCGCACCTTTCAACTCCTCAGCCAGGTGGCCGGTCGCGCCGGCCGCGGGCCCAAGGGGGGCGAGGTGATCATTCAGACCCGCAACCCTGCGCACCACGCCGTGCGCTGCGCGGTCGCGCACGATTTCCTCGCCTTCGCGCGAGAGGAGCTTCCCGCGCGCATCTCACCCTCCTATCCACCGACTGTACGCCTAACGCGGATCGTCCTGAGCGCCACCACCGAACAGGCCGCAGCCGACCTTGCCGCAGCGGCCGCCCAGTGGATCAGGCGGGTGATTGCCGCGCGGCGGCTTGGGAGCATCGAGCTGGTGGGACCGGCGCCATGCCCCGTCGAGCGCCTCAAGCAGCGCTGGCGCTGGCAC
>JBQTJS010000131.1:0-26967 GCA_052386875.1 Gemmatimonadaceae bacterium
CATGCCCGCATCGATGCCAGCGAAATCGAGATCCGCGTGCAGAGCGGAGAGGTGACGCTCACCGGCACCGTCACGGATCGTGAACAGAAACGGATGGCGGAGGACTTGGTGGAGGCTGTTAGCGGCGTGAAGGACGTGCAGAACCAGATCCGCGTGAACGCCGGCCAGCCGTCGTGGCAGCGTGGTAGCGACTCCGAGGTGGGACGCTCGGTGGAGCGCGAAGGATTGGCGTCGCGTAGCGGAGCCGCATCAACGGCATCACAGGGGAGCGGCTCGCCGGCGCGTGAGCAACCCGGCGCGCAGCGGCCCAAGACCTAGAAACGCTGAGCGCGCCTAACGAGTAACTAGCGCGGCGCAGGAAGTGCGGGGCTGCCCTGCCTCAGGGCAGCCCCCTGGATGCTCCATTGAGGGAGCCCCTGGACGGCATAGTGCCCAGGCAGGCACGCCGATTGCCCGAACGACGTGCTAAAGCGACACGTCGGCCAACTTAGGGTCGCAGCCGGCTCCGCTCGCCACTATTAAGGAGGCGACACATGTCCGCATGCGCGTGGTGTAAGAACGAGTACGACAAGACCTTCTCGGTGACCTACGCGGGGAAGACTTACGACTTCGATTCCTTCGAGTGCGCCATCACGATGCTGGCACCCACATGCGGCCATTGCGCTTGCCGCATGATCGGACATGGGCAGGAAGTGGACGGCCGTTTTTACTGCTGCGCTAACTGTGCGCGCCTGGCAGAGCACGTGGAAGTGCACGACCGGAGCAGCACGGAGTCCGCCGTCCCTGGGCGCCCCTAAGCGCGCGGGGCGAGGCCTCTCCGCTAATCGTGGCGCTTGGGTTGACGGAGCGATGGCGCCCCTAAGCGCGCGGGGCGAGGCCGAGCAGCTGCTTGATTGCGTCCAGCACTTGATGGGCGCCCCTAAGCGCGTGGGGCGAGGCCTCCGCTAAATCGTGGCGCTTGGGTTCACGGAACGAGGGCGCCCCTAAGCGCGCGTGAGGGGCGTGGCCGGCAGGGATCAGGAAGCTTCAGGGACGATCGGGGAGGGGAGCGTCGTTCAGCACATCGGTAACCTCCCGCGCCGCGTCTCGCAGCTTCTCGAGTCGGCGCTGCCGTTCCTCGTCGCCAACGGGCTTATTGAGCAACACGTCGATGCCAAGGACAACACGATTGTGAGCATTGCGCAGCCGGTGGAAATAGCTGGCCAGCGCGCGATATCGCTCATCCGGCGTCAGGGGACGCGCGGTAGCGACGTCGTGATCCGTCTGGATGCTCTTCATGCTCGTTAGGCCTCCGGACGCACGGCGGGGGAAAACAGCGCGTGCTTCATACTGTAGGCCGCCCCGTGCCAGTGCGCAAGACGACCTGTCCACTGCTGTAACGGCCAGGCCCGCCAGCGTCCTGGCACGCACCCACTAAATAGGTGTACATTGGCACGCCGCCTCAGTACCAGCGAGGATTGTACCAGGATGCATTCGCGCCGCCGCACCCCCCGCGCTCAGCCAGCCGATCGCGCACGACCAGTGGACGGAGCCGATGCCGGCCCGCCTCCGCATGTTTTGGTCGTCGAGGACGACCGTCAGGCGCGCGTCCTCCTCGCTACGGTCCTGGAAGACTCCGGATACGCCACCTCCAACTTCGATTCGGGAGAGGGCGCCCTCAACGCCGTGGACGCGGATTCCGCCGACGTAATCCTCCTCGATCTGCATCTGCCAACAATGTCGGGCCTCGAGGTGCTCGCCCGATTGCGTGCCCGGCAGGTCAGTGCGCGCACCATCGTCATGACTGGTGATGCGTCCCTCGACTCCGCCATCCAGGCACTGCGGCTTGGAGCGTTCGACTACCTAACGAAGCCGCTCAACCGTAGCGAGTTGCTCGACACGATCGCTCGGGCACTCACTCCAGTACCACCTCGCCGCATCGGCAGCGACGGCGAACACCGATCTCGAAGATCAACGCTGGAGTTTATCGGCGAGAGTCCGTCCGTGCAGGCGATGTTCGAACTGGTCGAGCGCGTGGCGCCGTTCGACGCGACCGTCCTGATCACAGGCGAGACCGGAAGCGGCAAGGAGCTTGTCGCGCGCGCTATCCATGCGCTCTCAACGCGCCGCGACCGGCCGCTCATAGCCGTTCACTGTGCGGCGCTCTCTTCCAGCCTGCTCGAGTCTGAACTATTCGGACACGTCAAGGGGAGCTTCAGCGGAGCGATCGCCAACCGGCGTGGACTGTTCGAGGAAGCAGCCGGGGGTACCCTCTTTCTCGATGAGACCTCAACGGTCCCGCTCGAAGTCCAGGTTAAGATCCTGAGGGTGCTACAGGAACGCACGTTGCAACGGGTAGGATCAAACGAGCTTGTTCCGACAGACTTCCGTTTGATCGCGGCGACGAATGTGGACCTTGCCGCAGAGGTCGCAGCCGGGAAGTTCCGCGAGGATCTCTATTACCGCCTTCACGTGTTCCCTATCCGTGTCCCCGCGCTCCGCGAGCGCTCCTCCGACATCCCATTGCTGGTAGAGGCTTTCCGCGCGCGGTTTGGCGCAGCGCATAAGGTCGAGCCTGCTGCATTCAATGCAGAGACCTTGGCGCAGCTGATGGCCTATGAGTGGCCCGGGAACGTCCGCGAACTCGAGAACTATGTCGAGCGGGCACTCATCGCGAGCGGGAATCGGCCGGTCGCCGACCTCCCGCCACCAACGCCGCGGGGCGACCGTCAGGACAGGGAGCTGATCTCGCGTGCCCACCGCGAGGCATACACGCTGGCCGAACTGGAACGGGAGTACACTCTCAGAGTACTCGACGACACCAGCGGTAAGGAAGCTGAAACTGCTTCGATCCTCGGCATTTCGCGTCGCACATTGTCGCGCAAGCTAAAGCGCTACAAGAATGGCGCGCTGGATGACGTGGATGCGGGCGACGACGAGGCATAGCGCACCCTGGCTCCGGCGTAGACGCTGGTTAGGCTATCTAGTCGCGAGCCTTGCGTTAGCGGCGACAATTCCGTTGCGGTTCGGGCTGGAACGCGTGACCGATCATCACGCGATGCCGCTCGTCTTCATCATCCCAGTCGCGCTCGCGGCTTATACCGGGGGGCTGGGGCCCACAATCGCCGCGACGCTAGGAGGAGCGATGATCGAGGTCACGCTCTTCGCCGATCGCTTCGGCTGGGACATTGTGGGTGTGGGGGACGAGATACGCATCACGCTCTTCGTAGCCGCTGGGGTCCTCCTGAGCATCACATCGGAGAGTATGCATCAGGCTCGGTCGCGCGCGGAATCCGTGCGTCGCCGGCTCGAGGACGAGATCGATGCGCGGAGACGCGCGGACCAGGCTCTATATCAACGCACCGCGGAAGCGGAACAGCGCGCGACCGAAGCCGATCGGGCGCGGAACACGTTGCAGGCAGTGTTCGAGAATTTCCCCGAAGGGATCCTGGTTACCGGAGGTGCCCCTGATTTCCGCATCCTGTTGCGGCCACGACAGGGTGACGAGCCTCTCATCCGCGCCGTGAGCAGCCGGGGTCACGACGACTCCCAAACTGCCGGCGAGACTCTGCTGTATGCTGATCGGGAAGCAATCGTCCCGCGCAATCGAGTCCCGTTGTACAGGGCTGTGCGCCTCGGCGAGCACGTGCGCGACGAGGAGTTTCGCGTTAGGCGCGCCGACGGCTCGCTCGCCACTCTGCTCGTGGATGCCGTTCCCATCCGTGGCGATCGTGAGGAGGTCGTGGGTGCGGTCGCTGTTTGGCGAGACATCTCGGCGCGCAAGGCAGCCGAGTTGCGGATCGCGGAGCTGAACGAGCGCTTGCAGGACACGCTGCTCGAAGCGCGCCGGAGCGAGTACGAGCTGCGCTTCGTGATGGACGCCATGCCGCAGAAGGTGTTTACGGCGACGGCTGACGGCGAGGTCGACTACGTCAATCCCCAGTGGGTTGAATACACCGGCCTTTCTGTCGAGGAGATCGGCCGCGGGTCTTGGATCGAAGCGATACACGGCGGCGACCGGCGCGAGGGGGCGCTGCGCTGGGCGCGCGCGATGCGCAGCGGGGAGCCCTTCGTCTTCGAGCATCGCATCCGCCGCGCCGATGGGGAATACCGCTGGCACATCAGCCGTGCTGTGGCGCGACGCGACGCGCAAGGGAGGATCGAGCTGTGGGTTGGATCATCCACGGATGTACATGAGCTGAAGTCGGCGCAGCACGCCTTGCGCGCGGCGCATCGGGTCAAGGACGAGTTCCTCGCGACGCTGGCGCACGAGCTGCGCAATCCGCTCGCGCCCTTGGTTTCCTCAATCGAGATCCTGAATCAGTCGGCCGATGCGCCGGCTGCAGCCAAGGCAAGGGCAACGATCGAACGGCAGACGGCGCACCTGGTCCGGCTGGTGGACGATCTGCTCGACGTGAGCCGCATGACGCAGAACCTACTGCAGATCCGCAAGCAGAATGTCACGTTAGGCGCTGTGTTGAACCCGGCTCTGGAGACCGTCCGGCCCGCCATCGCCGCGGCGCAGCAACACCTCACTGTGTCGTTGCCGTCGCCATCCATTCAGCTGCACGCGGATCCCGTTCGCCTAACGCAAGTCTTCGCCAATCTCCTTGGTAACGCCAGCAAGTACACGCCGCGCGCAGGGACGATCGATATCTCTGCGGAGGTCGACGAAGGCTGGCTCGTAGCTCGCATCCGCGATTCCGGCATCGGCATCGCGCCGGAGCGGCTGGTGAGCGTTTTCGAGCCGTTCGCGCGGATCGACCAAAAGGTTGGGGAGCAGCGCCCGCAGGGCCTCGGCATCGGCCTTTCACTGGTGCGCCGGGTGGTGGACTTGCACGGAGGTTCCGTCACGGCGCACAGCGCCGGCGAGGGGAGTGGGAGCGAGTTTGTGGTGCGCCTCCCTGTTTTAAGTGCGCCGCCCCTGGAGCGTGACTCGCGCCAACGAGACCGCGGAGTGGCCCCAGGGCACCCACGTAGGATCCTCATCGCGGATGACAACATGGATGCCGCCGAGGCGCTCGAGACGCTGCTTACGTTGAGCGGCGCCGAAATACGGGTCGTGCATGACGGACTCGACGCCGTGCGAGTTGCGCGCGAGTTCCGGCCGGATGCGGTGATCCTCGATATCGGTATGCCGAAGCTGGACGGCTACGAGGCAGCGGCGCGGTTGCGGTCGGCGAGATGGGCGGAGGGATCGAAGATGCGGCTGATAGCCTTGACAGGCTGGGGACAGAAAAAGGACCGTGAGCGGACGCGCGCCGCCGGCTTCGACACACATCTTGTGAAGCCTGTCAGCTACGCCGCTCTGCTGGAGGCGTTAGGCGACGGGTC
This sequence comes from Gemmatimonadaceae bacterium, assembly GCA_052386875.1. Taxonomy (GTDB): domain Bacteria; phylum Gemmatimonadota; class Gemmatimonadetes; order Gemmatimonadales; family Gemmatimonadaceae; genus DASYRX01. The sequence goes on from JBQTJS010000131.1 coordinate 5,314, forward strand.
GCCCCCGCCGTCCGCGAAGGAACTCCCACACCAGCGCCACGACAGCGACGACAAGCAAGAGGTGTAACAAGCCGCCGGCGGTAACCGCAGTAATCACGCCGGCGAGCCACAGCGCGACGGCGAGGAAAAAGATCACCCAGCGTATCACGGGCTTGGAACTTTTCGTTAGGCCGCCACGTCGGCGTAATGCTCCTGCATGATGAGATCGGCGGCGGCGCAAAGATCCGGAGCGACCTGGTAGGAACGCGGACGCGCCTGCCATACAAGCTCGCTCTCCTGACCGCTATCGACCACGATCACGCGGCACCCGGCTCGCCGGGCCGCAGTAACGTCATCGACCGAATCACCGATGAACCAAGAGCGCTGCAGTTGCGCGCCCAGTTCCGTAGCCGCCCTTGCGAACAGGCCGGCCGCCGGAATGCGGCAGTCGCATGCCTGGGCATAAGCAGCGACGGTCCCCTCCGGATGATGTGGACAGAAGAGGACGCCCGCGAGTTCCAGGCCACGGCTCGCGAAGCGCGACTCCAGATGCCGGTGCACAACTTCGAGTGCGTGCACATCGAACAACCCCAGCGCGACGCCTCCCTCGTTGCCGACGACTGCAAAGCCGAAACCGGCTCGATTCAGACGTTCGATCGCCAACGACCAGCCGGGGGCGTAGCGCAGGCGCGCCGGATCGACATTCAGCGGCTGATCGCCCAGTAACACAGTCTTGTCGATGAGGACGAACGGGCGCAGGCCTTCGTTGATCGAGACTGTGGCCTGGTGGGGGGAGCGGCCGGTGAGGTTGTTGCCCATGATGCGCTCCATCTATGCGTGCTCGAGCAGTCGAGCTCGTTAGGTCAGGGTATTTGATTGGGTGTTAGGACGCCCAACGCTCCTCATCCGCCGAGGCGACGTGCGGCGTCGCAGTCAACTGCCGCACTAAGCGAGACTCGTGCCGCAGTCTCGCGACGCGCGCTCTAACAGTCGCGCGCTCCTTCAGCGCAGACTCGGCTAGTAGCTGGTCGCACGCTGCGAGGACGTCTTCAGGAGTCGTTCCCGTCCCATGTTCGGCCCTGTCCGACCAGAGACGTTCCATCGAAGGACGCCGCGGCGCTGGTTGCCAGAGGACCCGATAGCGCCCGCGGTCGGCCGGCCGCCAGAGCGGCACGTCTTGGCCCGAGGCAACGATGACGCTGGGGACACCGACAGCCTCGGCGAGCCGAGTCACGCCTGTATCATTGCACACGAAGAGGAATGCGTAGTCGAGCAGGAGAGCGAATGCTCCAACCGTTAGGCAACCAGTGACGTCGATCGCGCGGCCGCGCATGCGTGAGCGCACTGCCTCGGCTACGGGGCGGTCGGCCTCGGTTCCTGTGAGGGCTACACGCAGCCCGTGCATGACGAGCGCATCGGCGACGTTCGCGAAACGCGAAGCCTGCCAGCGCCGCTCAGGGGCGCGCGCGCCGGGTTGGATGCAGACAAAGGGCCCGCCGACCAGCGCCAGGGCGTCAGCACAGCGCTCCAGCTCGGCGCGGTCGCTCGCCAGGATCGGGTACTCCAGGGCGTCTCCCTGAGCAGTGGCCCCGACGGCACGGATGAGCATCAGGAGCCGCAATACTTCCGGGCCCTGCTCAGGCCAGGGGATCGACGTGTCGAGCAGGCGGCGCGGCTCGTTAGGCATGTGGAACCCCGCGTTGAATCCCGCGCCCAGGCCGGCCAGGAGCGCATCCGCGTACGGGTCCGGCGGCTGAAGCTGGATCGCGAGATCGTAGCGCAATGCTCGCCCGGCCGATCCCTTCACGGCCGTCGCGCTGTCACTGATAGCATGTAGTGGGGGCACTTCCTCGAGCGCGTCCACATAACCGCGAAACCGTGCGACAAAGTCGGCCGCACCAGGCGGAGCCACGAGAGTGATGTGCGCATCCGGCGCCTTACTCCGCAATGCTCGCAGCGCCGGGACTATGGCCAAGAGGTGCGCAGGTTTCGCGACTCGCAGCACGGCGATCCGCGGGGAAGCGGTCGCGGCAAGCAGTCGAGTGAGCGGCGCAGTCACAGTAGTCGCGGTGCAATGCGGGAGCGTCCAAACGCAATGTGCGCGCCGCACTGCTTGAGGCTGGACAGGGGAGACGCGCGCAAACCGTATCGTGTGCGCGCAAGCCGAGTTGCGCGTCTTCGCGTCGAGCCTCGCGAGCGCGTGAGCCCTCGCCGCGGACAAGTTGTCAGACGAGCGCGTGCATTGTGACGCTCTCGTATGGTCCTTGCGGCGAGCGATCGGCGACCCTGATCCGGACCGGAGGTGCACGATGCGACTCGAAAGCTTGCACACGCTGTACGTCGAGCGCTTGCGCGACATGCGCGACGCGGAAGACCAGATCCTCAAGGCTCTCCCCAAGATGATCGAGCATGTGAACACCGAGGAACTCCGTGGTGCGTTGCGGAACCACCTCGAGGAGACGCGGCAGCAGGCCGCACGTCTTCAGCAGATCTTTGACGACTTGGATGAGAGTCCGACCGGGAAAAAATGCAAAGGGATCGCTGGCGTAATCGAAGAAGCGTCCGATCTAATGAAGGAGAAGGGGGACGCGATGGTGGTGGACGCGGGAATCATCGATGGAGCGCAGCACATCGAGCACTACGAGATCGCCGGCTATGGGACGCTGGTCACGTTTGCCGGGCTGCTCGGTTATGACCAGCAACAGAGCTTGCTGGAGACTTCGTTGCAGGAAGAGAAGCGGGCTGACGAGACTTTGACGGAGATCGCCGAGCGTACGATCAATCCGGCGGCGTTGCGCGGCGAGGAGGAGCGCGAGGTGGCACGCTCGGTGGAGGGGGAGGGGACTGCGGACCGGCCGGTGCGGCGCGAGCGTCCGGTAGGGACGGAACTGCCGGAGGGACGCGCCGGCGACGAAGAGCGGCGTCTTTAGGCTCGGCGCTCTTCGTTAGGCTATTCGATCAGAATGACGGAGCCCGGCTCGCGCGTCGGCGCGGCCGGGCTCGAAGCTAGGGCGTTGCACGGCTTCCCGCGCGGGACGCCGGCGTGTGTGCCGTCTATTGCACCGCCTGGATCATGTCGAAGATCGGCAGATACATCGCGACCACCATGCCGCCGACGACGACACCGAGAAAGACGATCATTATGGGTTCGAGCAGGCTCAGGAGGCCGCTGACGGCGGCATCGACTTCCTCATCGTAGAAGTCGGCGATCTTGCTCAGCATCTCGTCGAGACCGCCGGTCTGTTCGCCGACGGCTATCATGCTGATCACCATGGGCGGGAAGACGTTGGATTTCTGCAGCGGCTGCGCGATCGTCTCGCCGGACGCGATGCTGGAGCGGCTCAACATGATAGCGTCCTGGATGACGCGGTTCCCGGCGGTCTTGGCTGTTATCTCGAGACCGTCCAGGATGCTGACACCGGACGAGATGAGAGTGCCTAACGTGCGCGTAAAACGCGACACCGCCGATTTGCGGAGCACGTCGCCGAGCACGGGTAGCCTCAGCAGTATTCTGTCGATCGTGAGCTTGCCGCTCGGCGTTTTGTAGTAGCGGCGGAACAGGAAGGCGGCCGCGAACAGCGCGGCGCCGATCGCCCACCAGAAGTTCTTGAGGAACATCGACAGCCCGATGACGATGCGCGTCGGAAGCGGGAGCGGGAGCCCCACGCTGGCGAACATCGTTTGGAAGACGGGGATGACGAAGATGAGCAGCACCGTGATAGCTATGACCGCCACGCTGATTATGACGGTCGGGTATATCATCGCGCCCTTCACTTTGCGGACGAGCGCGTCGTTCTTTTCCAGGAACGTCGCGAGGCGCATGAGGATTGTGTCGAGGATACCGCCCGCTTCACCGGCCGACACCATGTTGACGTACAGCTCAGTGAAGGCGCGCGGGTGCTTGCTTAACGCGTCGGCGACCGTATGGCCGCTCTCCACGTCGAAAACGACGCTGCGGGTGATGCTCGCCAGGTTCTTGTTCTCGGACTGCTTGGCCAGGATGTCGAGCGCCTGAACCAGCGGCAGCCCGGCGTTGATCATCGTGGAGAACTGGCGGGTGAAGATCACCACGTCGCGCATCTTGATGGAGCCGCGGCGCGCCTTCTTGCGCTTCGACTCTTCGTCGACCTTGACGATGCTCAGACGTTGGCGGCGCAGCTGTGCCACCACGTCCTCGCGCGTCGGCGCCTCGATCGTGGCTGTCTTCAGCTCGCCTTGCGCGGTACGGGCGGTATAGGTGAACGCGGGCATAGGATAACTCGTTATGGCGAGGGATAGCGTACGCGCACGCTCACGCGGAGCGCTTCATCGCGCGGCGTTGCTCCTGCGTGGGCTGCGCATCCGTCCACTCTTCGTCGTTGAACGGCTTCTTGCCTAACATGCGGAGAAGCTCTTTGGGATCGCTCGAGACGCGCAGACACTCCTCCTCGGTGACTTCACGCGAGACGTACAACTGATACAGGGCGTCGTTGAGCGTCTGCATGCCGAACTTCTTACCCGATTGCATGAGCGAGTAGATCTGATGCACCTTGTCGTCCCGGATCAGCGCTCTGATGGCCGGTGTGATCACGAGGATCTCGCACGCCAGCGAACGGCCGCGACCGCGCGCCTTGGGGAGCAGGCACTGTGTGACGATCCCTTCGAGCACAAAGGCGAGCTGGGCGCGTACCTGCGACTGCTGATGGCTGGGGAAGACGTCGATAATCCGGTTGATCGCCTCGGCTGCCGAGTTGGTGTGCAATGTGGCGAAGACCAGATGGCCGGTTTCGGCTATCGTTAGGGCAGCCTGGATTGTCTCCAGGTCGCGCATTTCGCCCACGAGAATCACGTCCGGGTCTTCGCGCAGAGCGTACTTGAGCGCGTTGGCAAACGACTTCGTGTCAGTGCCGATCTCGCGCTGATTGACGATGCAGTTCTGGTGGCGGTGGATGAACTCGATAGGATCTTCCACCGTGATAATGTGGCCCGCGCGCTCGCGATTGATCTTGTCCACCATCGCGGCCAGAGTCGTCGACTTCCCCGAGCCTGTCGGACCTGTGACAAGAACCAGCCCGCGCGGTTTGTCCGCCATGCGCGAGATCACGGCCGGGAGACCGAGATCGGCAAATGTGCGGATGGTAAACGGGATCTGCCGGATCACCATCGAGACGCAGCCGCGTTGCTTGAATACGTTGCCGCGAAAACGCGCGAGGTTCTGAATGCCGAACGAGAAGTCCAGCTCGTCCTCCAGCTCGAAGCGCTTCTTCTGATTCTCAGTGAGCACCGAATAGGCGAGCTGCAACGTGTCCTTCGGCGTCAGGATACCATCGACGTTTGCATTTACGATGTCACCGTCGATACGGAGCTTCGCTCGCTCCCCTGCCGTGATATGCAGATCGGAAGCCTCGCGCTCTATTACCTCTTCGAGCAGGGACCTGAGGTTGATCGAGCCAGCCGACGAGTTACCCGACATCCTTTACCTGTCCTGTGGGAAAGCGCCCCGCCCTTTAGTAAGCGGGTGACGTAGTTGGGACTGACTGGGTGCCATTAGGGTCACGCTCTTGCTGCACGTCCAAGGTCTAAGTTCTTATGCCTGAGGCGCCGGTTTCACCGGGCGCGACACCGGGGAGAAAGGAGAGACAGATCACAAAGCCGGGCTCCTTCCGACGTCGGTCTTCCGTGCTTCCCTGCTGTTAAGCGGCCGTCTCCCGGATCACCTGCTCCAGCGTTGTTATCCCTTTCACCACCTTGAGCCAGCCGTCCATCCGCAGGGTCAGCATCCCCTCGCCGATCGCGGCTTCTTTGATGTCTTGGCCGCTGGCATTTTGCATGATCATGCGGCGCATGTTGGTGCTGAGCCTCATCACCTCGTAAAGGCCCTGGCGCCCCTTCAACCCGGAACCGCTGCATTCATCGCAGCCGCGGCCCTTGAAGAACGCAAGCTCAGCGACCTTGCTGTCGAGGCTCAGGTTCTCGAGAAGCGGCGCGACTTCGGGGGTCGCGTTTTCGCGTGCCGCCGCGATCGCCTCTTGGGTGAAGCGCAGCTCGCGCAGAGTAGTCTCCGGCGTGACCTTGGCCGCGACAAGTTCGCTGTCGTCGGGCTTGTATTTGCGTTTGCAGGTGACGCAGATACGCCTAACGAGCCGTTGCGCCACCACGAGGTTGAGCGCGCTGGCCACGTTGAACGGCTCGAGACCCATGTCCAGCAGGCGTGTCACAGTCTCCGCCGCCGAGTTGGTGTGCAGCGTGGAAAGCACCAGATGGCCCGTTAGGGCCGCCTTGATGGCGATGCCGCCGGTCTCGATGTCGCGGATCTCGCCCACCATTATGATGTTCGGATCCTGTCGCAGGAACGCGCGCAGCGCCGCGGCGAAGCTCATCCCGATGTCGCTGCGCACTTGCACCTGATTGATCCCGTAGAGGTTGTACTCCACAGGATCCTCGGATGTCATGATGTTAACATCGACGTTGTTGATCTTGGAAAGCGCCGAATACAGCGTCGTCGTCTTGCCGGAACCCGTGGGCCCGGTGACCAGCACCATCCCGTACGGGTTCATGATCGCTTCCATCAACTCGCGCTCGGCGCGCGGCTCGATGCCGAATTTCTCCAGCTCGAGTGTCAGATTCCCCTTGTCCAGGATCCGGAGCACGACTTTTTCTCCGAAGAGTGTGGGGAGTGTCGAGACGCGATAGTCGATGACCTTGTTGCCGATCTTGAGCTTGATGCGGCCGTCTTGCGGCACGCGGCGTTCCGCGATGTTCAACTGCGCCATGATCTTGAAACGCGATATCAGCGCTGCCTTGAGCTTGAAGGGAGGCTTCATCACTTCCAGCAAGGCGCCGTCGATGCGGTACCTAACGCGGATCTCGTGCTCGAAGCTTTCGAAGTGGATGTCCGATGCGCCGCGCTTGACAGCGTCGGTGAGGATCGCGTTGATCAGCTTGACAACCGGCGCATCGTCCACAGCCAGCACGGCGGCCGAGAGGTCGTCGTCCTGTTCCTCGACAACCTCGATGTCGCCCTCGATGTCGGCGATGTCATCGAGCAGAGACTGCATGGCGCTGTCGCCGGTCTCGTACAACTTCTCGATCATGTTGCGCAGCGTGAACTCGCCTGCGAAGACCGGGAAGATGTCGTAACGCGTTATGAACTTGAGGTCTTCGAGGATGCCGAGGTTGGCAGGGTCGCACACGGCCACCGTTAGGGTGCGACCCTCGCGCTTCAGCGGCAGCACAAGATGCTTGATCGCGACATCGGCCGGGACGAGCCGCACAACACGCTGATCGACCTCGAACTTGGACAGATCGACTGCCGGCATGCGCGACTGCCGGGCTATGATCTTGACCAGGTCGACTTCCTTGATGAAGCCGAGCCTGACGAGATGATATGTGACTGTCGCGCCGTTGGACTTTTGCTCCCGCTTCGCGCGATCCAGCTGTTCCTTGCTGATATGCCCCTCGCGCAGGAGCAGATCCGTCAGTCTCTCTGGAGGCTGGGCGGCGGCAGTAGCGGCTGAGGCTTGAGCGGCCATGCTCTGTGGACGATCGTTAGGAATGCGTTGCGCGTAACGAGGGAGGATGCAACCGGGCCGCGCCGGCTAATGAGATCCTGTCGACACGCGCCTGCGTCGCGCGGAGCGGGGATCCTCCGAGAACGCAGTGGAGGGACGCACTGACCCTGAGAACGTCACGTGAGGAGCCAGGCGCGTCATAAGCTTGGGACCGATGCCGTTGACTCGTGTGAGTGCGATCACGGAACCGAACGCGCCATGAGAATCGCGATCGGCGACGATGCGCTGGGCGAGCTTGGGGCCGATTCTTGGCAATCGGTCGAGTTCAGCGGCTGTCGCCCGATCGACGTCGACGATCACAGATGTGTCGCTCGCGGCGGCACCGGAGCGGGTCGATCTCTTGGACCTCTTCACCGCTGTGCGGCGGGATCGCTGCTCCTCGCGCCGCTGCGCACGTGCCGAGTCGACCGCGGCGAGTTGTGCGGCCAGCGCAGGGCTGTCGCGCGCCACCACTTCGCGCTCCTGGCGCACCGCGCCGGCGAGGCGCGTGGCAGCGCCGAGGCCCAGCAGGGCTACGAGGAAAAGGAGCGTCTTGCGCTCGGCTGGAGTAACCGGCATGCGGCGAAGGTATCTCCCGCTGCACGCTGTACGTCATCCTTCGATTGCGAGCTAGGACAAACGAGCGCGCAGCGTTACAACGGCAAGTTCTGCCGCGTCATTTGCGATCGAATCCGCACTCATTAGAAGGAGACCGCGGCTGAGCAACATGCCATACCACACGGCCCTGCGCTTTACGATGGTCGCGCTTGTGCACGGAGGTCTCTCGCTGCTTTTCGGCGAGCTATTGCACGCCGCGGAAGGGTCGGCGGTAATGTGGCCGTCCGCGGGGATAGCACTGGGCTTGCTGCTGCTGTGGGGCGGCGCCTATTGGCCGGCGGTGGCGCTGGGCTCCGCTGTCTGTCTGCATGTACACGGCGCGGTGGCTCCCCTGCACGCTGCGTTAGGCGGCGCCGTTGCGGGCTCGGCGGCCTGGGTCGGCGCGACTGTGATCACACGCTGCCGGCTGGGCGTCTCCAAAGGAGCGCTCGCGCTCCAGTCCGTGCATGACACGGTGCTGCTGGTGCTCGGCTGTATCATCGTCGCGCCGCTGTGGTCGGCGGCCGGCATGTATCTGTTCGCGGCGATGGTCCCGGGGCTCCCTTTCGCTGCGACGCCGTCGACGGCGGCGATCTGGTGGGTCGGCGACGCGTTAGGCACGCTCGCCTTCACGCCGCTCATGATCGCGTGGAGTCAGGAGCGTGAGCGTGTAGAGCGCCAATCGCTGGAGTGGACAGGATTCATCGGCGGCGCTGTCGTTGTAACGGCATTGTTGCTGCTGGCGCGTGTGGGTCGCGGCAGCGCGTTCGCGCTGTTCCTCTTCTCGTGCGTGCCGCTCATCCTGTGGAGCGCAAAGCGCTTCGGCGTGCGCATCACGCTAACTGTCACGGCCGCGCTCGTTCTGGCGCTGTCGATCGGATATGCGAGCGGGCAAGGATTGATGGCGCGGGATGCGGCGGTGTCGGGAGGGAATCTCTGGAGCCTGCAGCTCGTCATTGTCTTTTTTCTGATAACCGGCCTCGTGCAGTCGGCCTCGGTGCACGAGCGCACGCTGACGATGCGGCACCTGAGGGCGAGCGAAGCCGCGCACAAATTGGCGGAGCAGGCCGCGCGTGCTTCGGAAGCGCGCTGGCGATCGCTCATCGCGGCAACGCCGCAGCTGATCTTCCTGCTGGATCGCGAGGGGCGTATCCTCTTCCTGAATCGCACTGTCGACGGCTCTCCGCCGCATGCGGCGTTAGGCACGAACGTCCTGGCCAGCGTGATCCACGCGAGCGCGCGCGAGCGCGCGGCGCAGGTTTTGCAACGGGTGTTCGACCACGCTGCGACGGGGCGCCTCGAGGTCGCAGCCGCCGGTCCGCGGCAGTCGCGCGTGTGGTACGACTGTCAGATAGGCCCCGTCATGGATCAGGGGCGCGTCGAGACGGCCATCCTCCTCGCAAGCGACGTCACGGGCAAGAAGCAGGCGGATGCGGCGCGGCAGCAGCTGGAGATCCAGCTGTACCAATCCCAGAAACTCGAGGCGTTAGGCACTCTTGCCGGAGGCATCGCCCACGATTTCAACAACCTCCTGGCCGGGATAATGGGGAACGCCGAGCTGCTGCGGCCGGTCGTGGCCGACGATCCCGAGGCCAGCGACTCGGTGCACGACATCCTGGCCGCGGTGCGCCGCGCGCGCGAAGTTGTGCGGCAGATCCTCACTTTTAGCCGGCGCCAACCGCTCGAGCGGCGGCCGACGGGGCTGCGCAATGCCGTCGTCGAAGCGATGCCGCTGCTGCGAGCCTCCCTGCAGGACAACGTGCGTCTGCGGACAACGATCCGATCGGAGGACGTCATCGTGCTGGCCGACGACACGCAGCTGCATCAGGTAATTATGAATCTCGCGACCAACTCAGCGCAGGCGATCGGCGCCGCGCCCGGCGAGATTATCATCGACGTAGGGACTGCAGAAGTATCGCAATCGCGCACGGGGCCGCTCGCCGATATGCAGCCCGGGCGTTACGCGCGTCTCGAGGTGCGCGACAACGGTCCCGGTATGGAACAGGCCGTCCGGGAGCGTGTCTTCGAGCCGTTCTTTACCACCAAGCCTATCGGCCAGGGGACGGGCCTTGGTCTGTCGGTCGCCCACGGGATTATCGCGAGCCATGGGGGAACGATCCTCGTGGAGAGCGAGCCGGGACACGGCACGACCTTCACAATCTATCTGCCGCTGCACGGCGAGGACGCGGCGGCGCAATCGGCGCGGGGACGCCTAACGCGTAACGTCGCGTAGCGCCGCGAGCGCCACGTCACCCACGATTTTCAGCGACCTGGCCGACACACGGTCGAACGTGTCGCGCGGAGTGTGATGGGCGTCGTAATCGTAGTCGATGACATCGATCACGCGCAGCCCCTTGTCGAGCAGCGGCAAGTGGTCGTCTGTAACGCCGGTCCCTTCCTGGGCTAGGAAGTACGCGCTGTAGCCCAGGTCGGCGGCCACGCGCCAGATACGCGCAACAACCTCCGGCGCGCGCGCGAGCGAGTGACTTTCCTGCTCGATGTTGAGCTGCGCGTCAGCGACCATGTCCCACACCACGCCGAACAGCGGGCGATAAGCCGAATCGGGGAGATGGTCGGCGAAATACTTCGAGCCGAGCAGCACGTCCTGCTGCTTCGAGAAATCGCCGTAGTCCTCGCCGTCGACGAACAGCAGGTCGACGCCGATCGCCGGAGGGGTGCGCTCGAGCGCATCGCCTAACGCGACCAGCAGGGCCACACCGGAAGCGCCGTCATTCGCGCCGGGGACCGGCGTCATACGCTCCGCCAAGTTCACGGCCTGGTCACTCACCGGCCTGGTATCCCAGTGGGCGACGTAGAGGACGCGCCGCTGGGCCGCCGGATTGTAGCGGGCAAGGATATTGCGCAGCGGCAGTGAATCACCCTTCGCCGTGCGATGCGTCCAACGCTGCTCGATGACGCTATCGGCGCGCTCACGCATCATCGCGACGATCCAGTCGCCGGTCCTGCGATGCCCCTCGGACCCCGGGATACGCGGCCCGAAGTCAAGCTGCGTTCTGATATAGCCTAACGCCGTTTCGCCGGAGAACTCGGTCGTGACGGTAGCGGCCTGGCCGCCCCCCTGACAGGCGAGGCCCAACGCCGCACACACGAGCGGCAGCAGTTTCACCGCGTGGATCCCCCGAAGAACTGCAGCTGTAGCACGGCCGAGATTACTGTTTGCGTGAAGCGGCGGTTGACGTTGCGGTCGAACGATACCAGATGCGACGCTTGAAATCCAAGCGCCATATCGCTGGCCAGGTCCGCGTCGGCGCTGAGCGAAACGACGCGGCGGCCGGCGTCTGTGAGCCGGCTGCGCAAGGCGCCGGCCTGCAAATTCGATACGTCGCTGCTGGCCAGGGACTCCTGGAAGCTCAGCCGAGCCTGCAGGGGACTCCGCGCACGCCAACTCGCCGGTAGGCCGAAGGGCTTGCCCACAGCGGCGGTGATCTCGCGCGAGCTGGCGCGTGTGACGGCACCCGGGAGTGTGTCGGCACGGAAAGTCGCCGCCAGGGAGGCGTTGAACGTCAGCGCGCCGCGCGCGGTGGTCCCGTTCACGCCTAACGGGTACGTGCGGATGCGTGTCGCGCGCAAGTCGCCGGCCGCGCCGGCACCTGTACCCGGGAGAAACGGGCGCTCGTACTCCTGTCGCAGATGGCTCGCGCGCGCGGTCACACCGAGCGACGAAAAGAGCGCGCCGAGCACTGGGCCGCGCGGGCGGCCGCTCCAGCGCAGACCCACGTCGGGGAATGTGACTCGTTCGCCGTCCACAAGCGTCGCATCGAGCGCGTGACGCCGAAAGAAGTTGCGTGAATCAGTCACATGCGCTCGATTCGTGATCGCCAGGCCGAACGGAAGCTCTATAGCGTGTGACACAGCGTAGTCCACGCTCGCACCTGCACTCGCCGCCGGTACGCCGCGGAGGTCGCGTAGCGAAGTGAGGTTGCCGACGCCGAGCTGGTACAATGGTCCCGGCGCGAAGGGAGCGGCATCGTATGCCGTAATGAGCGAGCGAGTCACACTGACTTCTACCGGCCGCAGGGCGCGCATGATCCACAGATACCGGCCGGCGGCCCGCTCTCCGGTGGAGAGCAACGCGGCCGGATCCAGCACCGCTGCCGCGAGCAGGCGGTGTGTGTTCCCCAGCCGACGCGCGAGTATGTCGGTTTCGGCGACGAGCGACTCGTTATGCGGATCCCGCTGCATGTCGTAGGTGGCTGACAGCTCGGCGCGAGGACGCAGCCACGCTGCCGTTGTCGGCGCCAGGATGATCGTCGTGCGCAGCGTCCGCTCGCGCTCGAAGCCTCCCGTAGCGCTGCGCGCGTTCGACGCCGCCCGCGCCAGGGCCGTGGAGTCGCCGTAGTCGCGCAGATCGCGCGTGGAAGCCAGCTCCACGCGGGCCGTCACGCTCGTATGCGGCCGCAGCTCCAGCCCCGCGTTCGTGCGCCAGAGGTTGTCCTCTGCCGCGGCCGTGCGCGCGACATCGTCGGCGGTCCGCGCGGGTTGCAGAAACGTGGCGCGCCGGTCGCTGTAGCGCGTCCACGCGCTGGACAGGTTGATCGATTCATAGCGGCCCGTCGCGTTAGGCAGGAAGCGCAGAATAGTGCCCGGCAGTCCGGCGAACTCGATCCCCAGCGCCGCCGCCCTGCGGCGACCGCGGGCATGCTCGCTGCGGTCCAGCGAGCGCTGCAAGTTCCCCTGCAACGCGACGCCGTTGAGGAGGGGAGCATACCAGCCGGCGCTCAGCGGCGCCGAACGCTGCACGCGGAGAGTGTAGCTCGTAACGCCTGCACGCGGAGTACGCAGCCCGTTCACGGCCGACCCGCGCACGTCGGACCTCGTGAGGAATTCGGGATCGATTGACGCCGCCGAATGCGTGACGGACAGGGGAAGCGCCCAGCCCAACGCGCCGCGCCAGAGCTTGTCCAGCCGGATCGTGGCCGCCAGCTCCACGTCGTTGTTGGTGAGGAACGTCGCTGCTTCGTCGAGCTGCCGGAAGTTCGGGTCGCGTCGTGCAGCCTGCAGCCTAACGCTTACGAGGTCGCTCGCCGTGATATCGATCGCGAAAGCTCCTGCGAATCCGGTGGCGCGTTCCACATCGGCCAGGCGCAGATCGTCGACCCAGACCTCGAGCGTGTCGCCCGGGAGCGGCGGATCGGCGCCCTGCAGGGAATCGACGCGCACGATACCGACAGCAAGCTCCTGCACCGCCGCCAGGTTCGGCGGCGTCACGGCAGGGTCGATTGTGTAGACAACATAACCGTCGGCGCAGGCAGCGTAGCGATCGATACGCGTAGCCGGCGGTAATCCTGAAGCGGCGATCAGCGCCGAGTCCACTCCAGTGCAGGCGTCCAGCGGGGTCCTCCCCGCGAGATACGCGGCCTGCAGCGCCGCGCGCAGCCTGTAGAAGCGCTCGAAGCGGACGCGGACCTCAGGCTCCCAGGCGGCGCGCGTGTTTCCGGCCGCAACGTCGGTGCGATAGAGGTAGAAGTTATTGGCGTCGCGTCCGAGCTTGACGAAAAACTGCAGGTCCGCGCGCGGTGCCGTCCCCGGCGTCCCCGCCGTCCCGGCCGTTCCAGCCGTCCCGGCCGTTCCAGCCGTTCCAGCCGTCACCCATCCGCGGCCGCGGCCACGCGCCCACAAGCGCAGCTCGCGATACGCCATGACGCTGCGCTCGCCCTCCGGGAACCTTACGTAGGCCTCGGCGCGTGCATAACGCGGCAGCGATCCGGTGAGAAGGCGCAGCGAGCGTTCGTTGACGACAATGGGCGACGGTCCGATCACGGGGCCGACAGTCTCGGGGGCATCGGCGACGCCCGGCGGCGGCTCGTAGAACACTCCTCGGGCGCTGTCGCGGTCTTGCGTGCCGATGGAAGAGACGATCACGTACCCGTCCGTTACGGTGCGTTCACCAGCCATTCCTGTGAGCGGCCGTTCGGCGCGTTTGAGCCAGGCGCCGCCGCTCACACGTAGGCGGCTGATGGGGAGGAGCGTGAAGTCGTTGGCGGCGGCGGCGGCGCCGGCGATCATCGTTAGGCGCAGCGCGCGCACCTTGCGCAGCAGCGGCCCGCCGTTCAGCGAATCGTCCGGGACGCTGAACGGCACGCGCACGAATACCCAGCAGCGCGACGCTGCCGGGGGGAGCGCTCCATTGATGTCGGCCACAGCGACCCCGCAGCGGCCCACGCGCGCGATAGTGCGTGGATCGGCCAGATCCACGATATAGCGGCGGATGCGCTCGTTCTCGCGCTGCATGCTCGTTAGGTTGAGCACTCCGTCCTGGTCCAGGTCCTCCTCGTCCAGGCGTCCGTTCTGCACCGTGCATGACGCGCGCGTGTCGCCTAACGGGCGCACAGCCCCCGCCAGGCGATTGCACGTTGCGTGCTGCAGGACGACGCCGGCGCCTCCCGCCTCGCCGAGAACCAGGCGCTCGACGCGGTCGCCCGGGAGCCCGCGATCATCCCGGCTGGCGTCGAATGCGCGGGAGAACGGGTCGCGCTCGCTGTCCAGGGTATCGAGCCGCGCGACACGGCGGCCGCGGTAGCTCGAGTCGCGGCCGGCGACCAGCAGCGATTCCGGCGCGAAGACAAGCGAGTTCTCCGAAACGTCCCCGAAGTCCAGCACCAGGACGGGATTGTGCGCTCGCCGCGCCGGCGCCGTGTCGACGGCCGTCCAGAACTCGATATGCTCGGCGCGTGTGAGATCGATCCCGGCGCCGGTGCCTGCGACGCCGCTGCCTAACGTGGTGCGGACGGCGCGCCACGCTCGCGTGCCGCCGGCGCGCGCTGTCGTCCACAGGTGCGTTGCGCGAGCGACATCGTAGAGGCCGCCGATGGAGCCCGGGAATAGAGTGAGCCAGAGTATGGCTTCGGGCGTAGCGAACCCCGAGCCGGCCAGCGTGACCTGCGGATCGATGTCTTGCAGCGTGAACGTGACAGCGCGGCCCGCCCGGTCGGTGCCGCTGGACTGCCACGCCAAGGACGTTGCGCGAGAAGTATCGAGGACTGCCGGACCCGCGAGGCGAGCCGGGAGACGCCTGCCTAACGCAGGCTGGCTGGCATAGTACCAGCGCGCATCGGCGAGCGGCACAGTCACACCCCCGTCTCCTTCGAAGGACTCGAGATACGCCTGCTGCGCCGCGCGGTTGCGCGGCTGGCTGACGGCGAACTCGCCGCTGAAAGCGATGCGCGAGCGCAGCGAGCTGTCTACACCGGGGAGGCGCCGCGCGAGCACGCGCGTCAAGGCTGGAGCATCCCAGGCGAGCGCGGCGTGGAGCCCCGCAACGGCGTTGGCCGCCGGCTCGAAGCCTAACGGCGGCCGAGTGAACGTCGTGCGCTGCGTCTGCGACAGGGCGCTCACACCGATGCTTCCAGCCGCCACGGTCCAGCGCGCCGCGAGACCGTAGATCGACGTGGGGACACTCGCGAAGAGCGGATTCTCCTCGTAACGCACGACCAGCCGGCGCGGCACGGCGATGGCGGAGTCGGCCCCTCGGAGCTGCACGCGTCCCAGCTCGTAGTCGATGGTATAGTCCAGGTCGCGCAGGAGGGGCCGGCCGTCGAGCACCAGCCGCTCGCTCCCCGGCCTGAGCTGCACGGATTGCAAGGCCAGAGCGCCCCCCGCCCCCATTGCCGCTGCCGCCACCTCGTAGCGCAGGCGCAGCCTGTAGAAAGAAGGGGGCTGGCGCGCCGAGTACAGGTATTCGTTAGGCGTCCGATAGATGGAGTCGTTAGCCGGAACGGACGGGTCGCCGGCGAGGCCGCGCCGGCTGAACGGTTCCAGCGACGGGAAGACCACGAACCGGTCGCTGATCACACGCGCCGGATCGCTCGCGTCGAGCGCACCGGAAGCGAGGTCCGGATCGTGCGGCCTGGGCCAGACGCGATTGGCTGCATCGAAAGCCGCCGCGTTATGCGCCTGCGCCAGACCGAACAGCTCGAGATACGTGGCGCGCACGCCCGACGGCGGCTTCTCCTGGTCGCCACCGGCGCCGGTCACTATGCGCAGAGCCAGCGTCTCGCGCCGCAGTTCGCCGCCGCCGATGCGATATACAGAACGGATCTCACGCCGGAAAGCGCGATCGCCAGGCGTTAGGCGAGGATCCCAAACCAGCTGCGCGAATTGATCCTTCCCGGGGACGAACTCCAGGTCCGGCGTCCCGCCGGCATGTGCGATCACCGTATCGCGGCCGTCCAGGCGCACGCTGTAGGCGACCACCAGACGCTCGCCCGCCGGCTGCAGCGGCCGCACCAGAGCGAACCACAGAAGCGACGGATCCAGGTAGTAATCGATGTGCTCGCGCAGCGGCTCGTACACCAGCCCCGCTGGCGCCCCCGGATCGTCCAATACGCGGAAACGCGGGCCGTTGGGGTTAGGGGGCTGGCCGCCTAACAAGACACGGTAGATCACGACGCGCGACGGCCGCAGCGTGTCCGCGAGACCGGCCGCCAGCTGCTCCAGCGTTCTAACGTCCAGAATGTCGATGTTGGGATACGCCGCGCCGAAGAGCAGCGGGTCGACAACGAAGAAGAAGCGGCGCGGCTCGATCTGATAATCCGCCACCTCCGCTGCAACCGTCTGCCTCACACCACTCCCGCGGCCGCCGAGCGCGAAGACCTGATTCCTAACGACGATCCCCTTCTGCTGCGCTGCGATCGCCGTCAGCTCCATGTTGCCCAGCTGCGCCTTGGCCTGCACACCGTAGTTCGCGCTGGGAATTGCCGCTGTGAGAAAGCGTGACGGCGGCAGCTGAAAGGTGACTGTTCCGATTTCGACGCGCTGCAGACGCTCCGCCGCCCGACCGCTGTACACGATGGAGATGTTGTTGGACCCGTCGAACTCGCGCTGCGAATCGTAGTCCACGTCTAGTCGCAGGCGCTCGGCGACTGTCCCTCCGGAACGTAGCCCGAACTGAAAGTCGAGGGCCGGTTGAAAAACTGCACGGCACGTGAAAACAGTGTTCACCAGGCGGGCCTGCGTGCAGCGCTCGTCCTTGGCTCTGAGCCCCTTGGCCTCCAGCCTGGCCAGGAAATCGAGCGCAAGCTCCTGAGCGAGCCCTTTGGTCGTGTCCCCGGCCGCTGCACGGACTGTGTCCTGGGCCTGCGCTCCCCGGACTCCGGCCGGCGCCGTGAGCGTCGTGAGACAGCATAGCGCGATCCGGGTTGCGGTCGGCAGTAAACGGCGCACTCAGCGGGCGATCACGGGTAAGATCGAGGCGAGCCTAACTGTAGCGAACTCAGGCTTGGGCGCGGGTATATTGGTTTAGTTCCGGCTGTCGCGGTCTAAGAGCCAAAGCAGGCTAGACTCAGACTAACCGCGACACGCCGTCGTCTGAAACACCACCGATGTTGAATCGCGCGTGAAAATAATCCAGCGCTACGTCCTCCGAGAGCACGCGGGCCCGTTCTTTTTCGCGCTTTCGGCGCTCACGTCCCTCATGCTGCTCAACTACATCGCCAGGCGCTTCGGCGATCTGGTTGGCAAGGGTCTGCCGTGGGGCGTTGTCGGTGAATTCTTCCTCTTGTCAGTGCCGTTCACGGTCGCGATGACCCTGCCGATGTCGGTGCTCGTCGCGGTGCTTTACGCGTTCTCGCGCCTGGCGGCGGAGAACGAAGTTACGGCGCTCAAGGCGAGCGGGGTGAGCATGGCGCGTCTGGTGGTGCCGCCGTTAGGCGCCGCCGTCGTGCTGTCACTGGTGATGATCGCGTTCAACGACCAGCTGCTGCCGCGCGCCAATCACCGGCTGCGACAGCTGCAAACGGACATCGCCAACAAGAAGCCGACGTTCGCCTTGCGCGAACAAGTCATCAACGAAGTGATGCCCAGCCGCTTCTACATGCGCGTGAACCGCATCGATCCCGCGACGAATCGCATCCGCGAAGTCACTATATACGATGTGAGCGACGCCATGCGCCGGCGCACGATCTACGCCGATAGCGGCAGCATGGCGCTGGTAGAAGGGAGCGATCTCTTGCTGACTCTGAACAACGGGTACATGCAGGAGGTACCGGCCCAGAATACGGCCCAGCTGCAGCGCATCTATTTCGAGCGCGACTTTGTGCGCGTGCGCGGCGTGGCCAATCAGTTCGAGTCATCCAACACAGAGGGGTTCAAAGGCGACCGCGAGATGTCGGTGTGCGAGCTGCAGTACGAGGTAGCGCGCGCGGAGCAGGAGTATCGAGCCGTTCAGGCGGAGCTGCGTGCAGCGCGTACGGCGCTGCTGCAGGAGCGCCGGACGGGCGTTTCGCAGTATGTCGCCGGACCGCCGCAGGCCGCGGACGCCGGCGGGCGGCAGCCGCGATCGCAGCGCTTGACGTTAGGCCGCGTCTACTGCGATCTCGTGAGTCGCGTGCAGGGTGCCGCTGTGACTGTTTGGCGCTCGCTCATACCTAACGAGGCACTGGCCGCTCTCCCCGCCCTGCAAGACACCGGCCGCGCGCGGCGCGACAGCGCGGCCGCACGCGACTCCGCGGCGCGCCAGGACACCGCCGCACGACAGGACACGGCGCATACAGATTCCGCAGCGGCACGGCAAAGCGGCGACAGCGCCGCGGCGCCCTTCGTGGTTCCACCTCCCGCCCTTCCGCCCGAGCCGGCAGTTCCAGCCCTTGGCGCGCCATCCGCGGGCAGCGGTGCCATCCCCGCACAAGCGGCGTTCGCCGCGGCTCGGCTGCGCGCCGAGCAGCAGCGCCAACTGATGAACCAGAACGAGGTCGAGATACACAAGAAGTTCGCCATCTCGATCGCGTGCATTGTCTTCGCGCTGGTCGGTGCACCCATTGCGCTGCGCTTCCCCCGCGGCGGCGTCGGCCTGGTGATCGGGTTCAGTCTCGTAATCTTCGCCCTCAACTACATCGGGCTCATCGCCGGCGAGTCGCTCGCCGATCGCGCGATCACCACCCCATTCTGGGCGATGTGGGCGGCCAATATCATCCTGACCCTGGCTGGGTTGCTGCTGCTGGCGAGGATTGGACGCGAGACAGCTACCACGCGGGGCGGAGATCTGGCCGACCTTGCACAGCGATGGCGCGATTTGCTGCGCTGGCGCCGGAAAGGGGAGGCCGCGAGCGCGTGAGACTGCCCGGACGACGGACAGCAATGAGAGGATGGCGGCGCAGTCCGCTGGATCGCTACGTCTTCCTGGAGTTCGCGAAGATCTTCGTAGCCACTGCTCTTGGATTCCCCATAATCACGCAGATCTTCGATCTAACCGACAACATCGACAAATACCTCAACCGCAACCTCGAGTCGGGGGCGATTGCGCTGAGCTATCTGTATTGGCTCCCCGACACGATGCGCCTGGTGCTTCCGGCCGCTGTGCTCTTCGCGACTGTCTTTTCCATCGGCGCGCTGACGCGACACTCCGAGGTAACGGCAGCCAAGGCCTCGGGGATCTCCTTCCATCGCCTAACGCTTCCGATCTACATCGGCGCGGTACTTGCCGTGGGGTTGACCTATGTGCTCACCGAAGTGGCGCCGCACGGCAATCGGCGTCGTGCCGACTTGCTCCAGGAGCGGGTCTGGATGGGTCGCGGCGAGCGAGCCAATTTCGCCTTCGCGGCCGAGCATGGCCGTGTCTACAAGGTGACATCGCTCAATGCCAACTATGGATCCGTGCAGGCGCTCGAGATCGAGCGCCGCGGGCGGCCGGCGGACGCCTCCTATCCCACGTACGTGTTGAGTGCCGAGAACGGAGCTTGGGATGCGAAGCAGAAATCCTGGACGCTGCGCCAGGGGACGCTACACGTGCTTTCCGCGGTCGACCGAAACGTGACCTTCCAGTTCGATTCCGTGCGCGACGCACAGCTCGTCGAGCGGCCGGAGGAGCTGCTCGCCGTGCCGCCGGCTCCTGAAGAGATGAACTACGCGGAGCTGGGGCGCTTCATTGGTGCGCTGGAACGCTCGGGGGGCGACACGCGCAAGCTGCGGGTCGACAGGGCCCTCAAGTTGGCGATTCCAGTCACCTGTGTCATCATAGCGCTCTTCGGCGCACCGCTCGCGACGAGCACGCAGCGCGGCGGCACGGCGTACGGCATCGGCGTGAGTCTGGCGACAACGATCATTTTCTTGCTGCTCATTCAGCTGACGCGCGCGATCGGCGGCAACGGGCTGGCAGCTCCCGAGCTGGCCGCGTGGCTGCCTAACGCGGTTTTCGGCCTCGGCGGCATTGTGATGGTGGCGCGAGTGCGCACGTGACGTCGCCGCTTTACGGCTCGCATCGCGAGGACTATCGCCGTGCGACCGAAGAGTTTCCGATCTTCCAGCGCGCGGGGCTGCGTTTCCTGCGCCGCATGGCGTACGCCGGGACGGCGGGCTTCGGCGGCGTGGGGGCCCGGGTGGACTTCCTGCAGCACACGCTGCGCGCTTTCGGAATGCCGCGCACATACTTGCCGCAAGTCATCAAGCAGATGCGCAGCATCGGAGTGGCGTCCCTGCCGCTCACCGCGATCGTCGCCGCTTTTATCGGCGCCGTCATATCGTTGCAGACTCGCTATCAGCTCTTCTCCGGCGTGCAGCTTTCCGTGGTCGGATTGATCGTTAGGCAGACGATCGTCCTCGAGCTGGGCCCCTTGTTGACCGGCCTCGTGCTCACGGGGCGCGTCGGCGCGCGCATGACCGCTGAGATCGGAACGATGCGCGTCACCGAGCAGATAGACGCGCTGGAGACGCTGGCTTTCGATCCCGTCGCCTATCTCGTCGTCCCGCGCATCATCGCGGGGATCCTCATGCTGCCGCTGCTCGTGGTCTTCGCGGACGCCGTCGGCGTCGGCCTCGCCCTGGCGACCTCGATCCTCGCAACTGATGTGACTGTGAGCCAGTTTGCCGAAGGGCTGCGGCTATCGTTCTCTGTCTTCCAGATCTTCTATTCCTTGCTGAAGGCGACGCTTTTCGGCGCGGCGATCTCGTTCCTGTGCGCCTACGAAGGGTACACGGCTGACGTGGGGGCGGAGGGAGTGGGGCGTTCGACGGCGAGCGCTGTCGTTATCACGTCTGTTGCGATCCTTGTCCTGGACGCCTTAACGGCCGTGATACTCGCGCCTATGCTACAGGGGTAGCTGCAGGGTCGCGGTGTAAGGTCGGAGCAGGTTCAAGGGAGGGCCGGCAGCCTCCGCCTCTCCAACACTTCCTTAGCCCGTGGACCTTGGACCTTAGACCTGAGGGTTAGAGAGCATGAAGCGCCGAGACGAAATCCTGGTCGGTCTCTTCACGACGGCAGCGGTGGTGATACTGGTGGTCGGCACCATCTGGCTGCTGCGCGGCGGCCTGGCGAAGGGTTACGCGCTGCATGCGACCTTCCCGTGGGGCTCCGGGCTCAAGGAAGGGCAGCCGGTCTGGCTATCCGGAGTGACTGTCGGATTCGTCGACAACGTCGAGCTGAAGGATGACGGCCGCCTCACGGTGACGTTCCGCATTCAGGACAAGTACAAGGTGCCGTTAGGCTCGGAGGCGAGCATCGTGCCTAACGGGTTTTTCGGCGACGTGGCCATCGCGCTGCGGCCCAAGGCGCCGAACCCCGAATCCTTCGAGCCCGGCGACACTGTCCCCGCCGTTC
>JBQTJS010000132.1:0-38070 GCA_052386875.1 Gemmatimonadaceae bacterium
AAGCGGTCGAAGCTCGAGATCGAAGTGGAAAGCGATCCCGCGGACGGCAGCCCGGCGTGAAGTTCTGGTCGCTCGGCGCGAGCCTAGCGCTGGCATTGGCGCTCGTGGCTGCGCTTCCCGCCACCGCCTTGGCGTGGACGCCCGGTACGCACGTGTATATCGGCGAAGCCGTGTTGCGTGCCCCCGAGCTGCTCCCCGCCGGCATCGCGGAGCTGATTCGGGCGTACTCCTACGACTTCCTCTACGGCTCGATCGCCGCTGATACGAGCATAGCGAAGAAGTATGCCATTACCGGCCGAAATTGCCACGCATGGAGCGTCGGCCTGGAGATATACGACAAGGCGCGCGACGAGCCGCTACAGGCGTTTGCGTTAGGCTACCTCGCGCACCTGGCCGCGGATGTGGTGGCCCATAACCATTTCGTTCCCTATCGCTTGACAGTGACGTCGAGCACAACCGGGTTAGGCCACAGCTACTGGGAGAATCGCTTTGAAACACACCTGGGCGAGCGCGTCTCGCGGCGCGCGCGCGAGTTGATCCTCCTGGACCACTCGCGCAGCGACGCCCATCTCGACCGCATCCTCAGTCCGACGATTTTTTCGACGCCGACGAACCGGCGGATCTTTCGCGGCATGGTGCGGGCCGCTGACTCCGACTCCTGGCAGCGGATCTTTCAGCTCCTGAGCGAGCGTAGTCGCTGGGACCTGGCCGACGTGGATATAGCGAAGTATCTGGCGCGGTCGTTCGACTACGTGATCGACATCCTCGGCCGGCTCGACAGATCCGAGCCGCACGAACGGGACCCCTCGGGGACTCGCGCGCTGCGCATGGCCCAGCGCGTAAGGCGCGAAGCGCTCGGAGCCGCCGGAGCCGGCGGCGCGAGAGCCGCGCAGCGCGCAGCAGCCAAGCATTTCGGAATGCCCATGAGTGCGTTGCAGTACGCACGCCGGCTCAGCGTGCCGCTTTATCCTCCGCCGCCAGCCGGGAGCGGGACGCCAACATCTGATTGACGCGCCGCGGATCGGCACGGCCGCCCGATTTCTTCATTACAAGTCCGACGAGAACGCCTAACAGTTTCTTATCGCCGGCCGCGAAACGGTGCGCCTCGTCGGCGTGCTCGCTCCAAACTTCGTCGATCCACTGCGCAAGCACCGCATCGTCACTCACCTGCACGAGTACCTCACGTTCGGCGATTTTCAGCGCGGAGTCACGTGTTGTTCGCATGATCGCGAAGATCTGCTTTGCTGCGTTGCGACTCACTCGGCCCGAGCCGACCAGCGCAACGAGCTCTGCGAGCGCCTCGGGTCGCACCGGGAACTCGGCGATGCCGACGGCGGCGTCTTTGAGCGCTGCCAGCACGTCCCCCACGACCCACGTGGCAGCCGCGCGTGCGTCGTTATGTGCGGCGAGGACCGCCTCGTAGTAGTCCGCCAGGGCGCGGCTGGACGTGAGCACGTCGGCGTCAGATGGACTCAGTGCCAGCGCGGTCTGGAAGCGAGAGCGGCGCGCCGCCGGAAGCTCGGGAAGCTCTGCTCGAATCGCGTCGATCCAGTGTTGGCTGAGCACGAGCGGCGGGAGGTCGGGCTCGGGGAAGT
Source organism: Gemmatimonadaceae bacterium (assembly GCA_052386875.1). Taxonomy (GTDB): domain Bacteria; phylum Gemmatimonadota; class Gemmatimonadetes; order Gemmatimonadales; family Gemmatimonadaceae; genus DASYRX01. Next base: position 1,596 of record JBQTJS010000132.1, read on the forward strand.
AGCGATAGTCGTGACTCTCTTCTTTCGACCGCGCGGGCCGCACGGACTCGGTCGCCGCGTCCCACAGCATTGTCTGCTGCATAACGCGTTCGCCGCGCTCGAGTATCGTGCATTGTCTCAAGAACTCGGCTTCCAGCGCTCGTTCCACGCCCGAGAAGGAGTTCATATTCTTGATTTCGGTCTTCGTGCCGAGCGCGGAGTTGCCGCGTGGTCGTGCGCTGACGTTGGCATCGACGCGCAGGCTCCCTTCCTCCATGTTCGCGTCGCTCACTTCGAGATACTCGAGGATGAGCTTTAGCTGGCGCAAGTACTCGCGGGCCTGCGGTGCCGATCGCAGGTGCGGCTCACTGACGATCTCAATGAGGGGGACTCCGGCGCGATTGAGATCGATGGCTGTGGCGCCGGCATAGCGGTCGTGAATCGACTTGCCGGCGTCTTCCTCGAGGTGCACGCGTGTGATTCCGATGCGTGCGCCGGGCTCCGGGAGATCGATGGCGAGGGCGCCGTGCGTTGCCAGAGGCTCGGCGAACTGGGAGATCTGGTAACCCTTGGGGAGGTCGGGATAGAAGTAGTTCTTGCGGGCGAAGATAGAGCGGGTGTGCACAGTGCAGCCTAACGCGAGTGCGGCGCGTACGGCCAGCTCGACGGCGGCGCGGTTGAGGACGGGGAGCGCACCCGGCAGCGCCAGACAGACGGGGCACGTATTGCTGTTAGGCGGCGCCCCAAAGTCCGTGGCGCAGCCGCAGAAGATCTTGCTGCGCGTCTTGAGCTGGACGTGCACTTCCAGCCCCACGACCATCTCGTAGTCGCTGCGCGGCGTCACGCGACCGGGAGCTGCGGGGCGAGCGCCCGCTCCAGCGCGTAGGCGGCCGCGAGCATCCGGCGTTCGGCGAAATGCGGCGCCAGAAGCTGGGCTCCGACAGGGAGCCCGCGGACATTGCCCACGGGGAGCGACATCGCCGGAATGCCGGCGAGGTTGGCCGTAACTGTGAAGATGTCGCTGAGGTACATCTCGTAGGGATCGCCCGTGCGATCGCCTAACGCGAACGCCGGGCTTGGCGTGGTCGGCGTGAGGAGCAGGTCGATACCATCGGCGAAAACCCTGCGGAACTCCGCCGCGATCAGCGCGCGCACCTGCATCGCCTTGCTGTAATAGGCGTCGTAGTAGCCGGCCGAGAGCGCATACGTGCCGAGTAGGATGCGCCGCGTGACTTCAGGCCCGAACCCCTCGGAGCGAGTGGCGTCGTAAACGCCGCGCAGACTGGCAGCGGCGGCGCGGCGGCCATAACGCACGCCATCGTAGCGGGCCAGGTTGGACGACGCTTCGGCGGGGGCAATTATATAGTAGACGGGGATGGCGGCATCGGTCAGGGGGAGCGACACAACACGCACCTGCGCGCCTAACGAGCGCAACGCATCGAGCGCCCGGTCGCAGCGCGCGCGCACCTCCGCATCGAGCGAATCGGGGAAGTACTCCCGCGGGACACCCACGACCAGACCGCGCACGTCGTCGTGCGCCGCGGCACAGTAGTCTGCGACGGCTTCGGCCGCCGACGTCGCGTCGCGCGGATCGTGTCCAGCGACGACCTGGAGGCCAAGCGCCGCGTCGTCCACCGTGCGCCCCACAATTCCTATGCAGTCCAGCGACGAGGCGAAAGCGACCAGCCCATAGCGGCTCACGCGGCCGTAGGTGGGTTTGATGCCGACGACCCCGCAGAAGGCTGCCGGCTGGCGCACCGAGCCGCCGGTCTCCGAGCCTAACGCGATGGGGACCAGACCGGCGGCCACAGCGGCGGCAGAGCCCCCGGAAGAACCCCCCGGCACGCGCTGCGGGTCCACGGGGTTGCGCGCGGCACCGAACGCTGAATGCTCGGTGGACGAGCCCATGGCGAATTCGTCGCAGTTGGTCTTGGCCGCGACGACGGCGCCGGCTTCGCGCAAGCGGCGCACGGCCGTGGCCTCGAACGGCGACGTGTAACCCTCGAGGATGCGCGAGGCGCAGGTTGTCGCCAGCCCGAGCGTCGCGATGTTGTCCTTGATCATGACCGGTACGCCGGCAAGCGCACCTAACGACTCATTGTTGGCGCGCCTGGCATCGACCTCGGAGGCAGCGGCCAAGGCTCGCGCGCGATCCTCCCAGAGCACCGCGTTGAGCCCCCCCTGCGCCGCGCCGATCGCGTCCGAGCGCTTGAAAACTTCGGCCATGACATCGCGAGCCTGCAGCGAACCGCTGCGCACAGCGTGCGCCAGCTGGTACGCGCCGAGGTCGAGCGGCGGCGCGCTCATGGACCGGCGGCGCCGGCGGCGCCGCCCAGCGCGCCATGCCCCTCGTGCGTCGGCAATCGCGGCACGAGGAAGAAGCCGCCCTGCACTTCCGGCGCGAACTGCGCGATCGCGGCCGGCGCGAGCGACTCCGTCACCACGTCGTCACGGAGCGGCATCCCCTCTTCAATGCCGGCGACGACACCGCTCGTGTCGATGCGCGCCAGCGCTGCCATGTTCTCCAGGATGCCATTCAATTCGCCCACCAGCGCAATGACGCGCGACTCTGCGAGGCCGAGCCGCGCGAGATCGGCCACGTGGCACACATCGTCGCGGTCGACCGCCATTATTCGAGTCCCCTCTGCAGCCCTGCGTAAACCAGGACGAGTCGTTTGCGGCCCACAGCCTGGTCGTCGAAATCGACGGTGACTTTGGCATCGCGCCCTGAGCCGCCTAATTCGGCGATCGTACCGCTGCCGAAACGCGGATGTCGCACGCGCTCTCCGGCGTAGAATTGCGGTGCATCCTGCGATTCGGCGGCAACGTCCGGAGCCGCCGTTCGGCGCGCGACGGGATTGCCGGGGCGCCGAGCCGTAGGCGTCAGGCGAGGTGTAAAAGCGCGCTCGTCCGCGGGGTCGCGCGACCAGGCGCCGAACCTGCCGCTCGCACGCAGCGGGACGGTGGCATGCATGCGCACGAGCTCGCGCGGGAGATCGGCGAGAAACGTGGAAGGGAGCGACGCTAGCTGCTCGCCGTTACGGCGCCGCGTGCGAGCATGCGTCAGAAAGAGCGTGCGCTCGGCGCGCGTGATGCCGACGTAAAAGAGGCGCCGCTCCTCCTCGAGCTGCGAGGCATCGTCGCGCGCGCGAGAGAGTGGAAAGAGACCTTCTTCCAACCCCGCGACGAACACCACGGGAAACTCGAGCCCTTTGGCGTTATGCAGCGTCATGAGCGTGACGGCGTCGGCATGCGGGTCGAGCGCATCGATACCGGCGACGAGAGTGGCCCGCTGCAGGAAATTGTCGAGAGGAGTGAGACCGATCTCCCCTCCCTCGTCGATCACCAGCTCGGCGGCGCCTGTGATCAGCTCCTGTACGTTCTCGAGACGCTCCTGTGCTTCTTCAGCGCTCCCTTCAGCGCGCAGCACTGCTTCATAACCTATCGCAACGATCAGCGCACGCAGCAGCTCGTCGACCGACGCCGCGCGCGCAAAATCGGCGAGTCGCTCGATGCTTCGCGCGAAGTCGGCCAGCGCAGTCCGGGCCGTAGCTCGTATTTCAGCGAGCACGATGTCGTTTGCGCTCGCTTGCAGGAGGGACATGCCGGCGCGCGCAGCCGCTTCACCTAACGTTTGAAGGGTGGCTTCGCCGATGCCGCGCCGCGGGACTGCGATCGCGCGCCGGAAGGCTTCGTCGTCACGTGGGTTGGCGATCAGTTTGAGATACGCCAGGAGGTCACGGATCTCGCGCCGGTCATAGAAGCGCGTCGCTCCAACCAGACGGTAGGGGATCGCGCGCCGGCGCAGCGCTTCCTCGAGGGCACGCGACTGCGCATTCGTCCGATACAGGATGGCTACGTCGCGATTGCGTAGTCCGCCTCCCGAATAGCGTCGCCGCTCGATCTCGCTGACGATGAAGTCGGCCTCGTCCCGCTCGTCCAGCGTTGCCACGAGCGTCGGGACGTCGCCGGCGGGCCTGTGGGCGCGCAGGGTCTTGCCGAGGCGCTCGCTGTTGGGGGCGATCGCGGCATTGGCCACAGCGAGGATTTCCGGTGTGGACCGGTAGTTGGTTTCGAGGCGCACGACGTGCGCATTGGGGAAATCGCGCTCGAAGTCGAGGATGTTGCGTATGTCGGCGCCACGCCAGCCGTAAATGGACTGATCGTCGTCCCCCACGACTGTGACATTACGATGGGTCCCGCCTAACAAGGCGATGAGCCTGTATTGCGCCCGATTGGTGTCCTGGTATTCGTCGACTAGGATATGCCGGAAGCGGCGCTGGTACATGCCGCGCAAGTCGCTATTGCGTTCCAGCAGGTCTACTGGAAGCGTGAGCAGGTCGTCGAACGATGCGGCGTTGGCTTGCCGCAGCGCGGGTTCCAGGGCCGCATACACCTGGGCCACGGCGCGGGCAAAAGGGTCCCTGGCCAGCGCGGCGAAGTCCGCCACCGGCATGAGACGGTTCTTGGCGTCGGAGATCGTTGCGATGATGGCTTGCGGGGCGAGCTTGCGCACGGACGCATCGAGGCGATCCATCAAGTGCCTGACGAGCGAGAGGAGATCGTCCTCGTCGTAGATCGTGTAGGAGGGGGTACGTCCGGCCAGGGAGGCGTGAATGCGCAACAGGCGCGCGCCTATGGCATGAAAGGTACCGCACCACATGCCCCGCGGCTCGCTGCCTAACAACGCGGCGAGGCGGCGCTTCATTTCATCGGCGGCCTTGTTTGTGAAAGTGACCGCCAGGATCTCGCCCGCGGCGACGCCGCGCTGCGAGACAAGGTGTGCGATGCGCGTCGTGAGCACGCGCGTCTTGCCGGAGCCGGCGCCGGCAAGGACAAGCAGCGGACCATCGCGATGTGCGACAGCCTCGCGCTGCTCTTCGTTCAGCGCGCCGAGTAGTTCCGATCCGGAGGCAGCATCACTCACCCTGGAAAAGTAATCTCGAACAACGCACCTCGTTCCGAAGGGAGCAGCTCCAACTTGCCGCCGTGTACGTCGTGAACGATGCGCCGAGCCAACGCGAGCCCGATGCCCCATCCTTGTTGTTTGGTGGAGTAACCGGGCTCGAAGATCTTGTGGCGCATCTCGCGTGTGATTCCCGGCCCGTCGTCGGATACGCGCACACGCACCGCCCCTTCGGGGAGCCGCGCGGCGGTCACGGCGATCGTGCCGCCGCGGCCGGCAAGCGCGTCGATCGCGTTCTTGATCACGGCCTCCAGCGCCCACTCGATGAGCACCGCGTCACCTTGGGTGGCGAGCGGCGCATCTTCCCAGTGCGTGTCGAACGCGATACGATGCGCGAGCGAGGGTACGCGAGCAGCGAAGTACTCTGTGACGCGCTCGAGGACCTCGCGCAAGTCCAGCGGTTCGCGCACGGGCGGTCTCCCAATGCGCTCGAAACGATTGGCGACGCGGCGCAAGCGATCCAGATCGGCGTCCATGTGTTGCAACGCCCGGGCGGGTAGCTCGTCCGGCCGGGAAGCTCTGTCGCGCAGGATCTCGATCCAGCCGTCGAGGCTCGACAGCGGAGTGCCCAACTGGTGTGCTGATTCGCGCGCCATGCCGGCCCAAACTTGTTCGCGCTCGGCGCGAGCGCGGAGGCGCACGGCGTAGGCTCCGACGATGAGGAGCAAGCCTAACGTGAGCGTCTGCAGGATGGGGATGATGCGCAGGCCGCGCACGAGCGGCGTGTCCCCGTAGTGGACGATGCCGGTGCCGGGCTCGCTCACCGGCGGATTCTGGCGGTCCAGCCTGGCGATCCATTCCTGCACTCGCGGATCGTCCGGTTCGGCGTCGAAGGGGAGGTTGGCCACGGCGGTGGGCCGGCCGGATGGATCTGTGAGGATGAGCGGGATCCCCGCCCGGCGGATATTGTCTGCGAGGTCGAACAGCGCAGCCGTCGGGTCAGCGGCCGTGTCGCTCAAGGCGCGATACACCCGAGCGTACATCTGGCCGGAACGTGAGGCCTCGTTCTGGAGCTGCCTAACGACTCTCCGGTTGTACACAACGTACGAGCCGAGCAGCAGTATGACCGCGACGGCGACAAGCAGCAGTCCGCCGCGGCGCATCGCTTAGGTGAGGCGATGGGCGTCCATCGCGTCGCGCAGGATCACCGGAACCGTGACGCCGCCGTCGGGACGCTGGTAGTGCTCGAGCAGCGCCGCGATGACGCGCGGCAGCGCCAACGCCGAGCCGTTGAGCGTGTGCAGGAAGCGCGGCTTCTCGCCCGCGGCCGGTCTGTAGCGGATATTGGCGCGCCGCGCCTGGAAGTCGCTGTAGGAGCTGCAGGAGGAGACCTCGAGCCACTGGCCCACGCCGGGGGCCCAGACTTCGAGGTCGTAGGTCTTGGCGTTGGCGAAGCCCATGTCGCCGGCCGCGAGGAGGACGCGGCGGTACGGCAGCTCGAGGCGCTCCAGCAAGGTCTCTGCATGCCGCGTTAGGCGCTCGTGCTCCTCCAGCGACTGCTCCGGCGTGCAGTAGCGCACGATCTCCACCTTGTCGAACTCGTGGACGCGCAGCAGCCCGCGTGTGTCCTTCCCCGCGGCCCCGGCCTCACGACGGAAGCAGGGCGAGTACGCCACGAACCCCATAGGCAGAGCCGCTGCATCGATGATCTCGTCGCGATACAGATTGGTGACCGATACTTCGGAAGTCGGAATCAGATAAAGAGGATCGTCGCGCAATGCATACATATCCTCCTCGAACTTGGGGAGCTGACCCGTACCTGTCATCGACGCCCGGTTCACGACAACGGGCGTCCATACCTCCTCGTAACCGTGCTCACGCACGTGCGTATCGATGAAAAGGCCGATGAGCGAACGCACGAGCCGGGCGCCGGACCCACGGAAAAAGACGAAACCCGATCCGCTGACTTTGGCGCCACGCATGAGGTCGACGATGCCTAACGCTTCCCCCACTTCCCAGTGCGGCTTCACACCGTCCTGTGCACGCGGCGACCCCCAGCTGCGTAGCACAATGTTCGCTTCTGCACCCCCCGCCGGCACGTCGTCCAGCGGTACGTTAGGAAGACCCAACAGCAAATCGCCGAGCTGTCTTTCGATCTCGGACAGACGGCTCTCGAGAGCGCCAATCTCGGCGCCTAACGCGCGGCCGCTCTCGATCAGCCCGCCGGCGTCTTCACCAGTCTTCTTGCGGCGCGCCACCTCCTGGCTGTTGGCGTTGCGCAGCGCCTTCTTCTCCTCTACAGCCTGGATCGCAGCCCGGCGACGCAAGTCGAGCGTGATCCCTTCCTCGACACTCGGCGCGTATTGCGCCAGCGAGCCGCGCCGCCTTAGCGCCTCCCGCAAAACATCGACATGTTCGCGAAAGACGCGAAGGTCGTGCATCCCCTAGTCCTTGGGGATACCGGGCTTGAAGGATCGGAAACCGCAGTTGGGATCGTGCACGGTGCGGATGCGAATCGCCCTCGTCGCGGCATACACGCTATCGATCGCGATCTTCGTGTACAGGCCCGGCGAGAAAGAGAAGGCACACTGCGGCGCCTGCACTTCGACTACCAAGGCGTCACCGGCCTTCGCGACAGTGATGGAATCGTAGTTGTAGCCGCCGCTGGGCGCGCGCATCACCTCATCGAACGGTGTCTTCGCTTTCTGGATTCCGACACGGTGCGTCTGCTGAAGCAACCCACCGATCACGCGGAATGGGACGACCAGACGTACCGGATAAGCGAGCACGTTACCGCCGGGGTCGAGGTCGAACGCCACGTCAAACGCCAAGTTGTCGGAGATACGCACCGTGATGCGATCCGTCGTGCTCAGCGCCACCGGTGCGGACGCGGGAGTTCCGCTCAACGCGAAAACAGTAAACGTGTCGGTAAGCGTGCCGATCCCAGCCCGCGAACCGATTGGATCGTCGCAGCCATTGAGAGCGCCAGCGAAAGCTGCGACTGCGAGAAAGCTGAGCGCCCGAATGCGCCCGCGGCGCCCGCGAAAAGGTCTGAAGTGCACAGTTGTCCTCGGCATAGAGTACCGCGTAAAACAAGAGACTTCAAGCGTTTGCTCGCTTGACAGCCTACTCCCCCCCGTTATGCTTGGGCTCCGATGCCACACGCGCCCACGCCCACACTGACCCAACTCGTCGAGGCGATCGTTCAGCACGAAGGCGTCGACGCAGTTTTGGTAGTCGGCCGCGATGGTCTACTTGTCGACGGGCGCGCGGGTTCCGAAGGCGCAGACCTCGAGACCTTATCAGCACACTTCCCCACCCTGCTCTCGGCGGCAAACGAGGTAGGGACGAGCGCTAACCGCGGGGACCTGGTGAGCACGGTGGTTGAGTACGAGCGCGGTCTTGCGCTTGCGGCAGTCTTGTCTCACGACGCCTCGCTGCTTGTCTTGCTGCGCGCTGGGGCCAGTGCTGCTCCGTTGCTGTACGACCTCCGTCGATTCCGCGGCCGCATCGCAAGCCTTATCTAACTCGGACCCCGCAGTGGCCGAGCAGAACAAGCGCATCCTCGTTGCGGACGACGAACCTCACATCGGCCGCATCATCAAGATGAAGCTGGAGCAGGGACCGTTCAGTGTGACCCTCGCATACAACGGTCAGGAGGCACTCGAGATTCTGAAGGGGGAGGAGACCTTCGACCTGGTGCTGCTCGATCTGATGATGCCGTACGCCTCGGGCCTCGATGTGTTGGCACGCATGCGATCGATGGATCGGTGGCGTGACGTTCCGTGCCTGGTCCTCACGGCAGCCGGACAAGAGGCGCAGCATCAGCGTGCACTGCAGTTAGGCGCGAACGATTTTTTGACGAAACCGTTCAGCCCCAAGCGACTCTATAGTCGCGTGGCGGAGCTAGTAGGTGCCGAGAGCATGCCTCGCGTCGAAGGCGGCGGTGTGCAGGGGGAGGAGGGGGGAAGCAAGCCGATTATCGAGGGCCGGGAGTGACAGCGTGTTGGGGTGTAGTGCTCGCCGGGGGGATCGGTTCGCGTTTCTGGCCGCTGAGTACCCCTTCGCGGCCCAAGCAGCTCTTACCACTCGTCGACGCTAAGCCGCTGCTCGTCAATACTATCGAGCGCTTCGCTCCTTTGATTGCAGCTGAGCGGACGTTGATCCTGACCGCTGCCCCGCTGGTGCGCGCGATCCACGGGCTGTTGCCGGCGATTCCCGCGGAGAATCTGATAGCGGAGCCCAAGCCGGCGGGGACGGCAGCGGCTCTCACATGGGCGGCGCTGGAAATCGCCAGGAGGACTGACAAGGGAGCCGGCGGCGGCGCGGGTAGCGCGGGTGGCGGGGGTGGCGGGGGTGGCGGCGATGCGATCATGGTGTCGGTGCACGCGGACTGGGCGATCGGCGACGCGGCGGGCTTTCGCGACTGCCTAACGAGAGCAGCGAAGGCTGCGGTTGCGCACCAGGCGTTGGTCACTGTCGGTGTGGTTCCCAACCGCCCGGACTCGGGGTTTGGGTATATCGAGCCGGGGGCTGCAGTCGACAGCGCCGTGCGTCGTGTCGCGCGCTTCATAGAAAAGCCGGACCGTGAGCGCGCCGGTGCGCTGATCGCTGCCGGCGGGCTTTGGAACTCGGGGATATTCGTGTGGCGTGTCGGAGACTTTTTGGACGACGTGGCACGCCTAACGCCGGAAGTGGCGCCCAGCCTCGCCGCCCACAGCGCCGATGCAGCCGCATTCTTCGCGGGCGTACAGCCTGTGTCTGTAGATGTAGGTGTTTTGGAGCGGAGCGATCGTGTGCTTGTGCTGCCGGGGGACTTCGGGTGGGACGACATCGGCACATGGAGCGCGCTGCGGCGCGTGCGCCTGGCCGACGCCGCCGGGAACGCATCGAGCGGCGATGTGCACGCTGTCGACGCGTCTGACAACGTTGTGCACGCCGCCGACGGCGTGTCGGTGGTGCTGTATGGTGTGCGAAACCTCGTAGTCGTGGCGCAACGCGATCTGACGCTGGTCACCAACCAGGAGCGCGCCGCGGATCTCAAGGAGCTGCTCAGCAAGCTGCCGCCGGCGCTGCGCGACCGCCGATGACCGGCCTGGTTCTATACGACGATGCTAAGGCACGCACGTTCGAGCCGTTCGCGCTCACGCGGCCGCTGGGTGAGATGCGAGCCGGCGTGGAGCTTATCAGGCGACGCTGGGAGTTCGCGTTAGGCACGCCCGCCGCCGGCTTCATCGCCGGGCCTGACTTCGCGGATTTCGAGGAAGGCGACGCGCCGCGCGCCGTAGCCGTGCAACAAATCGCCGCGGGGACGATCGTCGCCAACACGCGAGCGCTCCCTGCGCTCGTCGCGCAGCCGCTGCGTCCTGAGACGCGCGTCTGGAAGGTCGCCGGAGAGATCGCTGCCGTGCGCCTGCAGCGGCCCGTCGAGCGCGGCGAGCTGGAGGGGGATGCCGGTGGCGCGCTGGCGAGGTTCAGCGGCGCTGCGAACGGAGTGCAGCCGCTCGGCGGCTGGTGGCTCGAGGGACCCTGGGACCTCGTGAAGTTTCTCTCCGAGATGTTGGCCGACGACGTTATGCGCCTCGGCAAGCTGGAAGCGGCGCAATTGGGGATCGCCGCCACCGTAGGAACACACCCTGTCTTTGTGGAGGAAGGGGCGACAGTGGAGCCGCACGTGGTGCTGGATGTGTCAGCGGGACCGATTCTCGTCAGGCGCGGCGCGAGCATCCACGCGTTTACGCGGCTGGTCGGTCCCTGCGCGATCGGCGCCGGCTCGGCGGTCCTTGGCGGACGCGTGGCGGCGTGCAGCGTCGGAGAGGTCTGTCGTGTGCACGGCGAAGCGAGTCATACGATCTTTGTAGGGCATGCGAACAAAGCACATGAAGGCTTCATCGGACACAGCGTTATCGGACGCTGGGCAAACCTGGGCGCGGCGACAGTGAACAGCAACCTCAAGAACACCTACGGCTCGGTGAAGCTGTGGACGCCGGCCGGGATGCGCGACAGCGGCATGCAGTTTCTCGGCGCGCTCATCGGCGATCATGTCAAAACAGGGATCGGAACGCGCCTAACGACTGGGAGCGTCATCGGCGCCGGAGCGAACGTTGTAAGCGACGGTGTGGCTCCCAAAGTGGTCCCCCCCTTCGTCTTCGGCGCGGACGCCGCCGCTTATGACTTGCAGGCTTTCCTGGGCGTCGCTGAGCGAGCCATGGCCCGGCGTCAGGTAACGTTAGGCGAGAGGATGCGACGCCATCTGGCCGCGGCTCACGCCAGGCGGTGGCACGCATGAAGGTATGGCTCCTCGGCAGCGGCAGCGGCGGCAACGCGATCGTCCTGCAGCACGCAGGGACCAACATTCTGGTGGACGCCGGCTTCGGACCGCGGACCCTCTGCGGACGGCTGCGCCAGTGCCGCATCCACCCGGAGAGCATCGCCGCGCTCGTGCTCACGCACGAGCACATAGATCACGCGCGCGGGGCCGGTCGTCTGGCGCGGCGCTTCGGCTGGCCGGTCTACGCCACACGCGGGACACACAGCGAGCTGGCATCGCTCAAACGCTGCCGCCGCGTCGTCATCCAGTCCGGCGCCGCGTTCGATGTCGACGACTTCACGCTGGAACCTTGGCGCACGCCGCACGACGCCGTGGAATCGATTGCAGTTTTTGCGACCGCGCGTGATACGGGAGAAAGGGCTGCTGTGGTGCACGACCTCGGTGTGGTCCCCGCGGCGCTCAGCGTAGCGCTCACGACTGTGGATGTCCTCATCCTGGAGTCCAACCATGACGAAGGGATGCTGCGCGCCGGACCGTACCCGCCTGTGCTGCAGGACCGGATCGCGGGTCCGCGAGGGCATCTGTCCAATCGCGCGGCCGGGCATGTGATCCGCGATGCGGTGGCGCGCGGCGCAGGGCACGTCGTGCTGGCGCATCTCAGCGAGCAGAACAATGCGCCGGAGTTGGCGTTAGGCACCGTCCGAGCGGCTCTGGCAGGCGCGTGTTTCCGCGGCACACTTGTGGCCGCACCGCAAGACAGGGTCTGCGGGCCGATCTCCCCCTGAGAAACGCCGAGCCGCGTTAGGCGCGCGTCACCGACCGCACTACACGCCGCCAGGTCGGACGCAGGGGCGGCATGTGCGGCATCGCCGCGACGACTGTCTTCCCCTGCTTTATCCGCTTGAGGAGCGTGCGACGCAAGCGTGTCGATGCCGCCTTTGTGCGGTCGAACAGCTCGCCCGCATTATCGACGACGAAAACCACGTCCGAGTTCCTGGCGTACTCGACAGCGTTGCGGAAATCCTTGCGCGCACCCGCCGCGACACGCTTCGAAGCCTTGCGGACCTTGCGCTTGATCTCGTCGGGAGTGCCGACGGCTTTGGACAATTCGCGCAGCGCTGCGCTGCGCTTGTGCAAATTGCGACTCACAATGAAATGCATGCCGGCGCGCGCCGCCGCACCAGCGGCAAGCGTGAGAAGCAGATTGCGGTACCGGTTACTCCCGCGCCGGACCACGAGAACGCGCGTGCTCATTGCAAACTCCTGGAGTGGATGCCTGCAGACAGAGACAGACTCTGCCTTTTGACGCCCGTGCGATGAGCCGATTGTGTGGCAAACTGCGTGCTAGAGCTACACGTCTACCTTCTGCGGGACGCTCAGCGACATGACTCCGAACAGAGAGATCGGTGCATAACGAGAAAGGCCCCGAGCTCGCGCTCGAGGCCCCGTATCTGAATCAAGTCCGCTGTTCTAGTACATCCCGCCCATGCCGCCGCCCGGAGGTCCCGCAGGTGCGGCCTTCTCCTCCTTCTTCTCGACCACCAGGGCTTCCGTCGTGAGGAGCAAGCCCGCGATGGACGCCGCATTCTGCAGAGCCGTGCGCGCGACCTTGGTCGGATCGATCACGCCCGCCTGCGTCAGATTCTCGTAAGCGTCGGTGAGCGCGTTATAGCCGAATGCATCGTCCTTGGACGAACGCACCTTTTCAACGACGATCGAGCCTTCCGCTCCTGCGTTCTGCGAGATCAAACGGATCGGCTCTTCCAGCGACCGGCGCACAATCTCGACACCGATCTGCTCGTCGCTATCCTCCAGCTTGAGCGTCTTGAGCGCACGCTGAGCCCTGAGAAACGCCACGCCGCCGCCCGGCACGATCCCCTCTTCAACAGCTGCGCGTGTCGCGTGCAGCGCATCCTCGACGCGCGCCTTCTTTTCCTTCATTTCGCTCTCGGTCGCGGCACCGACGTTCACCACAGCCACGCCGCCGGCGAGCTTCGCCTTGCGTTCTTGCAGCTTCTCCGTGTCGTAATCCGACGTCGACTTCTCGACGGCGGCGTCGATCTCCTTGATGCGACCCTTGATCTTGTCCGCGTCGCCCGCGCCATCGATGATCGTCGTGTTGTCCTTGTCGACCACAATGCGCTTGGCTTTGCCGAGGTCGGAGATCACGGCATTCTCGAGCTTGAAGCCCACTTCCTCCGAGATGACCTGGCCGTTCGTTAGGATCGCGATGTCCTGCAGCATCGCCTTGCGACGGTCCCCGAAGCCGGGTGCCTTGACCGCGCAAACCTTGAGCGTGCCGCGCAGCTTGTTCACAACGAGGGTCGCCAGCGCCTCTCCCTCGATGTCTTCAGCGATGATCAGCATGGGCTTGCCGAACTGCGCGACCTTCTCGAGCACAGGAAGGAGATCCTTCATCGAAGAGATCTTCTTATCGTGGATGAGGATGAGCGCATCCTCCAGCACCCCTTCCATCTTGTCGGGGTCAGTCACGAAGTAAGGCGAGATATAGCCGCGGTCGAACTGCATGCCGTCGACAGTCTCCAGCGTCGTCTCGATGCCGCGCGCCTCTTCGACTGTGATGACACCGTCCTTCCCGACCTTTTCCATCGCGTCGGCGATGAGGTCACCGATCTCCTTGTCATTGTTGGCCGAGATCGATGCCACCTGCGCGATCTCCTTCTTCCCGGCAGTTGGAACCGAGATCTTCTTGAGTTCCTCGACAACTGCGCTGACAGCCTTCTCAATGCCGCGCTTGAGCGGCATCGGGTTGGCCCCGGCAGTCACGTTCTTGAGGCCCTCGCGGAAGATCGCCTGCGCAAGCACGGTCGCCGTGGTAGTACCGTCACCGGCGATGTCGGACGTCTTGGTCGCGACTTCTTTCACCATCTGCGCGCCCATGTTCTCGAGCGCGTCTGAAAGCTCGACTTCCTTGGCCACTGTGACGCCGTCTTTAGTGACTGTCGGGGCGCCGAACTTCTTGTCGATCACGACGTTGCGGCCCTTGGGACCGAGCGTGACCTTCACAGCTTCCGCGAGCTTGTCGACGCCGCGCTTGAGCGCGGCTCGCGCATCCTGATTGAAGTGTATTTCCTTAGCAGCCATTGCGATTGCTCCTGATCGGAGATGATCTCGTTAGGTTAGACGGGGACTGAACGCCGACGGAAGAACTTAGCTGAGCTGTGCGAGCACATCGGACTCGCGTAAGATGAGATACTGGTCTCCGTCGATGGTGACTTCGGTGCCGCTGTACTTTCCGTACAGCACCTTGTCGCCGACCTTCACGTCCATCGGGACGCGCTTCCCTTCCTCGAACCGGCCCGGGCCGACCGCGACGATCTCACCCTGTTGCGGCTTTTCCTTGGCGGTATCGGGGATGTAGAGACCGCCGCGCATCGTCTCCGACTCCTCGAGTGCACGAACTACAACACGGTCGGCGAGCGGATTGACCTTCACCGACGTCGCGCTCTTCGTAGCCATAGCGTTCACCCCTCCTTTTGGGCGTTTGCGATGTTAGTCTACGTAGCTGGCACTCTCTAGCAAGGAGTGCCAGCAGGAGCCAAAGCTAATCCCCCGCTGCCGCTTCGCGCAAGACCCGCACACACTCGGCGGGGATAGCGTAAGTGGTTATGTTTTAAGGGTTTAGAGCGGTACGCGCGACTGCGCGGGGAGCACCCGCCTCGCTGCCTACCGAGCCCTGGAGGAGTAGCTCGTGCGCCATGCGGAGCCCGACCAGCGTCAGCTCCGGCATGACACTGTCGAATGACTCGCAGAACGGGGCCAGCCACTCGGCCAGGCCACCTGTGGCCACTATTAGAGGATCCTCATCGGTAGGCCACTCGGCCCGGATGCGCCTAACGATTCCGTCGATCGCCTCCGCTGAGCCGTAGATGACCCCCGACCGAATGCAGTCTTCGGTGCGGCGTCCGATCACCTCCGTCGGCGGGAACAGCTCCGTCTGGGGGAGCTTGGACGTGCGCTTGACGAGCGTCTCGAGCGCGGTCCGCACGCCTGGTGATATCACGCCGCCAAGGAAGACGCCGTCCTTCGTTATGCAATCGAACGTCGTCGCCGTACCGAGGTCCACGACTATAGTATCACGCCCGAACAGCCGGCTGGCGGCGAGCGTGTTGAGGATGCGATCGGCGCCGACGGTCTGCGGCTCGACGACATCGAGCGTGATGGGAAGCGGTGAGCTGCCGTCGACGATTCGCGGCCGAACTCCCGTTAGGTTCCGGCACGCCTCCGCGAGCGGCGCCGTCAACACCGGCACCACCGAGCCGATGGCAACGCCGGATACGTCGCTCGGCGATAGCGCGGAACTTTCCAGCAGGCCCCGGAGCAACAACGCCAGTTCATCCGGCGTGCGCGATGTGTCACTCGTCACGCGCCAGTGCGCCCGCAGCTCCTCACCTGAAAAGCAGCCGATTGTCGTTTCCGTGTTGCCCACGTCCAGTACCAGGATCATGACTCTTGGCCTCGCACTCTCAGCGTGATGACCTCGGCTCCCAATGCGCGTGCGACTGCGGCTCAAACTCGAGTGTACCGGTAAGATAGCGCCCCTGAACGCCGCCGCTGTCCACGATCAGTCCCCCGCCGCTGTCAATGCCCAGAACGACACCAGCGGCGGGGGTGCGGCAACGCTTCCCGCGAGCGAAATCGCGAGCGGCGTACGCCTCTAGCTCGCTGGATGTCATGAGGCCGCGAGCCATAGCCGCCGCACGCAGCTGCGGGATGAGCTCGGCCAGCACGGCGCGGCGTGTCGCACTGCTCGTTAGGTGCGCCGCGTCCGGCAAGCCCTGCGGGGGAGCGAAGTTGATGCCGACGCCGATTGCCACCCAATCGAGGCGCTGATCACGCCAGCGCGCCTCAATGAGGATGCCGGCCAGCTTGCGCTCGTGCATGAACAGGTCGTTGGGCCACTTGACCCGGATCGGCGCGCTCGCCCAGCGCTCCAGCGCAGCGGCCATGCGCAGTCCGACGCGCAATGGAAGCACTGGAAGCGCGCTGGGGTCGTTCGGGCGCTCGAGGAGGGTGAGCCAGAGACCGCCCCCGGGAGGTGACGTCCAGCGCCGTCCGGCGCGTCCACGGCCGGCGCGTTGCGCGTCGGCGACGACGAGGGCACCCGCGCTTGCGCCGCTGTCACCTAACGCCGCGGCGATGTCCATCGTTGAATGCACTTCTTCGTACAGTTGCACAACGGGCAGTGCCAGCTCGCCAGCCAGCGCCGGCGCCGTAAAACCGTCCATCGTCTGGGCCGGGAGGTCACGCACGGGACGCAACCAGCGCCAGGACTGCCGCGCCTAACGTAAACCGGTAGAGGGCGAAGATGCCGAAGGAGTGCCGCGCGAGATAGCGCAGCAGCACCGCGATCGCCAGCCACGAGCTCAGCGCGGCCGCGAGCACGCCCGCCACGAGCGGCGCCGAGGAACCGCCGCCGGCCAGCGCCTCGGGGACCTTGATTACAGCCGCTGCCGCCGTGATGGGCATGCTCAGCAGAAAGCTGAAGACCGCGGCACTGCGCCGGTCGAACTTGAGCAGCCGTGCCGCAGTCATGGTGGCACCGGAGCGCGAGACCCCCGGCACCAGGGCGAAGGACTGTGCGATGCCGATGAGCAGAGCGTCGCGCCACCCCATGCCGTGGAGGGGGCGTGTAGCCGATGCATAACGGTCCGCCGCCCATAATACTGCGCCCATCAGCATCAGGAGCACGGCGATCAGCGCCGGAGCACGCCAGCTCGTCGCGGCAACGTCTTCCACGAGCAAGCCCGCGATCGCACCGGGGATCGTCCCGACGACGAGGAACACGACGCGCCAATCATCGGCCGTGGAGATCGCCCGTTGGCGCAGCATGCCTAACGCGGAGCGTCCGAGCGCCAGCCAATCGCGCCGGAAATACCACAACACCGCGACGAGCGTCCCTAAGTGCAGAGCGACGTCGAAGGCCAGACCCGGATCGCGCCAGCCGAATGCCCACGGTGCGAGCGCGAGATGCGCGGACGAGCTGATCGGGAGGAACTCGGCGAGGCCCTGCAGCACGCCGAGCACGAGCGCCTGAAAGACAGTCATCCCTTAGGTGGCGGGACCAACCTGCACGGGTCGGCCGGCGATCGCCTCGAGATACAACGACTCGTAGCGCGCCACGATAGCGTCACGGGCGAAGCGCTCCCTGGCGTCCGCTGCCGCGGCCTCGCTCATCGCGCGCCAGCGCGCGGGGTCGCCCATGATCTCGAGCGCAGCTTGTACCATCGCCGGCAGGTCACCCACGGCGCGCAGCGCCCCGGTCGTGCCTTCGCGAACCACTTCCGACAATCCGCCCGCAAGGGTACCGATCACCGGCACACCGCAGGCTAGAGCTTCCAGCGCGCTCAGGCCGAACGATTCGAAGTTGCTGGGGAGGAGGAAGAGGTCGGCCGACGCGAGGAGCGGCGCGACCGCATCTATTTTGCCCAGGAAGAAGACAGAGTCGGATAGGCCTTGCTCGCGCGCCTCTAGTTCCGCGTCGTCGCGATCCGGGCCGTCACCAACCATGATCAGTACGCTGGGGACTTCGCGCTGCACGCCCGCGAAGATGCGCACAACATCGCGTACACGTTTGACGGCACGGAAGTTGGACACGTGCATGATGATTTTGCGCTCTCCCGACAGATCGCGCAGTTGGGCTGCATAACGAGTTCTCCGGTATACTTCCCCGTCCACGAAATTCGGAATGACTTCAACGTCGCAGCCCGTGCAACCGAAGGCCTTGTAGGTCTCCCGCTTGAGAAACTCCGACACGGCCGTGATCCTGTCGGACTTCTCGATGGAGAAGCGCGTGATCTCGTGGAACGAACGGTCCTGCCCGACGATCGTTATGTCGGTGCCGTGCAGCGTTGTGATGACTGTGATGTCTTCCCCTCCCTTGCGCAGCATTTCCTTGGCGATCCAGGCGCTGGTCGCGTGCGGGATGGCGTAGTGCACGTGCAGGAGGTCGAGCTTATGCGTTCGCACCACTTCGTGCATGCGCACGGCCAGGGCGAGGTCGTAGGGTGGATACTCGAAGAGCGGGTATTTGCCCACGTCGACTTCGTGCAAGAAGACGCGCGGCAGGAATCGCGGGAGGCGGAACGGCTGGCGGTAGGTGATGAAGTGCACGTCATGCCCGCGCGCCGCCAGAGCGATGCCTAACTCCGTGGCGACGGCGCCGGAACCGCCGTAGGTCGGATAACACGTGATGCCGACGCGCATCGGGCTAGGACTCCCCGCGCCACCAGGCGCGTGCGCGGTCCAGGGCGCCGGGCTCGTTAGGGTTCAACCGAGTAACAGGCCCGCGCAGCTGGTGACGGAACCAGGTGCGTTGGCGTTTGGCGTACTGGCGAGTTGCCGTTATCACATCCAGGCGGGCCGAGTCGAGAGCGATGTCGCCCTGAACATAACGACGCATCACGGCATATCCCGTGGCCAGCCAGGCCGGGGCCGCCGGCGGGACATCCGCCACGAGGCGTTCGACTTCGGCAACCCAACCTCGGGCGAGCATTTCGTCCACGCGGCGTGTAATCGCGGCTTCCAGCGGCGCGACCTCCGGATCGACCAGCAGGTAGCGCGCCGGAAGCGGCGCTACGGCGGGGCTATCGCGGAAGTGCGCGCTGAGGCGCTTGCCGGTGAGGAGGGCCACTTCGATCGCGCGCAGCAACTGTGTGCGTCCCAGATGGCTTCGCGCCGCGTCGAGGGTAGCACACCATTCTCGCAATCTCTCCGTATCCAGCGTTGCGAGGTAGCCGGCAAGGGCCGTCCGCTGCGTCAGCGCGAGAGGGGGCGCGGGCTCGCGAAACAGCGGCTGCACGAGCGCGCGCACGTAGAATCCAGTGCCTCCTACGACGACCGCCGGCTGTGCGGCGGCGGAGCACTGTGCGGTTGCGGCGAGCGCGAGGGCGGCGAATTGTGCCGCGGAGAAGCGCTCGGTGGCGGCGACGACGTCGACGCCGAAGTGCGGCGCGCGCGCTTGCTCGTCAGGCGACGGCTTGGCGGTACCGATGTCGAAGCCGCGATAGATCTGGCGCGAGTCCGCGCTGATGACTGCCGCACCGAATTCAGCAGCGAGCGTGAGAGCGAGAGCGGACTTTCCGGCGGCGGTGGGCCCGACGATAACGCGAAGCCTAACGTCGTCCAAACTTGCGCTCCAGCTCGTCCCAGGAGAGGCGCACGATAGCGGCGCGGCCGTGGACATCGTGTGGCGCCAGCCTAACGCGAGCAAGGTCGCGCACGAGGCCGTTCATCTCCTCTCGTTGCAGCGCGTCACCTGCCTTGATGGCGGCCTTGCACGCCAGCGTCGCGATCAAGCTCTCATGGCGGCCATGCGCCGACGGCACGCGATCGCCTGTCAATGCGGCGAGGGTATCGCGCAAGGCGCGCAGCGCATCGAAGCGCGGATGTAAGACGGGAACGCTGTTCACAACGACACTTGTACCGCCAAAGTCCTCGATCGCGTAACCCGTTCTCTCGATCGCCTCACGGTTCGCTTCGAGAGCCTCCAGCTCCGCGGCAGCAAGGTGCAGCGTCTCGGCGAAGAGCAGGCGCTGGGACGGGAGCTGCCCCCCTTCGAAGGCATGCAAGAGCCGCTCGTAGAGGACTCGCTCGTGTGCGCTATGCTGGTCGATGAGGATTATACCGTCGTCGTGCGCATACATCAGGTAGGCTCGCCGTAACTGCACAATCTCGAACGCGTCGCTCGCCGCAGCGGGGAACGCCGCATGGTCCGCCGCGTTATCGGGCGTCCCCAACGGGGTGAAGAGCGAAGTGTGCGGCCCGTTCGGCGCGCCGCGCGACGGGACCGCGCTCTCGTTAGGCACGCTTCCCCAGCTCGCGGCTCGCGCGGCGTCGGGCCGCCACTGCATGAGCGGCGCCGCGCTCTCGAGCGCGCCCAGCGCGCGACGCACGGCCGCTTCCACTCCCTTTTCCACGTTCCATCGGTCGTGCAGACGGATCTCGGCCTTGGCCGGGTGCACGTTCACGTCCACTGCGTCGCCGGGAAGCGTGACCTCGAGGATGAGGGAGGGTCGTACGCCTGGGGGGAGGACGCTGCGATACGCGGCTTCTGCCGCGCGGATGAGCCCGAGATCACGTACAGGGCGGCCGTTCACGAAGATAATGGCGCGGCGCGAGGCGGTTCCGACGTCGGATGGGCGTTCCACGAGCCCCGTGATCAACACGGCTCCATGCACGTCCTGCACGTCCAGGAAACGCTCGCAGGCGCGGCTCCCCCATAACCCTGCGACCCGGTCACGCAGCTGACTGGCGGCGCCCAAACGCAGTGCCGCCCTGCCGTCGTGAGTGACACTGAAATGCACGTCACGGCGCACCAGCGCGATACTCGTTAGGGTGTCCGCGATGGCGCGCCACTCGCCGCGCGCGCTGCGCAGGAACTTGCGTCGCGCCGGGACGTTGAAGAACGGGTCGCGCACGGTGACGCTGGTTCCGCGCTGGCGCACGGAATCCGCCGGCACCGTTACGTCCGCGCTGCCGCCGGCGATCGCGAGCCGCGTGGCAGGCCCTTCGTTAGGCGCCGTCAACAATTCGAATCGCGAGACGGACGCGATGGAGGGGAGCGCCTCGCCGCGGAAACCGAAAGTCGCGATCCCCACGAGATCCGCTGCCTGGCGTATCTTGGACGTCGCGTGCCGGGCCACGGCGAGAAGTGCGTCTTCCCGCGCCATGCCGCAGCCGTCATCGCTCACCCGGATCAGGCGCTTGCCGCCGTCTTCGATCTCGACGTCTATGCGCGTGGCGCCGGCGTCGAGGGCGTTCTCCACTAGCTCCTTTACGACCGACGCCGGGCGTTCGACAACCTCGCCCGCGGCTATCTGGTTGGCCACCGACGCAGGGAGCACGACGACTCGCGCACTCACGCCTGACAGAGTCGCAGCAGCGCTGGCCACGTCACTCATGGCGTTCGAGAGACACGATCCCCTCGGCGGGGAGCCATCCTGCGCGGCCGTCGGGGAGGCGTACATGCGACCAGGGTCCGCGCGCCGACGCCACGCGCACGACTTCACCGGGCATTACTTCCTGGGCCGGCTCGGCGCCTAACGCGGGCGCGCCGCGCAAGCGCTCGGCATTCTTGATGACAGCCACCCGGCGGCCGTGGGAGACTTCGCTCAAATGCAGGCCGATCAGGAGCGTAAGGGCCGCGAGGCTTCCCGCCAGCCAGCGGCCCGCCACCGCCCGGGGCCCGCCTAACGGCCCTGCGGTCCAGAGCGCCAGCCACGCTACAGCGCCTAACCAGGCCACTGCCGTTAGCGACACAGGCGGCACGTCGCCCCGCCATCCATCGCGGAATGCCGGAATCGCACGCAAGCGTTCGCGAGTTTCGCCGTCCCGCGGCTTCAGGCGCAGAGCACGCTGCCAAGCCACTGCGGCCATGGCGGTGTCGCGGGCCTGCCAGGCGCTCGCCCCCGCGTTGGCCCACGCATCCGCGGCGCGCGGCTGCCGGATCGCCAGCGCGTGAAACACGCGCTGCGCCGAGGGATATGCTGCTGCATCGTACAACGCTACGCCGCGGGCAAACTCGCGCTGCTCGGCATGATCGCTGGCGCCGGCCAGTGCCCAGGCAGCGGGGAGCAGCAACATGGACAAAGCGCCTCCTGTAGCAACGGCCTTGCCTAACGCGGACACGCCGCGAGTCGCTTCCCTGTCGACAGCGGCGAACAGGGCTGCCGCCCGCGCGGCGATGTCCGGCTCGAGAGGCTGGCCGTGGGCGTCGAAGACAGCGGCGTCGAGCGCGAGCAGCACGCTCGCCGCCGCGGCCGCCGTCTCACGCGTGACGCCGCGGCGCCGGAGCGCGCGCACGAGGCGCGCGCGGTCGGCCAACGTAACGGCGGCAAGACCCAGGCGCTGGGCCAGCGCGCCGCTGAAGGTGCGGCGCAGCGCGGCGGCGTCGGTCGAGCGCGCCAACGCCAGGGCGCGCAGCCGAGCGAGCGACGCTGCGGGGGCGCGACGCCGGGGCCGCCTAACGAGTGCGACAGCCGCCGGAATCGGCGCCGCTGCCAGCGCCAACCAGTAACCGGCGCGCGAGGTCACCGGCGGCCCCGCCGGGCCGCTATACCGGCGCCGGATGCTCAATGAGGCGGCTCGCTCGGCCGCGGAGGCGCCCCCTGCGATCAGCGCGCCGGGGCTCACCCCCAGCGTGATCCCATCGATCGTGGCGACTTGGAAGCGACGAGCGATCGGATCGAAGTAGGAGTACGTGATCGTAGAGAGGAGGTGCTGGCCGTGATGTATCGGCGTGATGATGTAGTCGAAGTCTTTGACGCCGCGCACGCGCGTTCCGGTCGTGTCCAGCTCCACGCGTTCCGGGCCGTCTACGATCTGGGCCCAGGGGAGGCTCAGTGCGGGTCGCGGCAGCAACGCGATGTTCCCTTCGCCGCGCGCCGTGAGCGTCAGAACGAAGGGTTCGCCCACACGCAGGCGCGCCAAGTCGATGCGGCGGACTAACTCGATCCTGCCGACGGCACCGCTGAAGTCCGCCGGACGTGCGACGCTGGGAACATCACGCACTATAACCGTTAGGCTTTCAGACCTCAGCGTGTGGCTCTCCTCGCGACTGAAGATCGACGTAGACAACTGCAGCGAATAATTCAGCCGCGCCGGCGCAATTACATGGCGGCCTGCCAGTAGCGGGAAGATGGCGCGCTGAAAGACATGAACTTCATAGCGGCGACTCCCAGCTGTGCGCGGATATGTCCCGCGCGACGCCAGCTCGTATCCCAGCATCGCGCGTAACTCGGGGGGAACGAACTCGGGGTTGCGGCGCAGGCGTGCCTTGACGTCCTCGGCGATGAAGACGCCGACTTGATAATTGGCTTGTTCACCTACGTGTACTTCGCGCGGCGACAGCTGCGCATGGAAGGCGATGTCGGACCTCGCATCGAGCGGCGCTTGCGTGACGATGCCGGGTGGGACGCTGACGGCCTTCTGCGCGCGCGCGTCCTGAATGGCGAGCATGAGGCCCAGGACCAATGCAGAGCGGCTCACCAGTCCTTGCCCACGTTAGGCGGACGCGGCCTGTTTTGCTGCTGCTTCCCTTGTACCTGACGCTCCTCGCGCGCGGCACTCTGCAGCAACTGCTCGGCTTGCTGTTCCCCCAGCCCGCCCGCCGGCCGCTGACTGGCTGGTTGCTCTTCCGGGCGCTCGCTCCCTCCGGCACCTCCTCCTCCACCACCACCACCGCCGCCGCCGCCGCCGCTCTCCCGCTCTCGCAGCGCCAGCTCGTAGTTCCACTTCGCATCGCCATGGGATGAACGTATGCGCAGAGCGCGCTTGTAGGTCTCGAGCGCGCCGTCCAATGCCTGACGAGCAGTGTCGCTGTCAGCGGCGCCGGCCAGGCCGCGCTCGAGATGCGCAAGCCCCAGGTTGAATAGGGCACGGAAGCGCAATTCTTCATTGCGGGCGCGCACGCCCCGCTCGAGCGGTTCAGTCGCTGCGGCGAGTGAATCCATCGTGACGAGCGCCGTGCCGTAGTCGTACGCCAGCGTAGCTGATGCTGGTGCGCGCTCGAGCGCGTGACGATACAAGGCGGCCGCGCGCGGGATGTCTCCTGCGCGAAACGCTTTCTCCGCGTCCGCCGCTTGACGCCAGGGAGTGCCGCATCCCGCGAGCAGCGCGGTGAGCAGCGTAGCGGCCGTGACTGCGCTGGTCGCGCGGCGCGTGCGGATCGGAGCACGCCGGCGCTCTCTGAGCCACGTATCGAGTGCGACGAGCAACAACGCCGGGATCAGTAACAGCTGAAAGCGCGGCGTACGCGTGCGGCCCGCCTGCATTGTGCGCGGCGCACCGCGCAACCCGGCCAACGCACGCCGGACGCGCGCTGCCTTGTCACCCGCGAGCGCGTCGACGAAGGAGCCGCTGGATACGGCAGCGATCTCGCGCAGAAGCTCCGGATGATAGCGCGTTATCACGACGTTGCCGGCTTCGTCGCGCTTGTTCGTCACGCGATCTCCTTCCCGGATTGGTATCGTTCCTCCATCTGCTGTCCCGAACCCTACGGATACTATGGTAATGCCATTCTCAGCCGCGCGGCGAGCGGCCGTCATTACGTCTTCCGGCGCCTCGAACGCTTCTCCATCACTCATGATGACGACCGCGCGGTCGCTGGCAGACTGCGTCGCGAGCAGCAGTTCTGTCGCTTGGCTGATTGTGCGTGAGAGCGAACTTCCAGCCTGGCCGACGATCGAGGGATCCAGGTTGTCAAGGAAGAGTGCGAGCGCTCCTGCGTCCGCTGTAAGCGGCGTTAGGATGTAGCTACGACCGGCGAAGGCGAGCAGGGCGAAGCGATCGCCGCGCGACAGCGCCCATAGGCGGCGCACTTCCTGTTTCAGCCGCTCCAGTCTGTTGGGTCGCTCATCTTGCGCGAGCATCGAGAGCGACGCGTCCAGCGCGAGAACGATGTCGATACCTTGGCCGCGCACGGCCCGCTGTTCGATCCCCCAGCGCGGGCCAGCCAGAGCCAGGGCGGCAAGGGCTACAGCTGCGCCCAGAATCGCGGCCCGATGGCGGCCGCCGGAGAGCGCCGGAGCGGGTACCAGGCGCGGGAGCAGCGAGCCCTCGGCGAAGACTGTGAGCCGCCGGATGCGGCGCCGAGTTTCCCCGGCCAGGCCGGCGACGGTAAGGGCGCCTAACGCGAGCGCCAGCGGGATGAACCAGGACCAATCGAACGTCACGCGGCGGCCCTCATCTCGGGCGGCTGCAGCAGCGCCGCGTGCACTTTCTCAACTACCTGTTTCGCCTCGCTCGCCAAGCGCAGTGCCTCGTCAGACGTCACGCCTCGGCGGGCGAATTTTATCAGGTCCGCCTCCGCCAGCGTAATCGCCAGCTCGTTAGTCGGAACGCGGGCATCGCCGCGCAGTGAAGCGAGCAGCTCGGCTGTAGTGTGCGCGATGTCGGCCTCGGCGATCACGCGAGACAAGTATTCACGCAGCACTTCGATAATGAGTGCTACGTAGCGCCCGCGCTCTCCGGCACGAACGAGGCCTAACGCCTCCACGCGCGCGAAGCCCTTAAGGGCATCCGCGTACGGGTCGCTCCCTGCTCGGGCGGCTACAGCGCGGCGGCGCCGCAGCCACCACCACACGAGCGCGACGAGCGCCAGGGCGGCCAGGCCTAGCAGCAGCCACCACCACCACGGTGCGGGGACCGGCAGGATATCACGCGCCGGCTTGGGGATGTGCAACGTGGTGTCCGCCGGGAGCACGCTGCGGACGAATACAGTCAGGTCACCTAACGCGACTTCGCGCAGCGAGCCTGCCGCAACAACGCGCACCGGGCCCAGACCGATGGCGAGGCGCCCCACATCCCACGCCGCAAGGCGGTACGTAGCGGTTTGGTCGACGCCGCCGGCCAGGCTGTCGGCCGCGCTCGTGATGTGCACCGGGTCGATGGCTTCCACGACGCCGGCCGAATCCGGCGCATCCGGAAAGCCGATCTCCGCATCGCGCGACACGCGGATACGCACCACCACGCGGAACGGGTCGCCGACCGTAACGGTCTCGGGCTGCACCACGACAGCGCGCTGCACGCGCAAGTCTTGCGGCCCCCCACCCTGCAGCGCGAGAAGCGCTGCCACCCAGAATGGCGTCATCTCCGGCCGCGCCGTTTCTCACGCGCGTGAAAGAACTGTGTGAGGGCTTTTACGTAACCCTCGCCGGTGCGCAGCGGGATCTCATCGATCGCCAAGCGCCGCAGCAGGCGGCGGCGCAGCATGCGCGCGTCGCCGGCCGCCTCGTCGAAGCGGGCGCGGATGCGCGCACTGCCGGTGTCGATCTCGATCGTTTCACCGGTCTCCGGATCGACGAAGCGCGCCAGTCCCACGTTAGGCAAGTGCGTCTCTCGCGCATCCTCTATCGTCGCAACGACAAGATCGTGCCGCTGCGACGTGAGCTTCAGGGGCCGCTCGATCCCATCCTGCAGCAGATCCGAAAGCAGGAAAACGATGGCGTGCTGCGATGTCAGCATGCCGCGCAGGTACTCCAGAGCGCCGCCGATGTCGGTGCCGCGCCCCAGGGGCTGATGTACCAGGATGTCCCGGATAACGCGGAGGGCGTGACGGCGCCCTTTGCGCGGAGGGACTACGTGCTCCACGCGGTCGGTGAACAGCAACACGCCCACGCGATCGTTGTTGCGCACGGCAGACATCGCCAGGACTGCTGCCACTTCGGCCGCAACTTCCTGTTTGAAGCGTCGCGTCGTCCCGAAGTAGCCGGAACCGGAACAGTCCACAGCCAGCAGAACTGTCAGCTCGCGTTCCTCCACATAGCGCTTGACATACATGCGTCCCGTGCGCGCCGACACGTTCCAATCGATCGTACGCACCTCGTCGCCCGGTTGATATTCCCGCACTTCGGCGAACTCCATCCCCTGCCCCTTGAACACCGAGCGGTACTCCCCGGCAAAGACTGAGTTCACGAGTCCGCGCGTGCGCAGCTCTATGAGCCGCACCTGGCGGAGAACCTCCGGGGGGACGCCTAACGTGCGGCGCTGGCGCGTCGCGACAGTCGCGGCAAAGGGGCTCTCCTCCCCGGAACCTCCCATTGCAGACCTCGGCGCTGCAGACCTCGGAGCTGCGGACCTCATGGACTCTCGATCGCTCCGAGGATCCGCTTCACAATGTCGTCGGACGTTACGTCCTCGGCTTCGGCTTCGTACGTCGTAAGCACGCGGTGGCGCAACACGTCAGGTGCCAGAGCCTTCACGTCGTCAGGCGTGACGTAGGTGCGTCCGCGCAGGAACGCGTGCGCTCGGGAGGCCTGCGCCAGCGCAATCGTCGCGCGCGGCGAAGCCCCGAACTCGATGAGCGGCGCGAGGTCCTTGAGATTTGCCTCGCCGGGCCGCCGCGTCGCCGTCACTATATCGACTATGTAGTCGACGATACGTTCATCCATGTACAGCTCGGCGTTACGGCGCCGCGCTTCCAGGACCTGCGACGGTGCCGCGACGACGTCCACCGGAATGGGCACGCCGCCGGCCATCCGGCGCATGATCTCCTTCTCCTCGTCGCGTGAGGGATAGTCGATGTGAAGCTTGAGCATGAAACGGTCAACCTGCGCTTCCGGAAGCGGATATGTCCCCTCTTGCTCGATGGGATTCTGCGTCGCCAGCACGAGGAAGGGCTCTTCCAGACGGAAGGTGTGGCCGCCTAACGTGACCTGTTTCTCTTGCATCGCTTCAAGCAGCGCTGCCTGAACCTTCGCAGGCGCTCGATTGATCTCGTCCGCCAGGACGATATTGGCGAAGATCGGCCCCTTCTTCACGGTGAACTGACCCGTGGCCTGTTCGAACACCTGCGTACCGAGAACGTCCGCTGGAAGCAGGTCAGGGGTGAACTGGATGCGCTGAAAAGTCGTGTCGATGGTCTCTGCGAGCGTGCGCACGGTGAGTGTCTTCGCCAGCCCCGGCACACCCTCCAGCAAGACGTGGCCGCCAGTCAGCAGGCTCACAAGCAATCGCTCGACCATGTATTCCTGCCCCACTACGCGCTTGCCGACCTGGCGCATGACCGCGTGCACCAGTGCGATGTCGGACTGCGTCGTCGTTACGATCGTCGCCACGCGAAACGCTCCCGCGTAAAGAGTTGTGCTGCGACAAGACACGACAACCGGATCATACCCACAAGACTGTTGGCGGCTCCCGGCGCGTCTTTAGGATCGCCGCGCGCCGCGTCCGATGGCGTGCAAAATTGCGGCCTGTTCCCGGTCTGTCAGCGTGCGATGTGCCCCCTCTGCGAGTAGACCGAGCTGCACAGGTCCATAACGTGTGCGGCGCAGGCGATGCACGACCAGGCGCAGCGCTTTGCAGAGGCGTCTCACCTCGCGTTTGCGCCCTTCGGTGAGTCCGACTTCAAAGACCCAGCGGTCGGCCCACGGGCGTGCGCGCGCGAAGGTCATCCGCACCGGCCCGTCGGGGAGTGTGACGCCGCGCTTGGCGACGCGAGCCGCCGATCGCGCGTCGCCCGTGACAACTGCTTCGTACACTCGCTCTATCGCGCTGGTGGGATGCGTCAGGAGATGGGCAGCATCGCCATCCGTTGTGAAGAGGAGGAGGCCTTCCGTGTCATAGTCGAGGCGGCCCACATACGTGAGTCCTGGGATATCGGGGAGGAGATCGAAGACTGTGCGGCGTCCCCGCGTGTCGCTGCGCGTTGTCATCGTACCGGCAGGTTTGTTGAGAGCAAGCCAGACGGCGGCGCGCGGTGCGATATCGACGGCCACGCCGTCAATCGTTAGGCGGTCGCGCGACGCGTCAACGGCTTGTCCGGTGCGGGCCGTCTCACCATTCACCCGTACGCGGCCCGCCGCGATCAGCTCTTCCGCCTTCCGCCTCGATGCGACGCCGGCGCGCGCCAAGGCGCGCTGGATCCGCATCGTCTCGGTCACGCGACTGTTTGCGGCTCCGTTTTGAGCGCGATTGCCAGCTCGTCAGCGCGCGGCAGCTCGTCCAGGTGGCGCAGCGCGAAGTGCTCCAGGAAGAGCGGGGTGGTGCCGTAGAGCAGCGGTCTACCGAGGCCCTCGGCACGTGCGACGACCTCGATGAGACCGCGCTCATGGAGCGACTTCAGGATGCTGCCGACATTGACGCCGCGGATCCCTTCGATCTCGGCGCGGCCTATTGGCTGGCGGTACGCGATGATGGCGAGCGTCTCGAGAGCAGCGCCGGAAAGCCGCTGTGGCCGTACGGCCAGTTGGGCGCGCTCGATAGTTTCTGCATACTCCGCACGCGTTAGGATCTGCCAGCCTTCGCCTAACTCGACCAGCTCGACGCCATGGCCCTCGCCTTCGTAGGTCTCGCGGATCTCGTCGAGCGCGGCACGCAGCGCGGCGTTGGAGGCGTCGGGGTCGAGTTCCGCGAGCTGGTCGATTGTCACGGGACGCGCGCTCGCGAAGAGCGCGGCTTCAAGCAGCTTGGCCAGCGGATTCACGCGAGATCCATACGTTGGAGAAGGGAGCGGATTGCTGCAGTGACAGTTCGCCGCGGCGGGCGAGTTCGAGTAGTGCGAGGAGTCCTGAGAGGACCTGCCACGGCTCGGCGGCGTCAGGCACCACGTCGCGCCAGCGCGCACGCTGGCGCAGCGCCAGGACGGCACGCACGGTATCCATGGCGCCGTCCACGTCGAGCGGGCGGGGGATCACGTCATGCAGGTCCGCCACGTCGGCGGTGCGCAGCACGCGGTCGACGGCGGCGAGCAATTCCGCGAGCGAGAGAGCCAGGGGCGACTGCGCGGGCGCCGGCAGCTCCGGCAAGTATGAGCGCGCGAATTGACGGCGGCGTTCGTCGGCAAGCTGTTCGAGGTGATCCACAATCTCGCGTATCTGCTGATACTCGAGCAGCCGGCGCACGAGCTCGGCGCGCGGATCCTCCCACTCGTCGTCCATGCCGGTGCGCGGCAGCAGCATTTGCGCCTTGATGCGCAGCAGGCGCGCCGCCATCTCCAGGTAGTCGGCCGCCTGATCGAGACCTAACGAGTTTATGCGTTGGAGGAACTGCTCTGCGATGCGCGCTATTGGGATGTTGTATATATCGACTTTTTCATCGCGGATGAGCGTCAGCAGCAGATCCAGAGGTCCCGAGTACTCGGACAGCTCGACGACGAAGGGCGCCGGGGGGTCCTCGGCCACAGCCGCCGTGGCCAGGCTCAGCCGCCGATCATCCATGTACGCGGCAGGAGAAAGGGACTGGCGCCTGCCTGCGCCAGGTCGAAGAGCGCAAAGGCGGGAGCCATCCACGTTCGGAAGAGCGGTTCACCGACACCTGTACCGACGAGCAGGAGCAGCAGGAAGATGCCGTATCTGCCTAACGATTGGTATTGTAGCGACCAGGCCGGCGGCAGCAGGTATTTCATCACATGCGACCCGTCCAGCGGCGGGATCGGCAACAGATTGAAGAAGGCGAGGATCAGATTCGCCCACACGCCGAGCAGGAACATCGCCTGCAGGATAGAGAACGACAGTGTCAGCGCTGGGATCAGCTGGCCGAGGAGACCGACCAGCGGCACGGCCACCGCGAATGCGACGGCGAGGGCAAGGTTCGTGGCGATGCCGGCGAGCGAGACGATGATGTCGCCGCGCTTGAAATTGCGGTAGTTGCGCGGGACGACCGGCACAGGCTTCGCTCCACCGAAGAAGAAGCCCGAGAGCCACAGAGTCAGAATGGGGAGGAGGATCGTGAAGAACGGATCGATGTGCTTGAGTGGATTCCACGTTAGGCGACCGAGCTGATACGCTGTCGGGTCGCCCTGCTTGAGTGCCGCATAGCCGTGTGCGTACTCGTGCGCCACCATCGAAAACAGCAGGACGGGGAGGCCGAGTATCAGGTACTGTGCGCGATCCAAGGACTCGGGGGAGCGAGACGGAAGTGACGCGAAACTTCCCGTGATGGCGTCAAGCTAGCGTACAGGCCGAACGCAGTAAAGCTGTGTCCTGTCTTGACATGCCTCACTTACAGGCATAGGATTCGCCGCTCGTTGCTCCACGAGCATCCTTCAATTCCGGAGTCTGGTTGTGCCGCGTCTCGCGTCCGGCAAGAAAAATATGCGTAAGGCCAGAGCGGCCACCGTCCGCAACCGCGCCCAGCGCTCGGCATTGCGCTCTGCACTCAAAAAGGCGCTCGGCCCCGGCGCCGACGATGTGGCGCGTCGCGACGCCGCCGCGTTACTCGACCGCGCCGCGCGCAAGGGCCTCGTTCACAAAAACGCAGCGGCCCGTCAGAAGAGCCGTATCGCACGCCGCAGTAAAGCGGCGTAAGCGCTACATCGCGGCAAGCTCGCCGCCGCAGCGTTCGCAATACCACTCGGTGGGATAGTTCATGGTTCCGCACTCCTGACAACGGAGTGTCTTGACCTGTTCCGTCGGCATGTCTTTGAGGAACGCGGGGACGCCTGACGGCGTGAGCGCTCCTGCGGACACCGTGCTCGGCGCGGCTATCTCGTCCGGAACAGGCGCGCGGCGCTGCAGCGAGGGCGCCTGGGTCGCGGGTTGCGGCATTACCGCGGGAGACGGCACCACGTTAGGCGAGCCGCCCTGCGCAGGCGTTAGGCGCCGGTCCGCTACGACAGACTTGAGGAAGGCCAGCTCCTCCAGCGGCGGCCGCTGCCGCACGAGTTCCGCGGCGCCGGGTTGCGGCAGCCGAGCCGTTGACGGGGGAGTTGCCGATACACCGGCGTTATCGACGGCAGCCAACAGGATGCGCAAGCGGCCAAGCTCCGCATCCACAGCGTGACGCTCGGCCCCCAGACGGGCGATCGCCTCGTCGCACCGCGCGAACGCCGACTGGGCGACGTCGGGGGTGAACTCGCCCACTGCCGCCCTAAGCTCGTACTCGGTGCGCTCGTCGCGACGGTCGCTCTCTTCGCGCTCCAAGGACGACAGGCGAGAGGCCAGCTCCTCGGCGTTGCCCCGCAGTTCGGGGACGCGCACCATCAACTGTTCGGTGACCTGCGCGAGACGCCCGGCGTAGTCGCCGCGCACACGATCGAGGACGTGAGATGCGACTGTGCCGCGACGCGCATCAATGTGCGCAATCCACGTCTCGTACTGCTTGCGCTCCTCGAGGAGCGCGCTCAACGCATCGATATGAGCTCTCTCGGTCATCTGCCGCTCCGAGAATCATTTGGTGAGGTGGACTCTACGACGGCGCGCGCCCGCGCGGCGAGGAGTGCCGCCGCGGCATCGGCCGGAAGGGGGCGAGCGCCGCCTAACGCACGCGCCAGCCAAATGATGCGTGCACCATGCTCGAGGCTTTCCATGCGCTGGTGTGCCACTGTCAGCGAGGGACCCAGTGCAGTCGCCCCGTGATTCGCGAGGAGGAATACGTCATGCATCTCGAGGTACGGTTGCAGCGCATGGGCTACGTCCTCGGTTCCAGGGATCACAAAAGGGAGCGACGCAATAGTACCCAATTGAAACACCATTTCCGGCAGAACGTCTGCCGCGAGCGTCACGTGAGCCGCGGCAAACGCCGTGGCATAGGGGGGGTGCGCGTGGACAATTGCGTGCGCGTCACTGCGGCGGCGATACACCCCCAGGTGCATCGCTAGCTCCGTCGACGGCCGCTGCGCCCGCTCCGCTCGTTTCACGGTGCCACTACCCAGCTCCACTTCAACCACGTCATCCTCGCGGACGTCGACTTTAGACATACCTGCAGGCGTCACCAGTATACGGTCGTCTCCTAAACGAGCCGACACGTTGCCATCGGATCCGGCGATGAGGCCGCGGTCATAAAGGCGCCGGCAAACCATTACAATCTCCCGTCGAAGCGCGCGCGCAGTCGCCACGGACCACTCCGCTCGCCTTAGCCCGTGCTAAGGCTATGGACGACCCGCCCATCTACCACGGTACAGATCGCGCGCCCCTTTAGAATTTCCCCAGCGTATGGTGAGTTACGCCCTTTGGACAAAAAGCCAACCGGGTCAACTCTCCACTCCACGTCCGGGTCGATAATTGTGATGTCGGCCACGTTTCCGGGACGTAGCGAGCCCCCTGCGAGACCGAATACTCGGGCGGGGGCGACGGCCATCCGCTCGACGAGCGTCGCCAGACTCATAACGCCCGTGTGAACCAGATTGGTGAGAAGCACGGCAAGCGCTGTCTCGAGCCCTACGATCCCGTTCGGGGCGTCCGCGAATTCGCGTTCCTTCTCGTCGTAATGGTGCGGCGCATGATCCGTGGCCACGATGTCTATGGTGCCGTCGCGCACGCCATCTCGCAGCGCCGCGACATCGGCCGCCGTGCGCAACGGCGGGTTCATCTTCGCGTTGGTGTTGTAGCCTACGACCGACTCCTCGGTCAAGGTGAGGTGGTGCGGGCAGACCTCGGCTGTCACGCGGATGCCGCGTTCCTTCCCCCAGCGGATCAGCTCGACAGATCCGCGTGTGCTCATGTGACACAGGTGGACGTGGCCTCCGGTGCGCCGTGCCAGCAGGATATCGCGGATCGCCATGATCTCTTCGGCCTCGTTAGGCACTCCCTTGAGCCCCAGGCGTGCCGACACGACGCCTTCGTTCATGCTGCCGCCGGCCGCGAGCGTCGGCTCCTCGCAATGGTCGGCCACAGGCATGTTGAACGAGCGGGCGTACTCGAGCGCTGTCCGCATAAGGTGCGCGCTCACGACCGGGCGTCCGTCGTCACTGAATGCCACCGCCCCGGCAGCCGCCATCTCGCCGAACTCGGCGAGTGTCTCCCCCCGTTGGCCTACGGAGATGGCCCCGATGGGATAAACGCGCGCGGCGCCGGCGCGCTGCGCCTGACGCACAATGAAGCCGACAGCCGCCTGATTGTCAGTGACGGGATCGGTGTTAGGCATGGCGCAAACAGCGCTGAAGCCTCCCGCCGCGGCCGCGCGCGCCCCGCTGGCGATCGTTTCCACATCCTCGCGGCCGGGCTCGCGTAAATGACAGTGCACGTCGATCAGGCCCGGAGCGACCACCTGTCCGCTGCAGTCAATCACGTCGGGAGCGTCGTCCCGTCGAAGCTCACCTAACGACGTTCCGGCATGCTCGATCTTGCCGTCAACAACGAGCACGTCACCAACCGAGTCGAGACCTCGGGAAGGATCGACTATCCGGCCGCCGCGCAAAAGGAGTGGGCGAGCCTCGCCGCGGCCCGAGACGTCCGGCCCCGCGATCTGCGAACTCCCGGCTCCGACCTGCGATCTCACCTTTCTCCCTTCGCCGCTTCGGCAAGCTCGGGCTTGCCACCCGCGAGCAGATACAGAACGGCCATCCGCACAGCGACACCGTTGGTGACCTGCTCCAGGATGATGCTGTGCGGCCCATCGGCCACGTCGGAATCGATCTCAACGCCGCGGTTCATCGGTCCTGGGTGCATGATGAGGATCTCACGCGGCGCACGCTCCAGCTTCTCCCGCGTAACTCCGAAGACGCGGTTGTATTCGCGCAGTGAAGGTATGTAACCGGCCGTCATGCGCTCCAGCTGCAGACGCAGCACGTTCAGCACGTCGGCCCAGGCAATCGCGTCCTCGATCCGCTGGAAGACTGTCACCCCGAACTCGTCTATCGCGTTAGGGAGCAACGAGCGCGGCCCACACACGGCGACTTCGGCACCGAGCCTCTGCAGACCCCACAGGTTGGAACGCGCCACTCTCGAGTGCAGAACGTCGCCACACAGGCATACGCGCTTGCCGCGCAAGTCACCGAGCCGGTCGCGGATCGTGAGGAGGTCCAGCAGGCCCTGCGTGGGATGCTCATGCGTCCCGTCGCCTGCGTTGATCACATTGGAGTCGATGCGATCGGCGAGAAACTGGGCCGCCCCGGACGCGCCGTGCCGGATCACGACCATGTCGATGCGCATGGCCTCGAGGTTGCGCGCCGTGTCGACCAACGTCTCGCCTTTCTGCACGCTGGAGCCGGACGCGGCTACGTTGACTGTATCTGCTGAGAGACGCTTCTCGGCGAACTCGAACGAGATGCGTGTGCGCGTCGACGCCTCGAAGAACAGATTGACGATCGTCATCCCGCGCAACGCCGGCACCTTTTTGATCTGGCGCTCGCTGATCTCCTTGAACGGCTCGGCGGTGTCGAGTACCAGGCGGATCTGATCTTCCGTTAGGTGCTCGAGACCGAGCAGATCCTTCCCCAGCGGCGGCGCCAGCCCAGGCGTCACTCGTCGTCCGGGCGCGGTCCGATCACTACTGCGTCCTCACCGTCGACCTCCTTGACGAGCACGTCCACTCGATCGCCGCTCACCACGTCGATCCGCTTCCCCACGACGTCGGCGTGGATCGGCAGCTCGCGCCCGCCGCGGTCCACGACGACGGCGAGCGCGATCCGTGCGGGCCGGCCGAAGTCTGCCAGCTCATCGAGCGCCGCTCGCACGGTACGGCCTGTGTACAACACATCGTCTACGATGACTACGCGCTTGTCGTCCAGCGCCCAGGGGAGGTCTGTTTTCCCCACTACGGGTCGCGGCCCCACGGTTTGGAGGTCGTCACGGTAGAGTGTTATGTCGAGCGCGCCGCGCGGCAGTTCCGTCCCTTCTCGCTCATCGATTAAAGCGGCGAGCCGCTCGCTCAGCTGCACGCCGCGGCGGTGAATGCCGACGAGCACCAGGTCGTCGGTGCCGTATTGCTCCACAATCTCGTCGGCCATGCGCCGCAGCGTTCGGGCGAGAGCGCGGGCATCGAGGAGCATGGTGCGTTTGGCGGCCATGGTTGGGCCCCAATATGGCGGACCTCCACCCCGAGTGGCAGTGCCCGTGACCCGCGCTGATTGGGCGCGCGCCTAACGGCTCTACGGACCGGTCGACTCAGTCCGCTGTCGCCTGTGCCTGCCGCTTCTCGCGCTTCTGCTCGTACAACATGGCGTCTGCGGTCTGCAGGAGCGCCTCGATGGAGGGTGGATTGGATGGATCGAAGCGCGCCGCTCCTACGCTGAACGAAAGCGTGTAGGGATAGCCGTCCTCCTTGTTTCGCAGCCGTAGTTCTCGCCGCAAACGATCGACGATTCCCGCGCTGCTCCCAGTTTCGGCCGCAAGGATCACGAATTCGTCGCCGCCGAGCCGCGCCACGATATCGGACTCACGGAACGTCTTTTTGAGGATGGCGGCCGCGCGCTTGAGTGCTACGTCTCCTTCCCCATGGCCGTAGGTGTCGTTGATCAGCTTGAAGTCATCCAGGTCGACGAAGAGCAGAACAAGCTCCCGGCGAGAGCGTCTGGCAAGCTTGAGCTGCTGCTCGGCGAGTGCGAGGAAGCCGCGTCTGTTGTACAGGTCCGTAAGCTCGTCCACGAGCGATAGGGCGCTGAGTGTGTCCGCGTCTGGACGCGCCTTCGCGCTGCCTGCTGGAGCAGCCGTGGCAGCTTCGCTGGCCTTGGCGCGTTGAGCCTGCAGATCGCCCCAAAACGCGAGAAGCCCGGCGCCGAGGAGCAGTAGGGCCGCGACCCATGTAAGGCGCAGCATTACACGAGTGCGCGACGCGACGGCGAGAGGGCGCTGGCGCGCGGCTGCTGTCGACCGCGCGTGTTCGCTAAGCACGGTATCGGCGGCGGCGCTAACGGGCGTGAGCGCGGTCAGGGGAACCTGGCCCGAGGGGTTTCGCATAGCGGCGCCGAGCGATCCCAGGAAGCCTCGTACTCTTGCATCGAGGCGATCCACGGCTGGAGTGAGCGCAGGGTCCGGCGCGGCCTGCACGCGCAGGCGGGCCATCTCGCGCGCGGCCTCGTCTGACGCCGTTGCGTACTGTGCGCGCGCCGAGAGGCTGTCGCCTAACGACATTCCGGCGGCGCCGGCGCCTCGCTGCACGGCCGCGAGCACAGCTTGCACGTTGCCGCGGAGCTGGTCTGA
>JBQTJS010000133.1:0-5461 GCA_052386875.1 Gemmatimonadaceae bacterium
CTGCTGCGCGAAGATCTCGTGGCAGGGCATGCTCACTACCCGCGCCGCGATACCGTACGTCTCGTGCAGCCGCTCGCGCGCCTGCAGCGCGATGTGCACCTCGGAGCCGCTGGAAAGGATTACCACGTCCGCACGGCCGCCCGGCGCGTCGGCTAATGTGTAACCCCCGCGAGCGGCGCCGCCGACGCTGCAGCCTAACGCCTCACGTTCGAGGAACGGGAGCTTCTGCCGCGTGAGGGCAAGCGCCACGGGTCCCCCTCTATGCGACAAGGCTATGCGCCAGGCCTCTACAACCTCGGCAGCGTCTGCGGGCCTAACGAGCGTCATGTTGGGAATGGCGCGCAGGGCGCTCAAGTGCTCGATGGGCTGGTGCGTGGGGCCGTCTTCCCCCAGACCGATCGAGTCGTGCGTGTAAACGAAAACCACGTGCGCCCCCATGAGCGCGGCGAGACGCACCGAAGGGCGCATGTAGTCGGAGAAAATGAGGAACGTCCCGCCGTACGGCAGCATCCCCCCGTGCAGCGCGATCCCGTTCATCATCGCCGCCATCGCGTGCTCGCGCACACCGTAGTGGACATAGCGACCCGCCCGATGATCCGCCGAGTAGACTCCGGTCTCCTTGACGAGCGTGTTGTTGGATGGGGTCAGGTCGGCCGAGCCGCCGAAAAGCTCCGGGATCTTCATGGCGACGGCGTTGAGGACAGTCCCCGACGCCGCGCGCGTCGCCACGTTGCCGTTCTCGGCGTTGAACGTCGGGAGCCCCTTCTCCCAGCCGGCCGGCAGGCTGCGCTGCACCACTCGGCGGCTGAACTCCTTTGCCTCGTTAGGATGCGCCTTCGCGTAAGCGATCAGTGCTCGGCGCCATGCTTCGTGCGCTTCGCCGCCGCGCAGCGCTTCGCGCCAATATGCCAACGCTTCCTCGGGGACATGGAACTTCTCCAGCGTCGGCCATCCGAGGTTGCGCTTGGTGAGGTCCACTTCGTCCGCGCCTAACGCCTCGCCGTGCGCCTTGGCCGTGTCCTGCCGGTTCGGCGAACCGTAACCGATGTGCGTCTTCACGATCACCAGCGTCGGCCGGCCCGCATCCTCCTTGCACTGCACGATGACGGCCTCCAGCGCGCCCAGGTCATTGACATCGTCCACCCGCAGCACGCGCCAGCCATAGCCTGAAAAACGCCCGGCCACGTCGTCGGAATAGGCGAGGTCCGTGCTGCCGTCGATCGTGATGTTGTTGTCATCGTAGAAACCGATCAGCTTCGACAGCCGCTGATGCCCCGCGAAGCTCGCGGCCTCGTGCGACAGCCCTTCCATCAGATCGCCGTCGCTGCAGATGAACCAGGTGCGGTGGTCAACGATCGCGTGCTCACTCTTGTTGAACACAGCCGCGAGATGCGCCTCGGCCACGGCCATGCCGACCGCATTGCCGAAACCCTGGCCTAACGGGCCGGTAGTCGTCTCCACTCCGGGCGTGTGCCCGTGCTCCGGATGCCCCGGCGTGATACTCCCCCACTGACGGAACTGCTTGATCTCCTCAAGCGGCAAGTCGTAGCCGCTGAGGTAAAGACAAGCATATAGCAGCATCGACGCATGGCCGTTGGAGAGCACGAAGCGATCACGGTCCGGCCACGCAGGATCGGCTGGGTTGTGCTTGATGTGCCGCGTAAAGAGCAGGTAAGCGAGCGGAGCGAGACCCATCGGCGCCCCGGGATGGCCGCTCTCGGCCTTCTGCACCGCATCCATTGCAAGCGTGCGGATAGTGTTTATGCACAGTTCGTCGAGCGAGGTTGCAACTGGCGCAGGCGCAGGGGCAGGGGCAGACGACGAGGGCGGTGGCGTCACAGCGGGAACGACTCCGGTCGAAGGAGATAGGACGATGGCGCGCAAACGGCCGTGGACACAGCCTAACGTTTCAGGAGGTCACGCGACGC
Source organism: Gemmatimonadaceae bacterium (assembly GCA_052386875.1). Lineage (GTDB taxonomy): Bacteria > Gemmatimonadota > Gemmatimonadetes > Gemmatimonadales > Gemmatimonadaceae > DASYRX01. The sequence goes on from JBQTJS010000133.1 coordinate 1,929, forward strand.
GGCGCCAAAGGTTTCGCCTTGAAAGGTAGCGCGCTCCAGGCAGGGATGCACCGCGCTCGGGGCGCTCCAGACGCCCTACCGCGCGCGGCCGCGGCCGCTAAGTTTGCGCGCCACTTTTTTCGGGGAGGATGCCGTGGCGAGCCGTAAGAAGGCGCGTTCGGTAGGGAACCGGGCGAGGGGGAGGGGGACCGCGAAGTCGCTGAAGGGAGCGAGTGCCGGATCGAACGCGCACACGATCATCTATATACACGGTATCGGGAACAAGCCGACCGAATCGGTGCTGCGCTGCCAGTGGGATCACGCTCTTTTCGAGTTCCCCTTGGGCGAGCGGAGCCGCATGGCGTACTGGTGTCAGGAAGATCGCCACGGCCCGCCGCTGGACACTTCGTGCGGCGTGGGGGACCTGCTGCATACGCAAGCGATTGGTGCGCCGGGATTCGGCGCGCGCGCCCTCGAGCGTGAGCTGAGCGTCGAAGAGATTGTCGACGAGGTTGCGCGTACCAAACGTGAGAGGGATTCACTGTCACGGCTCGCCAAGGAGATGGAGCGTGCACCGGCCTCGGGGAACGGCAAACTGCCGAAGACGCTGAGCGCCAAGGGGATCGAGGATTGGGATCCGCCGAGCTTCCTGGTGAAGTTCCTCACGGGCCTGTTCATCAAGGACGTGCGCGACTTCTTCTTCGATGAGGGGCGCCGGCGCCGCATGCTGAAGTCGCTACGCGACCGCCTCGATACGGGGGGCGGCCCGTTCATCATCATCGCGCACAGCCTGGGATCCATGGTCGCCTATTCGCTGCTCCAGGCGGCGGCTGAAGATGCATACGACATCGCGCTGTTTGTTACGATCGGCTCGCCGCTGGGGCTGGCGGAAGCGCGCGACCGCATCGCCGCGATCAACGGGTTGCCTAACAAGAAGCGCTTGCCGATCCCGCGCTGTGTGGACACATGGCTCAACTTCTTCGATGAGAAGGACCCTGTATCACGCGGCGTGGAGTTGATCGAGTTCTATTCGCGCAGCGGCGCGCATATCCAGGACATGCGATTCCCCAACCCGGCGCGGCCGCGCGATCCGCATTCGGCGACGGGCTACCTCAGCGGCATCGATGTGCGATCCGCCGTGCGTGAGCATGTGGATCTGCAGCGCTTCCAACCCGTTGCGCCTTTCACCCTGGCACGCGACGCGGTCACGGATTTCGAGCGCTACCGACCCACAGATCGCCGCTCGCTGCTGATCGAGTTGAGTGATCCGGCCTGGGCGCGAACGGAGCACGCTCGCAAGGTCGCGGCTGCGCCTAACGTGGCAGCCCGCAGGCGGCTGGCCGGCGCCAAAGTCCCCGACAGCTCTCCGGAGATGGCGCGTGAAGTAGAGGCGCTCATCCGCGAAGTCGTCGGCAAGAGCGTAAAGCCCGCCGATCTGGAGCTGGTCAAGCTGCGGCACTACGTCTCCGTCCGCCTCACACGCGACGAAGCCGAACGGCTCGCCAACAAAGGCCTGCCGGTTCGGCCGTTCTATCACATCTGGCGTAACGCCAAGAAGGTGGCTCTCCTCGAACGGTCGATTCACACTGTCCAGGCATCGGCGGCGCACCGCAGTTACGAAGCCTACGGCCACGACGTCCAGTGGGCAGTGCTGGATTCCGGTTGTACGCCGCACGCGCATTTCAGGCAGTACGACAACCTCATGTCGCGCTGGGATTGCACGCAGGTGAGCGACATGCCGATCGAGCACGGCGAGCCGGTGGGAAAGGGGAAGGGGAAGGGGATGGGGAAGGGCTCGAGCCGTAAAGCGAACGCTGACGATCGTTACGGTCACGGCACGCACGTCGCCGGAATCATCGCGGGCTATTACGAGTACGGGCCGGCAGGCAGTGAGCGCGTCATCTCGGGCATCGCCCCTCGCACGCGGCTGCACATCTATAAAGTGCTGAACGACAAGGGGGAGGGTGAAGACGCCTGGATCATCAAGGCGCTGGACCATCTCGCGGAGATCAATGACAAGGCGGGAGCGCCTGTGATAGCCGGCGTGAACCTGAGCCTTGGCGGGCCGTTCGATCAGGGAGTGTTCGGCTGCGGCCATACGCCGCTGTGCGACGAGCTGCGGCGCTTGTGGCGGCAGGGAGTGGTTGTCGTCCTGGCAGCGGGGAACGAGGGCTTTGCGACTCTCATCTCGAGCGATGGTGAGATCCCGGCGAACATGGACCTAACGATATCGGATCCTGCCAACCTCGAAGACGCGATAGCGGTGGGTGCTGTGCACAAGGAACGCCCGCACACCTTCGGAGTCTCGTATTTTTCCTCGCGCGGTCCCACGGCAGACGGCCGCCAGAAGCCCGACTGCGTGGCGCCGGGGGAGCAGATCCTCTCGTGCCGGCACGAGCACGCCGCGGGCGCACGATCTATTGGCGAGCTGTATATGAAGCTGGACGGGACGAGCATGGCGGCGCCGCACGTGTCAGGGATAATCGCGGCGTTTCTGTCGCGCCGCCGGGAGTTCATCGGACATCCGGATCGCGTGAAGGAGATACTGCTGGCTAATTGCACGGATCTGGAGCGCGAGCGATCGATGCAAGGGGCGGGGATACCGAATCTTGTGAAGATGCTGGTGCAGACCTAACGAGACAAACGGGCCCGGGCAAACGTAGCGTGAGAGAAGCACGGATGGCGAAGTCACGGCGCAAAAAACGCGCACATTACGACAGTCTGAACGATCCCGAGACTCTGCGCCTCTTCGCCGAGCGCGTGGATGCCGGGATGTACATCACGCATCCCGACGGCCGCATCCTGGATGCCAATCCGGCGTTTCTGGCGCTTTTCGGCTTCAAGTCGAAGGCGGAGCTGGCCGATGTGGCCGTCGGCGATCTGCTGGCTGAACCGGACCGGCGAGCGGATTTCCTGACGATGCTGGATGAGCGCGGCTCGGTGCGCGACTTCGAGCTGGAGATCGTCAGGCGCGACGGAGAACGGCGCATCCTGCGCGATACGACGTACGTTGTCGTCGACCCGACCTCGGGCGATAAGCTGTACCACGGTGTCGTTGTGGATGTCACGCACAACAAGGAGCTGGAAGAGGAGCTGCGCACGCAGGTCCTGCGCGATGCCCTGACTGGGTGCTACAACCGCCGCTATCTGCTGGATATCGCCGCGCGGACGAGCCGCGACGCGTTAGGCTCCTGGGGCTGCATCTTCATCGACATCGACCGCTTCAAGCAATTCAATGACGCCTTCGGCCACCAGCGCGGCGACGAGGTACTGCAGGGGATGGCGCGTTTTCTCCTGCGCCAGGTGCGCGCCAACGAGCCTGTCATCAGGCTCGGCGGCGACGAGTTTCTCATTGTGTTGATCGGAGCCGACGAACAGCGCACTGCGGAAGTGGCGCGGCGGCTGCAGCACGCCGCGGCTCGCAGTGCCGGCGTCGCGTTCTCTCTTGGATGGGCGACACGCACGCCCGGGGAATCGCTGGATGACACACTGCAGCGGGCCGACAAGAACCTGATAGCCGTGCGCGTGCTGACCCGGAGCGGCGATCCCACACG
>JBQTJS010000134.1:0-11360 GCA_052386875.1 Gemmatimonadaceae bacterium
GGCCCGATCGTTTTCCTGTGCTCGCCGCTGGCGCGCCACATCACCGGCGAGATCCTCAACGTGAACGGCGGCAGTGTGCTGTGCGGCTAGCCCCGGTCGGTGCCTAACGCCGTGTCGCTGCCTGCCATGCCGCTCCCAGGGCGCGTCGATCCGCCGCCGGCCGTGCGCGAGCTGGTAGTCGCTCTCGAGCGGGCCGGCTTCGAGACTTGGTGTGTCGGCGGCGCGGTGCGCGACGCGCTGCTCGGCCGCCCGGACCTCGATTGGGACCTGGCCACCGCGGCGCGACCGGCCGAAGTACGTCGCGTTTTCGGCCGCACAGTTCCCGTAGGCATCGAATTCGGAACAGTCGGAGTGTTCGACCGCGACGGACGGCTGCACGAAGTCACGACATTCCGCCGCGACGTGCGCACGGACGGTCGTCACGCTGTCGTTGAATTCGGCGCCAGCCTGGATGCCGACCTCGCACGGCGTGACTTCACGATCAATGCAATCGCGTACTCGCCGAGCCGCAACGAGCTGCGCGACCCGTTCGGCGGCATGGGAGACCTGTCGCGCGGTGTCATCAAGGCGGTCGGTGAGGCGCGGCAACGCATGCAGGAAGATCGACTGCGTGCTCTGCGAGCCATGCGCTTCGCCGGCCGGCTCGACTTCGCCATCGAACCTGCGACGTGGCGCTCGATAGTGGAAAGCGCGCCCTATCTTTCACGCCTTTCTCGCGAAAGGGTGAAACAGGAGATCGAGAAGACGCTGGAACAGGTGCCTAAGCCGAGCCTAACGTTTCGGCTCTGGCGCGACGGATTGGCGTTCGCCCAGTTATTACCCGACCTCGCCTCTATTGGGGACGCGGCCCTCAGCGCCATCGACATGGTCCCGCTACCGCGTGCGGCCCTGTCGTCAGCGCATGCCAGAGCGCGCAGCCGCGTGGAACGCTCCATGTTGCTGCGCCTTGCCCTGTTGTTCGTCCCTCTTGCGGGACGCGAAATCGCAAGTGTGATGCGGAACTTGCGTTTCTCGAACCAGCAGGTGGCGCGCACAGTACAACTCGTGACCGCGGCCCAGGCGTTAGGCAGCGAACTGCGCGCCGCTCTGCTCACCGGCGCGCCTCCGCCGGACGCGGCCGTCAGGCGCTGGGCAGCGCGCGCCGGACGCACGGTCTTTCCGCTCGTGCTGCGACTGGCGGCCGCTCAGTGGGCCGCGCAGCGCGTAATGCTCGACGCGGCACCCACGGCGAGCGCAATTCGCAGCTTCTATCGCCGGGCCGTGACGATCGCATATCGCGACCCTGTCGAGATCGCCGACCTGGCCATCGATGGCAGCGATCTCCTAGAGGCGGGCGTCGCGCCGGGGCCGCAGGTGGGTCAGATTCTTGCCGTGCTGCTGGACGATGTGTTGCAAGATCCATCTTGTAACACACGCGAAACGCTGCTCGCCCGCGCGCGCGATCGCGCCGGCGTGTAGACCATTTAGCTCCCTACGCGTGGTCTTTTTTCGCGGGCGTCCCCACGACACAGTCATCGCGCAGCGCTTCCGCGCCGAAGCGGCGCAGTTCTCATTCGGCGAACATGACGGGTTGTACAGCGCGCGAGTTGTCGCCAACGCTGAGCGCGCGGTCGATCTGTTTCATGCGCTGAGCGGACACCTCTCACCGGCGGTGGACCTGCACGTATGGGATGTGCGCAGCGACCGGCGCTGGAGCGGCCAGGCATTGGGCCTCGCCGATGTGCGCGACGCGGTCGCACGTCTGCGCACCCCGCTCTCCATCTTCGCGGGCGTAGAGATGACGATCCTAGGGCCGGACGATCAGCTCTCGCTTAGCCCTGATTTGCTGGTATACGTCCACGCCCGATCCGACCGCTGGTACTACCTGCTGGTGGGGACCGGATTGGTGCCGGCTGCCGCGACGCGGCCGCGCACGTGGCGACTCGCGCCTAACGAATATCCTCTGGCGCCGGACATGAGCGCGGCCCTCGATCGAGCCGTGCAGCGCCTCGCCCTCGCGCGCGACTGACGTGACAACGTTCCTGCTGGCCGTGATTGCGTCACTCGCCAATGTGCTGGGGGCCGCGCTCGTCGTATCGCGTGCGGCGCGCAGGCCGCGCCTGCTCGACGCGCTTTTGGCGCTGTCGGCCGGATTCATGATCGCTGTGTCGCTGATGGATCTCCTGCCGGAGGCGCTTTCCACGGACGGCGTGCGCGCTGCCTATTTCGCCCTCGCCGGCTATCTATTGGTGCATTTCTCGCAGCACGTCCTCGTGCCGCACTTTCACTTTGGCGAAGAAGTGCATCCGGTCACTGCACGCGTGAGTGTAAGTGCTCTGATAGGCCTCATGCTGCATACCTTCGTAGACGGGATGGCCATTGCCAGCGGTTACGCCGTGAGCCCCCGGCTGGGGATCCTCGTGGCGACAGCTATCGCGCTGCACAAGATACCGGAGGGAGTTGCAATCGCCTCGTTGTTCCTTGTCGCGGGTGCCGGGGCGCGCACAGCGGTGAACGCCGCCATCGCGTTAGGCATCGCCACCGTGGTCGGCGCCGTCGTGACCGGCGTGACCCCCGCGCTGCAGTCGTTCGGGCTCGCTCTCGCGGCCGGTGTCACTCTGTACGTGGGTGCGTCCAATCTCGTCCCCGAGCTGCAAGCCAAGCGCGATCCAGTGCTCCCCGCCGCGTTCCTCGGCGGGGTCCTGCTGCTCATCCTCGCTCGAGGGCTCACACTGGCAAAATGAATAAGCGGCGATCCGGTTCTGCTGCAGGCGCATCGCTATTCCGCGCCATGGCACCGCGGGAGCCCTTAGCCGCGCGCCTGCGACCTCGCACGCTGGACGATTTCGTCGGACAGACGCACGTCCTCGGACCCGGCGCCCCATTGCGGGAGGCAATCACGCGAGGCGAGGTCGCTTCGCTGATCCTGTGGGGTCCTCCAGGGAGCGGCAAGACGACTCTCGGCTTCCTCATCGCCCAGTACACGGATCGCGAGTTCGTGCCGTTTTCCGCCGTGACGGAAGGGGTGCCGCGCGTGCGCGAGATTATCGCCGCGGCCCGTGAGCGCCTGCAGCTAGGCCGCGGCACCATCCTGTTCGTTGATGAGATCCACCGGTTCAATCGCGCTCAGCAGGACGCGTTCCTCGCCGCTGTCGAGGAAGGCGTTGTAACGCTCATCGGTGCGACCACGGAGAATCCTTCGTTCGAGCTGAATGCCGCGCTCCTGTCCCGCACGCGCGTCGTCGTGCTTCAGCCGCTCACGGCGGCGGAAGTCGAGCTGCTCTTGCACCGCGCGCTGGCAGACAGAGATGTCGGACTTGGCGCGTTAGGCCTCACGAGCGACGGAGATGCTGTCACGTGGCTCGCCATCCAGTCCGATGGCGATGCCCGCCGTGCGCTCAACGTCCTCGAAGCTGCGGCCACACACGTGGGTGCCGGCGGACACCTGACGAGGGACGAATATGCAGCCGCGCTGCAGCGACGCCTTCCACGCTATGACAAGAGCGGCGAAGAGCATTTCAATCTCATCTCGGCGTATCACAAAGCCTTGCGCGGCAGCGATCCGCATGCAGCGTTGTATTGGCTGGCGCGCATGATCGAGGGGGGCGAGGATCCGATGTACGTAGCGCGACGCACAATCCGGTTCGCCACTGAAGATGTGGGTCTGGCCGATCCACAGGCGCTAACACTCGCCATAGCCGCGCGCGACGCCTATCACGCGCTGGGGTCGCCGGAAGGGGAGTTGGCGCTCGCCGAAGCAGCCGTATATCTCGCCACCGCCCCCAAGTCCAATCGCGTGCATGAGGCGTGGACCTCGGCGCTTCAGCTTGCACGAGAGAATCCCGCGGAACCAGTCCCGCTGCACATCCGCAACGCACCAACACCTCTTATGAAGGAACTGGGTTACGGCAAGGGGTATGAGTACGCACACGCGGTGCCCGAAGCGTATGTACCTCAGGACTATTTGCCCGATGCATTGCGCGAAACGGCGCTGTACGAGCCGGGGCAGTTCGGTTTCGAGAAAGAGATCGCCAAGCGCCTGGCGTGGTGGGCCGAGCTTCGCAGGCGCGTTGCGCGGCCGGAGGAGAGTACACCGGACGCGGCACCGCCGGACAACTCGTTAGGAGAGCGATAGCATGCGTATGCTGCGTTGGGGCCTCATAAGCGCGTCGATAGTGGCGGCCGCGGCGTGCAGTTCGATCTGGCGCGGACAGTTCAAGGAACCCGTTGTCAGCTTCCGGGACCTGCGCCTCACGGGGGTAGGCACGAGCGGAGGAGCGCTGGAGATCCACTTATCCGTGTACAATCCGAACGAGTTTCGGCTCGACGGAACGCGTCTGACTTACAACCTGTTCGTCGACTCTGTCGCGGTCGGCAACGGCGTGCTGGACGAGAAGTTCACGGTGCAGAAGAACGACTCGACGATTGTGCGCTTGCCGCTGTCCTTCACGTACGCCGGTCTGGGGGTGGCGGGGAGGCAGTTGATGCAGACGGGGACAGTCAATTACCGTGTAAAGGGGGACGTGACAGTAGACACGCGCCTGGGGGCGCACACGCGCTCGTACGATCGGACCGGCCGCTTTACGACGCTCGGCGGGTCGTCACGTTAGGCAACAGCGTCGTCTAACGGCCCGCCGGAGCTAGCGATCGCTCGAGAACTCATCTCGTTGGCCCAGCCGGTCGAGCGTGCCGTGCTGGTGGGCGCCTCGATCAAGGGGACTCCGGAGCGGCACCATATCGATGAGCACCTTGCCGAGCTGGAGCGTCTAACCGACACCGCCGGGGCCACCGTCGTGGGGACGCTGACACAACGCATCGAGCGGCCTAACGCGGCTACGTATCTCGGTAAGGGGAAGATCGAGGAGCTGCGGGATGTCGTGGACGCTAATGCGGCAACCCTGATCGTCTTCGACGATGAATTGACCCCGGCGCAGGGGAAGAACATCGAGGACGCCGTGGGACGCCGCGTTGTCGACAGGGCCGAGCTTATCCTCGATATTTTCGCCACGAGGGCGCGCACGCGCGAAGCCAAGATGCAGGTCGAGCTGGCGCAACTGGAGTACATGCTTCCGAGGCTGACGCGCATGTGGGCGCACCTCGAGAAGACGCGCGGCGGCATCGGCGTCGGGATGCGCGGTCCGGGTGAAACGCAGCTGGAGACCGATAAACGCCTCATCAACCACCGCATCAAACAGTTGCGTGAACGCCTGGCGGAGGTGGCGCGCGCGCGCGAGGTACAACGCCGGGCACGACGCGGGGAGTATCGTGCGTCGCTGGTGGGCTACACAAACGCCGGTAAGTCCTCGGTGCTGCGTGGGCTGGCCCAGACCGACGATATCATTGTAGAGGACAGGCTGTTCGCCACGCTCGATCCGCTCACTCGGGAAGTCTCGTTAGGCGATCGCGAACGTGTGCTCGTCACCGATACTGTCGGCTTCATACGCAAGCTGCCGCACGACCTTGTAGCGTCCTTCCGTGCGACGCTCGAGGAAGTCCGCGAAGCCGACGCTCTGATCCACGTCATCGATGCCAGCCATCCGGCTTGGGAGCAACAACGCGAGATCGTCGACGACGTACTGCGCGAGCTTGGTGCGGGGGAGAAGCCTGTGCTCTTGGCATTCAACAAGACCGATCGCCTCGATGCTGCGTCCATCGAAGCGCTGCGCCAGCGCATGGCAGACGCGCTCGCGCCGAGCGCGTTCGTTTCCGCCCTGGAGCCGGGGGGACTGGAGCCCTTACGCGCGCGGCTGCGCGATCACCTGCACACCCTGCGGCCGCTCGCCGAGTTGCGCCTGCCGCTGACTAACGGCCGGCTGCTCGCCGAGGTGCATCGCAGCGCGGAGGTCCTGGAACAGCGCCAGGACGGCGACGCACTTGTGGTGCGCGGTCGCTTCGACCGCGCCACGCTGGGCCGACTGCAGCGCGCCGGAGCGCGAGTAGCGCTAGCCTCGTAAGGCATTGGCTGGTCGAGCGCCGTCACCTAGATTCGACTCGTTATGAGACGACGCGCGCTGATCACCGGCATCACGGGGCAGGACGGCTCGTACCTCGCCGAGCTGTTGCTGGCCAAGGGCTACGAAGTGCACGGCATGGTGCGCCGCTCGAGCATGTTCGGTACGACTGCGCGCATCGATCATCTGCATAACGCGGGGCGCGGCGAGGCTGACGCCAAGGCGGAGGGGGAAGGGGAAGGGGACCATGCAAGCGCACCCCTTGTATTGCACTACGGCGACCTCACGGACGCCGGTTCCATTACTCGTGTGCTCGCGGATGTAAGGCCGGACGAGATCTACAACCTTGCGGCGCAGAGTCACGTGCGGATCTCTTTCGATCTGGCGGAGTATACAGCCGATGTGACGGGGCTTGGCGCGCTGCGTGTACTTGAATGCATCCGCAACCTTGGCCTGATCGGCCACACGCGCTTCTACCAGGCGTCCTCGAGCGAGTTGTTCGGCAAGGTGCGCGAGACGCCGCAGAGCGAGCATACGCCGTTTCATCCGCGTTCGCCGTACGCCTGCGCCAAGGCGCTGGCGCATTACGCCACGATCAACTATCGCGAGAGTTACGGTCTGCACGCGTCATGCGGGATCTTGTTCAACCACGAAAGCCCGCGGCGCGGCGAGAACTTCGTGACGCGCAAGGTGACGCTGGGTCTGGCGCGCATCGCCGTGGGACTGCAGGAAACGCTCGCGTTAGGCAACCTCGACGCACGGCGCGATTGGGGTTACGCCGCCGACTATGTCGATGCCATGTGGCGAATCGTGCAGCAGGACGCGAGCGATGATTACGTCATCGCAACCGGCGAAACTCACTCCGTGCGGGAGCTGCTCGACGAAGCCGCCGTCGTGGTGGGTGTCGATTGGGCGCGGCACGTCACGATCGATCCGCGCTACTATCGCCCCGCGGAAGTGGATGTACTTGTCGGCGACGCCTCCAAAGCACGCCGGCAGCTTGAGTGGACTCCGCGCGTGGGGTTCCGCGAGCTGGTACGGATGATGGCCGAAGCAGACCTCGAAGCTGCCAAGCGGGAAGCTGGAGGCTCGAGGCTCGAGGCCCGCGTTTGACAGAGCTAAGGGCTCTGACAGCTCACAGGATAGTCAGCCGGCGACTGCCGGATAGCGGCAGTCGACGTCACGGCTGCTGGGAACCGCCTAACGCGGCTAGCCGCCCCCGCGCCGCGGCCACACGCGGCAGCGCGGCGGGCGCATCGCGCCATCGCTCGAGGTAGCGCCGGTACGCCGCTCTGGCGCCGCTTGAATCTCCCTGCGCCTCCAGGAGCGTGCCGAGCGTGACGGGTGCGTTTTGAAACTCTTCCTGACCTTCGAAGCCGAATACAGGCTCCCTGATCATCTGCTCGAGCGTCGCGCGAGCCGAGTCGCGTGCGCCTAACGCCAGAAAGGCCTCCGCGCGTAGTGCCATGACATAGGCGCCCGGCGAATGGGGCATGGCCGAGCCGAGCAAAGCCAGCGCGCTATCGGGCTGCTGACGCGCAACATGCAGTGCGGCGGCGACGAGTCGCTCCGAGTCACGGTCCCTTATGTTCTCGGAACTCACGCGTGACCGAATCAGGCGCAACATGGAATCGGCGTCTGCGATGCGCCCGAGCCGGATACAGCCGAAGGCGACAAACACTAAGGCCTGGGGCGGGATAAGCTTGGAGGATGTCAGCGCCAGCGCACGGCTGACTTGGACATTGGCTTCCGGGGTGCGGTCGGCGGCACGCAATGCGGCTGCGAGCAACATGTGATTGCGCGCCTCGCCTAACACAGATTTCAGCTGTGCAGTCGCGTCAGTCGCCTGCGAAAAGAAATCGATCGCGCGACCAAGCTGGCCTTGCCACAACGCCAGGTATCCCATGGAGCGCATGCCTAACGCGCGATCCTGGAGCCGAGCGCTGCCAAGCATCCCCTGATACACCCGCTCGGCTTCCTGGATGCGGCCGAGCAATACGTATGTTCCGCCCCACTCGTGATTGATGTTGTTGCGATACATCGTCGCTGAATCCAGCTCACTCGCCTTGCGATAATTTCGTAGCGCGTCCTCGTAACGCTTGAGGCCCTTGGCCGCTGTCGCGAGATTGATGTAGGAATTGACGTGCAGCGAATCGAACGTGAGCCCCGTTTGTAGCGCCTTGATGGCCTCCTCGTCGCGCCCACTCTGCATGAGATGCGTGCCGTAGCCGTACCACGTGTCAACGTTTGGGAACCGCGTCGCGATCACTTTGCTCAATGCCAGAGAGGAATCTTGATTGCCGCGGTAGCCTGCCAAGCCCGCCAAAAGGTGGAGCCTTTCCCACTCCGTCAGGCGCGCGGAGCGCCGCAACGCCTCGGCGTAGTAGCGGTCGCCCTCCTCACGATTATGGTGATGGTAGTGCCAGCCGCCTAACGCGCCAAGCGCGCTCGCGAAGCCGGTGTCCAAGTCGACCGCGCGACGCCAGAGTTCGTGTGCGACGGGAAATTGCCCATCACGCCAGGCGACCCTCCCCTCGGCGAATGACCGCAACGCTTCGATAGATGCGGTCGTAACCAGCGGCAGAGGAGCCTGGCGCTCGCGGATCTCTGCGCGCGTTTCGCCGAGACGCTGACGCACGCTCAACAGGACGCGCCCCAGCGCCGCAATGACGTCGCTCTCGCGCTCGGCCGCTTCGCTGTTCTCAGATACTTCCTCCCCAAGCACTACGTCAGCGAGTCGCGCCGTTATGCGATAGCCGCCGGCATCACGAAAGAGGCGCAGGCCCAATGCAAAACGGACGTTATCACGCTGAGCGACTTCCTGAGCTAACTCATAACTCAGCGCCGTGTCCCGATTTGCTATTTGCATGCGCTGATAAACGGCGGGGAGGCGCGTGCGCGGGTATAGCCGCAGGTGCCCGGATTGCTGCAGCGCGACGGACGCCGCCGTGAGAATACCCTGATCGAACAGTGTGTCGCCCGTCTCGTTGGCGATATCCGCCAGCAGTACCGGATCGCCTTGTTTGAAACCTGCGACGGGGCGAGATCGAGCGACGCGCACCCAGGAAGCGACGCCGGCTGCAGCGAGGAAGAGGCCCAGAAGCGCGGGCACGCGCCAACGACGGTTCGATCGACGCTCGTTAGGCAGCCCTGCTCCGCGATCCGTTGGATACGACGGCGCTGCGCTCTCAGTATGGCTCTTGGGCCGCACGCGTCGGCGCGCGGCGCCGAGCCAATCGGCGAATTCTGGACAATCCGGCAGGTCCACGTCGCTCAGGAACGCCGGACAATCCGCACTACCGTCATCCGGCAGGATATCGACGTCGAGCGCGATGGCGTCGCGTCGCAGCACGTAGCGTGTCCCTGGATGCACGATGAGCATCTCATCGCCCGTCTCGTGGCGCGCGAGCGCGAGCAGGCGATCCAGCTCGTTTCTCGCTTGATTCGGCGTGGCGTCAGGCGTGAGCAGAACCATTAAGTCATCGGCTTCTACGCCGGCGTCTCCCGCCACGGCGAGTACCGATAACAGCGCCGCCAGGCGCGGCTCCAGCGCACGTTCACTCTCATTAACGAGTAGAGCGGGCGTTCCGAGCAGGCTCAGCCTCATACAGACACTCCGAACGATCGTAGCTGCACCATGTTAGGTTCTGGCCGCGCTCCCGGCAATCTACCGGCGTAGACCACGCGGTCCGCGAGCAAGCCGCGCTTTGGCTGCCGCATATCGGTCCGCAAGGATCGGATCGGCGCCACGCCACGCGCGCTCAACGAGCGCATAGTGCGCCGCGGCACTGTCCGGCTGGCGATTCGCATCGAACACCTGCGCGAGAAGCTCATGCACCTGCGTTCGCGTTAGGTAGAGGGCGGCGCTATCGAGCCCGCTACGCAGTGCGGCCCGCAAAACCGGGATCGCCTCTTCCGGGCGATTGAGCGCCAGGAGGCTGCGGCCTAATTCATAGCTCACTCGCGTATACCCAAAGGCCGGAGAGAATATGGCTGCACGGAAGTCGTCGACGGCTGCGCTGTGCTGCTGCGCTCGCGCCTTGAGCAATCCACGCACGAACAGGTGCAGCAGCGGATCGCGACCATACAGACTGCGGCCGCCGATTACTTCGATCGAGTCGACCAGGCGGCGTGCGCGCAGCGTGTCCATCCCCTCTGTGGCCGCGGTGGCCTCGAGCGTAAGGTGCCACGCCGCTCCATGTGCTCTTACTCCAGGCGGCAGCGCGGTGTCGCGGTACGTCGTGCCTAACGCCTGGAACTGGTCCGCGGCTAACAAGGGACGGCCCATCTCCATGTCCAGTATGGCGGCATGGACTCGATCGATCGGAAGCCCTCGGTGCACCAGTGAGGCGCGCGGCAGGTGACCTTCCCGCGTCAACGCGAGCGCCTCGATGAAACGTCCCTGCGCGCGCAGTGCGATTGTGCAGGGCGTTCGGAACTTCGCGAACTGTGCGCGATCTTGAGTCGCGAGGGCCGCGCCGCATATCGTGTCGGCTGTCGCAACATCGTCGGTGCGCAAGCTCCAGATGAGCCTGTGCTCGTTAGGGTCGCCGCGCGGCGCGCCAAGCTCAACGGCACGCGCTAGCGCCGCTTCGGCCTCTGCGCGGCGTCGCTCAGCGACAAGCAAGTCGGCTCGCGAGATCCATGGCGCGGGATCGGCAGGTCGCAGCGCTGTCCAGCGATCCAGCGTTCGCTTCGCGGCAGACAGCGAATCAGCCCACTGATACCGCGCCGCCAGCACACTCAGCGCGTCGCACAGCCTGCAAACCGACATAGGCCCCGCAGCGGCGGAGTCCAGCGCGATAGCGCGATCCAGCAGAGCGACTGCTTGCGGAAGAGAGCGGACGACAGCACCGGCCCGCAACAGTGCCTCTGGGTCGTTAGGGAAGCGTGTGGCGAGCGACTCGGCGGCCGCTGCCGCGCGAAGGTCGTAGCGGGTCGACCCGACGTGTGTCATGATGAGTAGCCGATCACGCTCCGAAGCCCGCGACGCGAGTTCCATGGCGCGATCAGCGAGCGTATCCACGCTGCTGCCGTCAGCAGAGCGCCACGCGTAATAGGTGGCCATTGCAAAAGTGGAATCTTCCTTGATCGCCGCTCGAAATAGCCGGTGTGCGGCGCGTGCATCGAACTGAAAGAACGCGCGCAGTCCATCTTCATAGAGGCGATAGGCGATCGGCGAGCGCGTGCTCACTTCCACCAGCGATCCCGTTGGCGCCCCCACGCGCAGGTCTCCAGCGATGAGGATCGTGACGCTGTCGAACATTGCCACGCGATCGCTGAGAGTCACCTGATATCCGCCACGAACGAGGCCGCGTGCGATATCCACTCGGCGAATCGTTAGGCGCAGCTGGCGGTCGGGAAGAGGGATCAGCTCCCCTTCGAGGATCTCCGTCGCGCCGGCGCGCCGCGCGGCATCGGTCCGCGCTG
>JBQTJS010000135.1:0-5572 GCA_052386875.1 Gemmatimonadaceae bacterium
CCAAGAGCGCTGGTCAGCGGCACCGTTGTCCTCATAGCCCTGTATGTGCTGGCGAACGTAGCCTATGTCGCCGCGTTAGGCGCCGGCGGTGTGGCAGCGTCCGATCGCGTAGCTGCCGAAGCCGTCACCGCTGTCATCGGGCCGCTTGCCGGGAAGCTGGTCGCAGGCGCGATAATGATATCGATGTTCAGCGCGGCGCTCTCCATCGTCATCACATCGCCGCGCGTCTATTTCACCATGGCGGGCGACGGCCTCTTCTTCCGCAGGCTCGCCGATGTACACCCGCGTTTCGGCACGCCTGCTCTCGCCATAGTGCTGAGCTGTATTTGGGCGATGCTGCTCGCGGCGACGGGAACGTTTACCCGTCTCCTCACCTACGTCGTCGTAATCAGCTGGATGTTTTACGGACTCGGCGCGGTCGCCGTGATTGTGCTCCGGCGCAAGAAACCCGATGCTGCGCGCCCGTTTCGCGTGCCGGGATATCCCTGGACACCGCTGCTGTTTGCGCTCGCGGCACTGGTTATCGTGGTCAACGCGCTGGTCACGCGGCCGGGGGACGTTGCGCTCGGTTTCATCGTCGTCGCGCTCGGTGCTCCCGCGTATCTCGTCTGGCGACGGCGCCGCGCTCTTCCCGCCGAACGGGAAGCGGCAGCGCCGAGTGGATCGTTACGCTGAGGGCGTCGCCGGTCGATCTCACGAGGTGAAGGCCGGCTCTTGCGCGACACTGCGCCGAACGCGAATTACGGGGCTGTGACGACGACGAATCATGCCGTGCTGGCGCGCGAGATTGCCGCGACAATCGCGCGCATCACACTGGACGAGCCGTGGTCCCTTGTGACCCGCTTCGCGACGCTGCGTCGCGAGCACCCGGAAGACGTCCGCACCGCGGCCGGCGAGCTCGCGAGTCGCCTAACGCGGCTCGGCGTGCCGGTCACCGTTCACGAGCCCGAGTTGTTCCTCAGCCTGCCGGGTGCGGGGAGCGTGCGCGCCGGGGCGGCGATCTACAAAGCCAAGCCGATGGCCATGAGCGTCGCCTATCGGGACGGCATCACGGCGCCGCTGGTGTACGCTCCGGCGCGCTATGCACGCGGCGCGGACGAATTGTTCGCCCGCAATCTCATCGGCGACGGCCAGGCGGACTTGCACGGCAAGATCGTGGTCAGCGAAGGCTTCGGCATGCCCGGGAAAGTGGCGCACTTCGAAGAAAACGGCGCGTTAGGCATGATCGCCGTGAATCCCGGTAAGAACGCGCACTGGGGGATCTGCACCACAGTCTGGGGGACCCCCGATCTGCGTGATCTGCCGCGCAAACCGACGCTCGCCGTCGTGGCTGTGAACAATGCCGACGGCCTGGCGCTCATCGAGAGCGCGAAACAGGGGAGGGAGGCGACCCTAACGAGCGACGTCACCGAGGGCTGGTTCCGCTCACCCGTCCCAGTTGTCACAATCCCCGGCAACGAAGAGCCGGAGCCGTTCGTCCTGCTGCACGGCCACTACGACGCGTGGGACGTCGGCGTTGGCGACAATGCCGTCGGCGATGCAGCCCTGCTCGAGATAGCGCGCGTCCTTTGGGAAAGCCGGCAGCATCTCAAACGCTCCGTGCGCATCGCCTGGTGGCCGGGCCACTCCACGGGTCGTTATGCCGGGAGCACCTGGTTCGCGGACAGCTTCGCGATCGATCTCTATGAGCGCTGCATCGCGCAGGTGAACTGCGATTCGCCGGGCTGCCGCTGGGCGACTGTCTACAAGGACGTTTCCTGGATGGACGAGGCTGCAGCGTTCGCGCGAGGGGTGATCCGCGCGGTGACCGGACAAGAAGCGCACGGGGAACGGCCGCACCAGGCGGGAGACTATTCCTTCAACAATATCGGGATCACGAGCTTCTTCATGCTTCTGTCGACGATGCCCGACGAGCTACGTGAGTCGCAGGGATACTACGGCGTCGGCGGATGCGGAGGGAATATCGCCTGGCATACCGAAGAGGACCTCCTCGACATCGCGGACCGCGACATCCTTCTCAAGGATATGCGCATCTACTGCGCCGCTGTCATGGCTGCAGCCAATGCCACCATCGCCCCCTTCGACTTCAGGCTCACGCTCGATTCGTTCGCGGCGACGCTCTCTCGTTATGCATCCGCGACATGCGGCCGCTTCGACTTCTCCGCCGCGCAGGCGGCGCTCGGCGAACTGCGCGACACGCTCGAGCGCTTCAGCGTCCATACGCGCTCCATAGAAGAGCAGCCGGTTGCGAGCCCGCCGGTGCGCCGGGCCAATGCGGCGCTGCGGCGCCTCGCGCGCCTGCTGGTGCCGGTCAACTACACGAGAGGGACGCCCTTCTTCCACGACGCGGCCGAGTCGATCCCGGCACTCCCCGACCTGCATCCCGCGCTCACGTTAGGTGACGCACCCCCCGATCGTGTCGGCTTCATCATCACTCACCTCACCCGCGGGCAGAACCGCCTCGTGGCCGCGCTGCGCGACGCGCGCCGCGTGGTCGAGGACGCGATGACGTGAACGTTCCCGCGCTAGTGGCGCTCGCAACGTTCGGCGCCGGCGTCGCCTGCGGCGGCGGCGGCGCTCAGCCGAACGGTTCGCGCACGCTGCGCCTCCCCCTCATCAACGATCCGATCCTCAACCCGGTGCTGGCGCCGGACATCGGCTCGGTGATGATCAACAAAGTCATCTTCCCGGGCCTGCTGCGTCCGGACGAGAATCTGCGGCCGAGCCCCGACCTCGCGCTCTCGTGGACGGAATCGCCGGACGGTCTGACGTATACGTTCGCATTGCGGCCTAACGTGATGTGGCACGACGGCACGCCCTTCACGGCGCGCGACGTCAAGTTCACCTTCGATCAGATCCTCGATGTGAACTCGGGCTCGCGCCTGCGCTCGGATTTCGCGCCCGTGGCCGCTGTAGAGGCGCCGGACTCGCTGACGGTGCGCTTCCGGCTGCGGGCGCCCTTCGCGCCGTTCCTCGCCCTGTTAGGCTACAACGCGGGGATCATTCCCGAGCACGCCTTTCGCGGACGCCGGCTCACGGAAGCGCCGGATTTCAACCGCACGCTGCCCATCGGCACCGGCCCGTTCAAGGTCGCCAAATCGGCGCCCGGTAGCGCCATCGTGCTCGAGCGGAACCCGCGTTATCACGGGCCGCCCCCGCGCCTCGAGCGGCTGGTGTTCAAAGTTGTTCCCGACATCAACGTGCAAGTGGCACAACTGCGGTCAGGGGAGCTGGATATAATCCTTGTCGAGCCGGCGAACCTAACGACTTTGGTGCGCGCTCCGCACATCCTGGTCCGCCAGGTCCCTATCGTGCAGCACTACTACGTGGGCTTCAATCAGCGCAGGCAGCTTTTCGCGTCGCCGCTCGTCAGGCGCGCGCTGGGCTTCGCCGTCGATCGCGCCGCTATCATCGCCGGGGTGCTCAAAGGCAACGGCGACCCCCCCGTCGGAACGATCCCGCTCGCGCTGGGCCCCTTCTTCGCCGACAGCATCCCGCGCCTCGCATTCGATCGCGATTCGGCGCGAACCCTCCTCGCCGCCGCGGGCTGGAGGACCGACAGCGCAGGGACACTGCGCGACACGCAAGGGCGTCCCTTCCGCTTCGAGCTGCTGGTGGACAAAGGGAACCCAACGCGGGAGCAGGCTGCCCTGGCCGTGCAGCAGGATCTGGCCCGGCTCGGCATTGAAGTGACGCTGCGCACGCTCGAGTTCGCGACCTTCGTGCGTGACCACCTGCTGACCGGTAAGTTCGACGCCGGCTTGATCTGGTGGACGACGCCCCCCGACCCGGACCAGTGGGCGTTCTACGCATCGGGACAGGACAACAATCACGTGGGTTTTCGCAATGCACGCGCAGACAGCTTACTCGCACTCGGCCGCGCCACGCGCGACAGCGTTAGGCGCGTCCAAGTCTATCACGCATTGCAGTCCCTGCAGATCGAGGATCCGCCCGTGCTCCTGCTCTTCTATCCGCGCGAGCTGCTCGCCATGCGCGATGTGGTGGAGGGGCTGCCGCGCCTCGGTCTGCGCGACGCGCTGCGCCACAGCGAACGGCTGGCACTTCGCGATCCGCGCTGATCTAGCCTAACGCCGCACCGCAATGGCTCGCTATCTGGCGCGCCGCATCGTCCACGCGCTGACCGTCGTCCTGGCCGTTGTCACGATCACATTCGCCATCGTGCACGCCGCCCCGGGCGGTCCCGCCGTCCTCGCCGATCCCAAACTGAGCCTCGCCGAGCGCCAAGCCATAGAGCGGCGCCTCGGCATCGACCGGCCGATACCGGAGCAATACGCGCGCTGGATAAGCCGCGTCGCGCGCGGCGATCTCGGCGACAGCTTCCTGTACCAGACGCCTAACGCAAAGACCATCCGTGAGCGGCTGCCGCGAACGGCGCTGCTGGCGGGGACAGCGATCGCCCTCGCGTGTATCGTCGCCATCCCGTTGGGCGCTTACTGCGCCGCGCACCCCGGCTCCAAGCTGGACCACGGCCTTACAGTAGTTACCTCCGCCGCTATGGCGATACCTGCGTTCTGGCTCGCTATGCTGCTGATCCTTCTCTTTGCCGTCGTGCTCGGCTGGCTTCCGGCCGGCGGCAGCATGACCGCGGGTGAACAGCCGTCGTTAGGTGACACGGCGCGCCATCTCATCCTCCCCGTGTCCGTGCTCTCCGCGGCCCTCACCGCAGAGCTGCTGCGCTACGCGCGATCGAGCACACGCGGCGCCCTGCTGCAGCCCTTCATCCGTGTCGCTCGAGCAAAAGGTCTCCCGAACGCACGCCTGCGCCGGCGCCACGCCCTGCGTGTTGCACTCATTCCGATCGTGACTATCGTGGGACTGCAACTCCCGCGGCTCATCGGCGGCGCGGCAGTAACCGAAACTGTATTCTCCTGGCCCGGGATGGGCCGGCTCGGCGTAGAGGCGGCGCTGAGCCGCGATTATCCGCTTGTCCTCGCGATCACGCTCGTCACCGCGTTAGTCGTCGCGTTGGTGACGCTCCTCGTGGACCTCGTGTACCTATGGATCGATCCACGGATCCGACTGCACTGACGGCGCCGGTATGGCGCCGCTTGCGGCGCGATCCACGCGCACTAGCGAGCGGAGCGGTGCTCGCACTTCTCGTGCTGGCGCTGATCGGCGGACCGTTCCTGTATGGGGTCGACCCGGCGCGCCTGGACCTGAGCCGTATAGGCGAGGGTCCCACGGCTGCTCACTGGTTAGGCACCGATGAGAGCGGCCGCGATGTGCTCAGCCGGCTGTTGCACGGCGGCCGCGTCTCGCTCGCCGTAGGGGGGCTTGCCGTGCTGCTGGCATTGCTATTTGGTATCGCGTTAGGCGGCGTCGCCGGCTTCCGGCGCGGACCCCTCGATGGAGCGCTCATGCGTGCCACCGATGCGATGCTGTCCATCCCTACGATATTCCTCGTCATCACTGCGCTCGCGTTCTTCGGCAGCACGGTTCCGGCGCTGGTGCTGGCGATAGGCGGTACTGCCTGGATGGGCCTGGCGCGCCTCGTCCGCGGTGAGCTGCTGTCGATCCGGGAGCAGGCGTATATCGAAGCCGCGCGGGCGCT
>JBQTJS010000136.1:0-7342 GCA_052386875.1 Gemmatimonadaceae bacterium
GGCCCAATCGGCTTTCAGCTCCAGCGCCAGGCTCACGTGGATGTCGCCTGTGAGGACAACGGGATTGGTAACCTTGCGCGAGGCAAATGAATCGAGCACACGACGGCGCTGTGCGGTGTAGCCATTCCACGTATCGAGCGGATAGGTAAGCTCGGGGTCGTCCGGCCGCCGGTACCCGTTTTCTCCCATGAGGACCTGATTGGCAAGGAAATTCCATTGCGCCCGCGACGCAGCGAGTCCATCGAGGAGCCAGCGTTCCTGCTCGCTGCCTAACATTGTACGAGATTCATTGAAGACCTCCGGGCAGCGTGGCTTGCGGCCATCGCGACACGCTTGATCGGATCGATACTGCCTGCCGTCGAGCACGTTGAAGGTCGCCAACGTTCCATAGTGCAGCCGGCGATAAAGGCGCATATCCGCTCCGCTGGGCATCGCAGAGCGGCGCAAGGGAAGGTGCTCGTAGTAAGCCTGGTATGCAGCGGCGCGGCGCAGCAGGAAGCGCTCGGGAGGATCATCGTTCTCCGAGATTTCGTCGGCGTAGTTGTTCTCGACTTCGTGATCGTCCCAGGTAACGATGAACGGCGCCGAAGCATGCGCAAGCTGGAGATCGCGATCCGACTTGTACAATGCAAAGCGGTTGCGATACTGCTCTAGCGTGACGATCTCGTCACCGTCGTGGCGTCGGATGGGATTGGGGTTGTTGTTGGCAATGCCATACTCATAGATGTAATCGCCGAGGTGGACCACGAAGTCCACGTTGTCGTGTGCCAGGTGCCGGTGTGCAGTGTAGTACCCCTGTTCATAGTGCTGGCAGGACACGAAGGCGAAGCGGAGATTGCTGTTGCGCGCACCTAACGCGGGCGCGGTCAAAGCGCGTCCTACGGGGCTCGTCTCACCTCCCGCAATGAAGCGATAAAAGTATTCGCGCGCCGCTCCCAGACCGCCCACCTCGACATGTACGGAGTGGGCCAGCTCAGGGAGCGCGAGGCTCTCACCGCGACGCATGATGCGGCGGAAGGATTCATCTGCGGCGATCTCCCAGCGCACCGGGACCTGGCGCGACGGCATACCTCCGCCGCGCACGGGATCGGGCGCCAGTCTGGTCCAGGCGACGAAGCCGTCGTTGCCGGGGTCACCGGATGCGACACCTAACGTGAACGGATAGGCACGGGCCCGCCATGCAGGATCACCGCGCCCGGCGGGGAGCGTACCGAAAGCCACGAGAGCAGCGGCTGCGCGCAAAGAGTCGGCGACGAACTCACGACGCGAGGTGCCGTGCTGTAACAGGGACTTGAGCATGTCCGGAGAGTCGTTAGGTTCGAGAACTGGTCAACCATTCTTCCGCGAGAGCTAAGGCACGCTGTGCTCGAACGGGACCGGCGCCTGTCACGGTACGGTAGACCGCTCCCAATCCCTCCAACGCGCCGACGAAAGCCTCGTGCAGCTTGCGGCGCTGCTGCGGGCTGTCGCGCACAGCATCGGCAACCCAGGCAAGATCGATATCACACAGCAGATACAAATCGGCGAGCCGCCGGCTTGCCGCGGAGCGCAGCCAGTCAGGAACGAGACCGTAGTAGTGCTCCGCATAGACGAGGGTACTCACCAGATCCGTATCCAGTATCACGATGCCCGCCGCAGAGTGAAAAACTCGATCCTCGAGTTGTATCTGGCCGTGCGCAATCGGCTCCAGGTCCTGCGCCGTGAGGGCGCGCAGGCCGGCATCTCGCTCGGCGTAAACGCGCGCGTACTCGGCGACTGATGGGGAGCTGAAATGGTCCGCAAGCACGCGGGCTAACGAACTCTTTCCAGTGCTCTCGGATCCAGTCAGGACGATCCGCGTCAGGTCGCGATTCTCAGTTGGTCGCTCGAGCGGTGCTCGCGATATGATCGGCTCCATGACAAGAATCCCATTACGGCCAGAACGAGGAAGACGGCGTACAGCGCTGCCGTCGGGTACAGTCGCCGCGAGAGGAACATCGGGACGTACACGAGGTCCACGCCAATCCACACGAGCCAATTCTCCACAACCTTGCGCGTCATTAACCACTGTGCGGCTAGACTGGAGACCGTCAGTGTGGAGTCAAGATAGGGAAGGACCGCGTCTGTACGCGCTGCCAATATGCCGCCGAGCGCGAGCGAGCCGCCGGATACAAGTATGGCGAGCACGAGGAGGTGGCGCGCGGTGGCCCGCGAAACGCGCAGGATGCTGTGTCGTTCACCGCCGCGCAACCAGTGGTACCATCCGTAAATCGACAGCACCAGGTACACGACCTGCAGGCCCATGCCCGCATAGAATCGCGCCCGGAAGAACACGGCTGTGTAGAGCCCGACGTTTACGATCGCCGTCGGCCAACTCCAGATGTTCTGCCGTGTGCTGAGATAGACTGCGACGGCGCCAAACAGTGCCGCGACGAACTCGAGGAGCGACAGGGTTTCGGTTAGCGGTTAGGACGGACGCGGATGATCCGGTCGTCCAGCGGCCCCGGGGTCCCCGAACCGTCGTGGTTGCTGGTGGCAAGGTAAACGATGCCGTCCGGCGCGACGAGGACGTCGCGCAAGCGACCGAAGGCCTCGTGGAAGAGCCGTTCCTCGCTACGGATGGTGCGGCCGTCATCCGAAAACGTTAGGCGGTACAGGGCCTGGCCTGCGAGTGTCGTGAAGAGCAGGCTGCCTGTCCAGCCACGGATGCGCGATGCGGTATACAGATCGGCGCCGGAGGGAGCGATTGTAGGTGTCCAGGTGATCAGCGGCTCGGCGACATTGTGCTGGCGGCAGAAGGGTATTTCCTCGGGTCCTGCGTCGCCATCGCACTTCCCGCGCACGGTTGGCCAGCCATAGTTGCGACCGATCTGGATGCGATTGATTTCATCATTGTCGCTGGGGCCATGCTCCGTAGAGTAGAGGATGCCGCGCGCGCGATCGAAAACCAGGCCCTGCGCGTTGCGATGGCCATACGAATACACGGCGCTGTTGAAGGGATTGCCGGGGGCGGGTGCCCCGTCAAGCGTTAGGCGCAGGATCTTGCCTGCCAGCGAGTTGCGATCCTGTGCCAGGTGCGGCGTAGACACATCGCCCGTGGACACATACAAATAGCGGTCGGCGCCGACAGCGATGCGCGAGCCGTTATGAAACTCCGAACCGGGGATATCCTGAAGGAGTGACTGCGGCGGCCCTAACGAGGTACCATTGTAGCGCAGACGCACGAGCCGATTGCGCGGGCCGTCCGCAGTGTCGTACGTGTGCATGGCGTAAACGAACGGCGCTTGCGCGAAATCTGGATGAAACGCCATGCCGAGCAACCCTGCCTCGCCGATCTCGTGGACCTGGAGCCGGCCGATCTGTGTCTTGGCACCGTTCGCCGGATCTACACGAGAGATCACTCCGGGGCGCTCGGTGACCCAGATCGTGTTGTCAGGTCCCCAGGCGAGTTCCCAGATGGTGTCGAAACCGCCGGCGAGCGTCTCGGTGAGTAATGAGTCGCTGGTGGTGGGCGGGACAATTGGCGAGTTGCTGTCCTGCGAGCAGGATGCCCCTGTCAGGGCACCGGCGAGGATCGCTGCGAAAACGGATGTGCGGTTAGTGAACACGGAGCCGGGAGCGGAGATTAGTTGGGTCGCAGTCGGATTATGCGGTCATCTTGCGGGCCGGGAGAGCCGCGTCCATCGCGGTTGCTGGTAGCGAGGTATACGATGCCGTCGGGAGCCACGAGCACGTCGCGCAGCCGACCGAAGGTGCCGTGGAAGAGCCGTTCTTCGCTCTGCACAGAGCGCCCGTCGCTGGATAGCGTTAGGCGATAGAGCGCACGTCCTGCGAGCGTGGTAAAGAGTAGACTTCCGTTCCAGCCGCGGATGCGCTGGCTGGTATAGAGGTCAGCGCCAGCCGGAGCGATAGTCGGTGTCCAAATAGCCATTGGCTCCGCGACGTTGTTCTGCTGACAGAACGTGATCTCACCGGACCCGGCGTCGCCGTCACACCTGCCGCGCACGGTAGGCCACCCGTAATTGCGGCCAATCTCGATGCGATTGACCTCGTCGTTGTCGCTGGCGCCGTGCTCTGTGGAGTACAGGAAGCCGCGTGAGCGATCGAAGACCAAACCCTGAGGATTGCGGTGCCCGAAGGAGTACGTCGCGTTGTTGAAGGGATTGCCCGGCGCGGGGGCGCCATCGAGCGTTAGGCGCAGGATCTTGCCCGCCAGTGAGTTGCGATCCTGCGCGAGCGGCGCATTCGACGCGTCGCCTGTAGAGATGTACAGAAGACGATCGGGGCCGACAGCTATACGAGCACCGTTGTGGTTCGCCGCTCCGGGGATATTCTCGAGCAACGGCTCCGGCATGCCTAACGAACCACCGCTGAATCGCATCCGCACCAGCCGATTGCGGGTGCCGCCGACAGCGGTATAGGTATGCATGACGTACACGAAGGGCTGCTGGCCGAAATCCGGATGAAACGCGAGCCCCATCAAGCCTCCCTCACCGATCTCCGTGACCGCCACACGACCGATCTCAGTTTTGGCGCCGTTCGCCGGATTGACGCGCGAGATCGTACCGGGCCGCTCCGTAACCCAGATAAAGTTATCCGGGCCCCAGGCCAGCTCCCAAATCGTGTCGAAGCCTGTAGCCACCGTCTCCGTTACGATGGAGTCGCCTGTCCCACCGGGTCCCGGAGCGACCAACGAGTCCGGATCGTTGCACGAGACGGCGGCGATAGAGCCTGTGAGCACGGACGCCGTCAGTAAACGAGGGAGATCGAGCATGATGATCCCTACCAGGGAAGTACAACCTGTGAATACACCAGATGCTGAAAAGCGCATGAGGACAGATGGAGCCGGATGCCGCTTCTTGGAACCGTGTGCAAGGAAAGGGCTAGGAGCAAGGGCCGGGAGACAGAGCCCGGCGCCAGGACGTGCGAGGAGCAGGGAGCAGGAGCAGGGAGCAGAATGCGAGGGACAAGGTAGGGAGAGGCCAAGGGGTAAGAACTTTGCGCCAGCATAGGGTTACAGCCTACATGAGTGCGCTGAACAACATTCTCCGTTGCCTAACGTGGGGCGTGCTTTCCAGCGGATGCGCGAGTCTAACGCCCACCCGGCGTCTTCCCAGCGCCGCCGACTCATTGCTGGCGCTCACGCGTCTGAACGCGATACTCGTCGACCACACTCGGGAAGCGCTGCAGCGGGACGTTGCCTGGCGATTATCCCTCGGTCTGCGCTTGGACCGATTGCCGAGTCACTATGCAGACATGCGGCATGACGACGCGCGTTATGCGCGCGCGGTGCAGCGTGACCTGGAAACGATCCGCTATGACGCGTTGCCACAAGACGACTACCTGACCCTCCTGGCTCTGCACTGGGATTTGGGAAACATCGCAGAGTCGGCGACGTATGCGGCACTCGACTTTTCCGCAGTGGTACCGGGTGCCTCTCCCCTGCACGCCATTGCCCGAGCTTTGGCGCTGCATCCGGTAGAGTCCGCTGCGGACGTGCAACGATATCTCTTCTTGCTTGACAATCTGGCGCTGTACATCCCCGACATCAGGTCCGCGTTAGGTGCTCAGGCGCAACGCGGGGTCATGCTGCCGCGGCAAGGTCTGGATACGATCGCTGCCTTCGTGCGCAGCTTCGCGCGGCCTCCCGGAGAGAGCCCGTTTGCGCTGGCTGCGGCGCAATTGGAGCAGATCGATTCGGCTTCACGGGTCCGGGTAGTCGGCGCCATGGCGCGGGTGATAGAGAGAGACGTCAACCCGCAGCTAGACAGCCTCGCGACATACCTCGATGGTCCATACCGCGCCGCAGCCACTGACCGCTTCGGCCTGGCGCAATACCCCGGAGGCCGCGAGTACTACCGCTATCTGCTGCGCAGAGAAACCACCGTGGATGCAGAGCCCGGTGATCTTTACGCTCACGGCTTGCGCGAGATGGAGCGCCTCAAAGCAGCGATGACTGAACTGCGCCGGAAGTTGGGCTTCAGAGGGTCCGATTCGGCGTTCCGGGCGGCGCTACGCGGGCAGAGGCGGTTCGTTGTGGGATCACCTAACGAGTTCGAGTCACACATTCGCGCGGCGCTCAGGAAAGCGATCGACTCGGGGAAAGCGCGACTCGGTCTTGCTGCTCAGGATTCGATCGCACTCATCGCTGCGGCGTCGCAACTCTGGGATGGCTCGCGTGCCCTGCGCCTGCTCGAGCCTGACGGACTGGACGAGCGCTGGCGCGTGGAGTACTCGCGTGATCGGGTCGGGAGCATTCCGGTGTACGTGATTCCAGCGCTCGTGCATCGCGAGCTTTTTCCAGGGCGGCAGCTTCTGATCGTGGCGAGTGGTTCCAACGACTCGCTGCCGTCGATCAGGCAATACCGCCGTATAGCGGGCTTCCTCGAGGGATGGTCGGAGTTCTCGGGGGCATTAGCCGGCGAGCTCGGCTTGTACGACGATCCGTATAACGCGTACGGTGAGCTGATCCTGGAGCTGCATGCCGCGGCGCGACTCGTCGCAGATATCGGTGTGCATTTCTACGAGTGGCCGTTTGGAGAGGCGGTCCGGTACTTGCGCGCTCACAGCATGACGGCTGAGACTGCCCAAAGCGACATGATGCGTATCGCCATAGTGGAACCGGCACGTGCTGCAGCGGGGACGATCGTCAGCCGCGAGCTGGCCGGCCAGCGGGCGTGGGTAAAGGAGTCGTTGGGCTCACGCTTCGACGCGGGAGCATTGCAGGCAGAATTGCTGCGTGTAGGGGAACTGCCGCTGCCGATTCTGAGCCAGCATCTGGCGTGGTATGTGTGGCAGCGTAAGAGTGCGGCAGCGGACACCATTGTGAAGCGCTAGAGGAAGGGACGATGCGCAGCCTAACGGTTCGTCGATGGTTCCATGCAGGGATTCTGTTGGCCGCTGCATGTGCCACGAATCCGGTCACCGGCCGACGCGAGTTGTCACTCATCTCGGAATCGCAGGAGATCCAGATGGGCCGGCAGGCCGCACAACAGACCTTGCAATCGATGCCGGCGATCGCCGAGGTGGGTGTGAAGACGCTGGTCGCCGGCATCGGCCTCCGCATGGCGCGCGCCTCCGAGCGGCCGAGCCTGCCGTGGGAGTTCCACACGTTGGACGACGCTTCGGTGAACGCGTTCGCGTTGCCGGGAGGCTTCATCTTCGTGACGCGGGGAATCGTCACACATCTCAACAGTGAGGCCGAGTTGGCGCAGGTGCTTGGGCATGAGATCGGCCACGTGACGGCTAAGCACAGCGTCTCGCAGTTGAGCAAGGCACAGCTGGCCAATATCGGTCTTGGTGTGGGGATGATCTTTTCGGAGCGAGTGCGCGCGTTAGGCAACGTCCTCGAGACCGGGCTTAC
>JBQTJS010000137.1:0-5011 GCA_052386875.1 Gemmatimonadaceae bacterium
GAGCAGCTCCGGGAAGACGTGTGTCTTTAGCGCGTCGAACGCTTCGGGGTTGCGAAAGAAGCTCGTGACGCTGATCAGTATATCCTGATAAAGCGCCGCGACCTCGGCGGGTGTGCTCTGGAGAACACGCGCGTATTCCTTGAGCCCTCCCAGCTTGCGTAGCACTAATCGTCGCGTTATGCGCCGATGCAGCGTGTTGCGCTTGTAGTTCGTGAAGTCCACGCCTGTGGCGGTGCGCACCACTTCGAGCACCTTCTGCATGGCCTGCTCGCCGGCCGCATCCGGCTGCGGCTCGCGCGGCGCCATGTATGGGTGCCGGCTGATGCGCGCAATCTCGCGAGCGATCTCGTTAGGCGGCAGTACATGGTCCACCCATCCCGCTGCTATGGCGCTGCGCGGCATGCTGTCGTGTTGCGCGGTCGCGTCCTGCGCGAAGGTGATGCCCCCTCCCCCTTTCACCTCCTTCATGCCTAACGTGCCGTCGGTAGCGCCGCCTGAGAGAATGACGCCTATCGCCTTGTGGCCCTGCTCGTGCGCCAGCGAACGGAAGAAATAATCGATCGGGCGGAACTGTCCGGCTGTCTCCTTGCGCGGCGAGAGCTGCAGCACGCCGCCGCGCAGCGACATGTTGGAGCCCGGCGAAATCACATAGATGTGATCCGGCTCCACGGGCATGCGATCGCGTGCTTCGGTTACCGGGATCGCCGTCTTCTTGGAGACGATCTCGCTCAGCATGCTCGCATGCGTAGGATCGAGATGCTGCACGAGCACAAAGGCCATGCCCGTGTCCGCCGGCATCACACCGATCAGTTGCGAGAACGCTTCCAGCCCGCCCGCGGACGCACCGATACCGACGATCGGAAAGGGCTGGCCGATGTCTTCACGCTGCTGCTCGCTCGCCGCTGCCGGCTCTCCCTTTTCGCCGCCGGTAGCTGCATCCGAGTCCAGCACCTTCGCAGGGCCGTCCGTTAATCTCTGGCGCGGTTTCTTCCCTGCTGCCATCGTTATGCGCGAAAGTGACGCTGCGCGTATTGTGTTGTCTGTACTCTGCAACTGAAAGCACATTTCCGCCACCTTGTGTGTGAGGCAATCTTGGGACCGTCTATGGCCAAAGCCCAGCTCGCCTCCCGATGACGAGTTCCCATCTAGTGGCACTTTCACTGAGCCTATTATGAGAGCGATGACGTCACCGATCGTGGGCACAGCGATTACCTCGCGGATCGTATGCAGAGCGATGACCTCACGGATTGTCCGTAGAGGGATGAGCCCGCGGGTCATCTGCAGAGCGCTGACTTCACGGCTTGCCCGCAGAGCGATGAGCCCGCGGATCATCTGCAGGGCGACGACTTCACGGATCTTTTGCGGCGTAGCGCTCCTCCTTGCAATGCCGCTTGGCGCGAGTCTCGCGCAACGGACGCAGAAGCCGACCCTCCACGGTCGTCACTGGGTTGCGGTTACCGGGAAGCCGCTCGCCGCGACTGCCGGCGCGATGATCTTCCAGCAGGGCGGCAATGCAATCGACGCCGCGGCGGCCATGCTCGCGGCCACGTCGACAATGTGGGATGTGCTGAGCTGGGGAGGCGAGACGCAGGCCCTGATCTACAATCCGAAGACACAAAAAGTCATCGGCATCAACGCGTTAGGCGTCGCCCCCACTGGAGCCACAGCGGAGTTCTATAAGTCCAAGGGTTACGACTACCCGCCCGAGTACGGGCCGCTGGCCGCGGTGACGCCGGGGACTCCGGGGGGCCTACTCGTTATGCTCGCCGAATACGGCACCATGAGTCTCGCCGAGGTGCTCACCCCGGCGATCCAGATGGCCGACGGATATCCAATCGAAGACGATGCCGCCGAGTTGATTCAGCGGTACCGCAACTGGATCAAACAATGGAAGTATTCGCGCGAGGTCTTCTTCACGCATCCCGGCGCGGAGCGCGAAGGTCCGGCGGCCGGTGAGATCTTCCGGCAAGCCGACCTCGCAGCGACTCTGCGCAAGCTTGTAGACGCCGAGCGCTCGGCGCTCAAGCAGGGGAAGAGCCGCAAAGAAGCGATCATGGCCGCGTACGACCGCTTTTACAAAGGCGACATCGCCAGGGAGCTCGTTAGGGGGGCGCGCGAGGAAGGGGCGCTGCTTACCGAGGGCGACCTCGCCAACTGGAAGGTGCACATCGAGGAGCCGGTCAGCACCCGCTACAAGGGCGTTGACGTTTACAAGCTAACGCACTGGGTGCAGGGGCCCGTGCTGCTGCAGTCGCTCAACATCCTCGAGAACTTCGATCTCAGGGCGATGGGTTACAACAGCGCCAGATACGTGCACGCGCTGTATCAGACAATGAACCTCGCCTTCGCGGATCGCGACTTCTACTACGGTGATCCGTACTTCCCGCCGGAGGAGCCGATCAAGGGTCTCCTTTCCAAGGACTACGCGAAGGCACGTGCGGCGGCGATCGACTGGAACAGGAACGATCCTAACGCGAAGCCGGGTGATCCGTATCCGTTTCAGGGAGGGACCAATCCATTCGCCGAGCTGCTGAAGGATTGGCCGCCGAAGAAGGCGCGGCCGACAGCGACAACGTCACCGGCGGATATGACGGCGATGCGCCATGTGCGCTCTCGCGCCACGAGCGTGCTATCCGCGCAAACCTCCGCTGCTGTGGTTACTCCGCCTGAACGGAGCTGGGAGGAAGCTTTTTATGCGGGGACGACGTCGATCCAGGCAGCGGACACCTCGGGCTGGGTGATCTCAGTGACGCCGAGCGGCGGCTGGATTCCGGCGGTTATAGCCGGGAGAACGGGGGTGGGATTGAGCCAGCGGGCGCAGAGCTTTGTCACCGATGCGCGGGAGAATCCATTCAACGTGATCGAGCCCGGGAAGCGGCCGCGCGCTACCCTAACGCCGTCGCTCGCGCTCAAGGACGGCAAGCCGTACATGGCGTTCTCGGTACAGGGAGGAGACTCGCAGGATCAGAATCTGCTGCAGTTCTTCCTCAACGTTGTGGAGTTCGGGATGAACGTGCAGGAGGCGGTGGAGGCGGCGAATATCAACACATTCCAACTGCGCAATTCATTCGACGATCATTCATCGCGGCCGGGGGAGATGCTCGTTAGGGATGATACGCCGCCGTGGGTGCGTGCTGAGCTGCGGCGGCTGGGCTATCGCCTGACGTACTCGGGCCGGACGTCGGGGCCGATCACGGCGATCTGGTTCGACTGGAAACACCGTTCGTTCTGGGGCGCGGCGAGCAATCACGGGGATGACTACGGGATAGCCTGGTAGCCATTAGGAGCGGCAGCACGGAAGCACGCTGCAATCGTCTCCTCATGCATACATCTGTATCCTTAATATCATACAGCCACAGGTTGAGGCATGTCCAAGGCACGCGAGATTGGTCGGCGCGGCGGCGGCTAGTCTCGGTTGGAGCCGGCCGCGCAGACCACCTACCCTACGCTCCGCGAAGAGCGAGCTGCGGTTCTGCCGTCGTGGGATCGATGATCGCTGCGATCTCCGTCACCCGGTTCGCCGGAAAACCACCGCGGTCCGCATGCTCGCGCACGCGCTCCTCGTTAGGCGCGATGTAGATACACGTGATCCGGTCGCCATTCACGTAGCTCTGCACCCACTGCACGTCGCCGCCCATGGTCAGGAGCACGGCGTTGGAGTTCTTGGAGATGCGCTGAAGATCGGCGGGCGTAAACGCCGACGCCCCGGGGATCTCACGCTCGATGATGTACTTCGGCATAGCACTCTCCTCAGTTTTCAGGCGCGTACTTACACGTCACGCGCGGGTTCCAGTCCTGCAGCACGCCGGTCGGATTGTGCTTCCAGATCCAGGCATGCAGCACCCATAGCTGAAACGTGTCGTTCTTGTGGAACGCGATCCCCGCCAGCGA
This sequence comes from Gemmatimonadaceae bacterium, assembly GCA_052386875.1. Lineage (GTDB taxonomy): Bacteria > Gemmatimonadota > Gemmatimonadetes > Gemmatimonadales > Gemmatimonadaceae > DASYRX01. Next base: position 3,892 of record JBQTJS010000137.1, read on the forward strand.
CGGCGGCTCAGGCTTCGTCCACGCCGTATAAGGCACCACGTACTCCACGCCGACCAGCTCCATGTCGCCGTTGCGCCGCGGCTCGTACATCAGAATCTCGGGCCTCAGCGGCTCCACGTTGCCGTCGATGAGCGGCAACGATCCGTAGTGGAATCCCATACCGCCTAACGGCGACTCCATACACTTTGTAAGCTCGGCGCTGTAGCCCGCATCCTTGGCTGTGCTCAGCCGGCGATACGGCACCGTCAGGCGCTTCACAGCCTTGAGCACGTCCTCAACATCATGCAACTGCCGGGCCGTTAGCGTTGCCGCGTGACTGCTATGCGCTACGCTCGCCTGTGCGCCGGTCGGCTCCTCCAGACACGCGCTCAGCGTGAGAACGCCAATCACACTTGTGATACACTGCCACCAATCCCTCCTGATACTGCATCTCATAGCTCCTCTCTTCCGACTCCTCGGAGATCGTGACGCCGAACGTTGTTTGCTCGGACAGCGCTCGCTGCCTTGCACCGGCGTCTTTCGCGCATCTAGAATGAGTCCGGCGCATCGCCCGGCTTTCGCCTCGCGATCGCCCGCGTATCGCCCCACGTATCATGAAGAGACTCAAGCTGTTAGGTGGCGCATCGATCGATGATGTAGGTGGTACAGCGGTGACGGGTCGTGCTGTACAGCGCCGCCGCATTGCCCTGCTCGCTCTCCTGGCGACGCGGACGCGCACGTCTAACACTGCCGCAAGCGCTGCTCTGATCGGGATGAGTCGCGACAAGCTGATGGCGTACCTCTGGCCGGACGCCGGCGGCGAACGCGCGCGGCATCTGTTGTCCGATTCCGTATACCGGATAAACCACGAGTTAGGGGGAGATAATGCGAGCGACGTGATCGTCGCTGTGGGTGATGAACTGCGGCTCGACCCTGCGGCACTCAGCAGCGATGTTGCCGACTTCGACACCGCGACCGCGGCGGGGGAGCATGCTCGGGCAGTGGAATTGTATGACGGCCCGTTTCTCGACGGGTTCTTCCTTTCGGAGTGCGCCGAGCTGGAGAAGTGGATCGAGCAGCAGCGCGCTCGTTATGCGCGTGACTATCTGGCGTCCCTCGAGGCGCTCGGTGCTGCTGCTGC
>JBQTJS010000138.1:0-1906 GCA_052386875.1 Gemmatimonadaceae bacterium
GCCGGTGACTACGCCGCGCAGCAGGAGAGTGTGCGCACGTCGCGACTGAATGCTTGGGCCGCGAGCTTGATCCCCTCAGACAGCGTTAGGTACGGATGAAACGCCGACGTGAGATCGTCGATTGTAAGTCCGTGCCGGATCGCCAGCGCCGGCTCGGTGATCATCTCGCCGGCCTCACTCGCAAGGATGTGTGCCCCGAGAATTCTCCTCGTCGCCGCATCCGCGATAAGCTTCACGAATCCGCGCGTGTCACGAGCGGCTAGCGCGCGCGGCACGTGTTCCAGCGGTAGCGTGGATACCAGCGTCTCGATGCCGCGGCGGCGCGCTTCCGCATCCGTCAGCCCTACAGAAGCAACCGCCGGATCGGAGAATGTCACTCGCGGAACCGCGGTCAAATCGTACTGCCTAGCGTTCCCCGCCAGCGCGTTTTCCGCTGCAACCGTTCCGGCGTAGGCAGCGACGTAGACGAACATCGGATCGCCCAAAACGTCGCCGGCCGCGTAGATGCTTGGGTGAGATGTCGCCAGGAACTCATCCACGACGACCTCGCCCTTTGCGCCGAGCCTAACGCCAACAGCTTCCAGTCCCAGCCCCTGCGTGTTGGCTCGACGGCCGGTCGCCACTAACACGCGCTCTGCCCGAACGCTGCGCACCTCGCGGTCTTCATCGCGAAACGCGACCGTGTGACTCTCTCCATCGGACTCGACACCCGTGATCGTCACTCCGGGATGAATCTCGAGATCGTCCGCTCGAAAATAGCCGGCGAGTGCAACTCCGATCTCCGCATCCTCGGAAGGAACGAGGCGTGGAAGGGCTTCGAGAACTGTGATGGCCACACCCAGCCGCGCGAACATCTGCGCCAGCTCAACGCCAACGGCACTGCCACCGATGACGATCATGGAGGCCGGCAAGCGATCGAGCGCCATCGCCGTTGCGTTGTCGAGTGGCGTCGCTTCGGCGAGTCCCGGAATCGGAGGGAGCCACGGCGAGGCTCCCGTCGTTACGATGAGCTTGTCCGCCGATATGCGACCGCCATCCGCGAGCTGCATGTCCTGGCCGGAGACCAGCGTCGCGCGCTGTTCGAATAGCGTCACCGAATCGTAGGCGCGAAGTACGTCCCAGTACTTGGTCTGGCGCAGCGAAGAGACGAGCGCATCCTTCTGCGTGCGCACAACAGCCCAGTTCGGCGCGCCGTCGCTCTTCGCGATCCCATCAAAGGGGTGCTGCTCGCGCCGATGCTGTGCCTCGGCAGCACGGATGAGGGTCTTCGACGGTATGCAGCCAACGTTCACGCATGTCCCGCCAAGCGTACCGCCTTCAATGAGCGCGATCCGCGCGCCCAGCTCCGCGGCTTTGATAGCGGCAGCAAACCCGGCCGATCCCGCGCCTATGATCGCCACGTCGAAGTTGACACGCGACTCGTTAGGCATCAGCAGTTTCCCTGGTGATAGCGCCCGCCGGCATGATCAGCCTCCACGCGCCCCAACCGCAGGCCTCACCGAGTCCGGCAGGACCCTCGCTCTGTAGCCGGTAAGCTCATTCAGATGCAGCGCGATTTGGGCCGGCGTCACGCGCCGCGGGTCGTAGCGCACGACACCAAGGCTATCGTCGAATGTGACTTTTGCGTCGTACACCCCGGCGAGCTTTTTCAAAGCGACTCGTGCCGTGATGGGGCAGGTCCCGCACGTCATCCCGGAGATGTGCAGGTGAACTGTGGCGGTGTCGGCCACTTGCGCCGCAAGCGTGGTGCCTAACGCCGCCGCGCGGGCCGCTTCCGTTTCGCAGAGCGGGCAGATGACGTTCACGGCGCCGATAGCGGCGGCCACTACGAGCACAGTCTTGATTGGCAACATCGATGCGCCTCCTATTGAAAGACAAACGGCGACCACCATGGGAACGACAACAG
>JBQTJS010000139.1:0-6687 GCA_052386875.1 Gemmatimonadaceae bacterium
CGCTTTCCGGCTCTGCATGCGCGGTACCGGGTCGCACATGGCGCAACGTAGCCGCGACGAAAGCAGCGAGTCCTAACGAGCCGACGACACTTATAGCGGCAACCAGGCGCAGGCCCTGCAGAAACGCCTCGCGGGCACCGGCGACCAGCTCAGTCCCCAGCCGACCGGGCAGCTCAGCGGCCGCCGCGACAGCCCCGCCTAACGTCGCCCGAGCCGCTTCCGCCGCGGCGCCGGGAAGACCCGCGGGCACAGCGTCCGCCAAAACGCTGCGATACACTGCCACACCGATGCTGCCGAACACGGCGATACCCAAAGCGCCGCCGAACTCGGCGCTCGTCTCCGACATCGCTGCCGCCGCCCCCGCCCGCTCCGGCGGCGCCGACCCTACTATTAGATCGGTAGTGAGCGTGAACACCGGAGCCAAGCCTAACGAGAATATCACCGACCCGAGCGCGAACAGCGCGAAGCTCGTGTTCGCGTCCACTCGCGTGAACACCGCGAAGCCCGGAGCCCCCAGCGCCAAACCGGCAGCCATCACAACTCCCGGACGTGCATGGCGCACCACAACCGGCGTCAGCAGCGACCCCACGACGAAGGCGCCGGCCCACGGCAGCGACCAGAGTCCCGCCTGCAGAGGCGAGAGCCCCAGCACGAGCTGCAAGTACTGCGGCAGGAACAGGAAGCCGCCGAACAAAACGACGATCGCGAGACCATAGGTAGCGAGCGATGCCGTAAACCCGTGCACGCGAAAGAGCCGTAAATCGATGAGCGGATCCGCCAGCGTAAGCTGTCGCCTGACAAACACGACAGCGACCGCCACTCCGCCCAAGATCGCCAGCGTCGCCAGCCAGCCGAAACCGTCCTGCGCTATATCCTTGAGCCCGAAAATCATCGCCAGAACGGCGACAACGGACAGCGCGGCACTCGTTAGGTCAAGCCGCCCGGCCTTGGGATCGCGATACTCCGGCAGGAGCATTGGTCCCACGATCAACAGCAAAGCCATCACCGGCACGCTGATGAGAAACACCGACCCCCACCAGAAAAACTCCAGCAGAACACCGCCGATCAAGGGCCCGATCGCCGCCCCCACCGAGTAGGCCATGATCCATACGCTGATCGCGACGGTGCGCTGCCGCGAGTCGAGGAACATGTTGCGGATGAGCGAGAGCGTCGACGGCGCCACAGTGGCGCCGGCAACGCCGAGTAGCGCTCGCGTCGCCACTAACGTCTCCGCGGTCGGCGAGAAGGCAGCCAGCACGGACGCAATCCCGAACGCGGCGGCGCCTATCAGAAGGAGCCGCCGGCGGCCGATGCGGTCGCCTAACGTCCCCATCGTGATCAGCGACCCGGCCACCAGGAACCCATAAATGTCGATGATCCAGAGCAGCTGCGCGCTCGTCGGCTGCAGATCGGCGCTGAGCTGCGGCACCGCCAGATGCAGCACCGTCAGGTCCATCGAGTACAAGAGACACGGGAGCGCGATCACAGCCAGCCCGATCCACTCGCGCCGGCCCGCGCGTTCTCGCGAGACAGCGCTCATACGACGCGCAGGTGCACCGGCGCCAAGCGGCGGCTGCCTGGCGCCGCTGAAGCATTCCCCTGCCTTCGAGCGTCACTCATTTCATGGTCCGCAGATAGACGTCCAGTCGCTCGTAACCGGCTATCATGCCGTCCTTCATGCCGGTCTGCAGCGCCGCATCACGCGCTTCCTTCGAGGGATACAGCACAGTCAAAGTAGCGGTTGTCTTTCCGTCGCGTTCGGCCAGCACGAGCGTATCCAGCGTCTCCGGCCAGTCGCCTCCCCATGATTCCGTGAACACCAGTCGCTCGGGCGGCACGACCTCCTTATAGATGCCGCGGATCTCCAGCTCGCTTTCGTTAGGCTTGCGCCAGACGAAACGGTTCGTCCCTCCGGGCCGCAGGTTGATCTGACAGATCGGCATCGTCCACCCCTGCGGACCCAACATCCAGTGCGGCACGTGCTCGCAACTCGTCCACGCTGCCCAGACGAGCTTGCGTGGTGCGTCGAATACGCGCGTTATGACAACTTCGCGGTCTGCATCCGTCCTGAACGTCGTTGTCGCAACTTCATGTGCCGTCGCCATGATCCTTCTCCTTTTCGCAGAGTTGGTGGAGATACTTGTCGAGTCGCGCGAAGCTTTCCTACCAAAAACGCCGATACTTCTCGGTCCAGTCCGCAACCTCCTTGATGGGCGCCGCTTCAAGTTTGCATGGACGCCACCGTGCCTCGCGGCCGCGTGTGATGCGGCCGGCTCGCTCGAGCACCCGGAGATGCTTGGATACGTCCGGACCGCTCATTGTGAAGCGAGCGGAAGCCTTCACTGTCGCGGCACCCGATGAGAGCGGAGCAAGTATAGCTAGTCGCGTTCGGCTGGCGAGGCGTTTTGCGTACACGCACCGCGGTGTCGATTTTGCGACTCGCCGAACGTCGTGCTCTAGCGATTTGCATTGCGTTCAGCTCCAGTCCGTCATCGCCACCATCTAAACACCGAACTCGAGAGGTCCCAACTATGAGAAAGCTGACGATAAACACGTTCCTCACGCTCGACGGAGTGATGCAGGCTCCAGGCGGGCCCGAGGAAGATCGCGAAGGCGGATTCGCGCACGGTGGCTGGTCAGTCAAGTACTGGGACGACCTTATGCGTCAGACCATGGACGGATTTATGCACGAGCCCTTCGACCTGCTTCTCGGGCGGAAGACATACGAGATCTTCGCCGCGCACTGGCCGAACACGACGGAGGATCCGGCCGCGAAGCTCAACAGCGCGAACAAATACGTGGCGTCGAGGACGCTTCAAAGCGTCGCTTGGCAGAACTCGCAGCTCATAAAGGGTGATGTTGCGCAAAAGGTCGCGGACCTGAAACGCGGAGATGGACCTGAGATCCAGGTTCACGGCAGCGCCAACCTGATTCAGACGCTTCTGAAGAACAACCTGATCGATGAATATCAGCTGTGGACCTTCCCGCTCGTGCTCGGCAGCGGCAAGCGTCTCTTTGCAGACGGGACGATCCCTGGGGCGCTCAAGCTCAGCGATTCCAAGACTTCAACCACGGGAGTCACAATCGCGATGTTCCAGCCTGCGGGGGCGATCGACTACGGCTCGTTCGCTCTAGAGGAGCCACCGGAGGAAGCGGCTGCGCATCGTGCGGCGCTCGCCGATCGGCGCTGACGGCGTTAGGCGGCCGGCTTTCAGCCTTCAGCGCTCGATCGCTCAGGAGCGCTCAATCGCTCGTCATGATGAAAAGCGGCGCACCATCGAAGTCGTAGATGGGGCGCAGCCGTTCCGTGTTGTAGTACTTGGCCACGTCGACGACTTTTTTGACTTCGGTCACGCTCTGGATCGGCACGCTGTCGTAGAATCCGCGGTGCACGCTGACAAGCCTGCCGAAGCTCTTTCGCAGCACCAGGTCGAGCGCGAGGTTGCCGAACGCCATCGGCACGATCGAATCCAGGGCGTCCGGCTCGCCTGACCTAACGAGATAACCGAGCCGCTGGTTCACGACGTCGATGCGGCGACCCTTGTTGTACTTGGGGGAATACTCCTTGAGCGAGTCTGCCACTTTGTCGCCGATCCCGCCGAGCTTGCGGTGGCCGAACATGTCAGTCCCTTCGCCCTCGAAGCTCATCCCCTCATGCGTCGTTAGGTGCGCTCCTTCGGATACGAGCACCACCGAATAGCGGCTCGGATGCCGGTTATGGTCGTATACCATCAGCTCTGTCAGGTGCTCGACGTCGACTGGGTACTCCGGAATCACGCAGCGGTCCGCCGCGCCTGCCATCGCCGGCAACAGCGCGGTGAATCCGGCATAACGACCAAACACCTCGATCACCAGAAACCGCTCGTGTGACCCCGCCGACGTGCGCAGACGGTGCGTCAGCTCGATTGTTCGTGTGACGCACGTACTGAAGCCGATGCAGTAGTCCGTGCCGTAAACGTCATTGTCCATCGTCTTCGGGATCGCCACGACGTTCACCCCCTCGTCGTGCAGCCGTTTAGCGTAGCTCAGCGTGTCGTCGCCGCCAATAGGGATCAGCACATCGACTCCAAGGTGCTCCAGATTCTTGAGCACGTCCCGCGTCACATCATTGACAGGCTGCTCGTACCCACTCAGGTGCTGCGGCACGCGCTCGCGCGGCAGATGGCTCGGCCGTGTGCGTGAGGTGTGCAGGAACGTCCCGCCGGTGCGCCCGGCCCGGTTTACGATCGCTTCGGACAGCGGTTGCACGTTCTCGCTGTTGTCGCTGTCCGCATCGGGCAGGTAGTCCACCAGGCCGGCCCAGCCGCGCCGGATGCCGACAACGCGATAATCCTCGCGTAAGGCGCGGATCGTTATGGCGCGAATCGCCGGATTGAGACCCGGGACGTCTCCGCCGCCCGTCAGTATTGCCAGCGTGCCCTTGCTGCTCATCGTTCCAAATGAAATACGTCGTGCCCCTCGGCGCAATCACCTGGATAAGGACCTAGCGTTAGGCAGCAGCGCAAGAATCGGCGGAGAACCTGCGGCAAAGTCAGCGGCGCTACTGCGCCTCGGACGGCGCGGTGACGGCGGAGGCCTGCTCGTGAAGGGAGCGGCCCATCTCTATTGTGTGCTCGATCAGCGCTGCGACGTCAGCGGCTTCCGTACGGAAGTTCACTATGCATGCGCGCAGCGCGAAGCGACCATCAATGACAGCGTTCGAGGGAAACACCCTGCCGCCAAGCTGCAGTTCAGTCATCAGCCGCTCATTCAGACGATTGAGATAGCCTTCCGCCGAAGGGTCGTCGCGCAGCTCGCGGGGGACGTAGCGGAAGCAGGCGATCGACAGCACAGGCGCCGGCCCGATCGGTTCCAGCTCGGGATGAGCCGCGGCGCAATCATATAGATGCCTTGCGAGAGCCACGTCATGCGCAATGCGCCGCTGGTATGCGTCCCAGCCGTGCGCGAGCAACGATACCCAGATCTTGAGCGCGTGAAAGCCGCGCGAGAAATGTGGGCCTAACGTGAGGAGATCGGTGCCGCGCCCGGTCAATTCCTTGTCCTCGTAAACGTAGCTGGGATCGATCGAGAACGCGTTGGCGAGCGATTGCATGTCACGCACGACAACGACGCCCCCGGAGTGCGGCGTGTACAGCCACTTGTGCGGATCGAGCGCGACCGAATCGGCACGTTCGATTCCCTGGAAGAGCGGGCGCAGCACATCCGTCAGCGCGGCTATCCCGCCGTACGCAGCGTCCACGTGTAGCCACAATCCGTATTCGGCGCAGACATCGGCGATCTCGTCGATCGGATCGATGGAGCCGGTCGCGACTGTGCCCGCTGTAGCGATAACGGCGATAGGCTTATGTCCATTGTCAATGTCGCGCCCAACGGCCGATCGTAGGGCGTCCACGCGCATGCGCAGGCCGCTGTCGCACTGGATCATGCGGACGGCGTTACGACCCAGTCCCAGCATGTCGGCGGCACGCGTGTTCACGTCGTGCACTTGATCCGACGCGTAGAACGTGAGCGGCGGCCCGGCACGTGCTCCCAGCTCGCGGATCGACCAGCCCGCTCGCGCATCACGCGCTGCCTTGAGCGCCATGAATGCCGCCATCGCTCCCCCGGATGTCACATATCCCCCCGCGGTCCGGGGAAGCCCGAGCCTGCTCGCGAACCAACGGCCGAGGTGCAGCTCGATCTCCGTGGCTGCCGGTGAGAGTCGCCAGCCGCCGACGTTTTGATTGAGGGCGGCGGCGAGGAGATCTGCCGCTGCGCCGGGAATGGTGCCGGCGCCGCTGATATAGGCCATGAACCGCGGATGCCCCGTATAGGTCGACTGCTCGAGGGCGATTGTGCGCAGTGTGCCGATCAGCTCTTCCATGGGAAGCGGCTCGTTAGGCACCGGCCGCGTGACTGCCGCGCGCACATCGCCGGCCGTCGCACGGCGGCCGACAGGGAGTGAAGCCAGCCGCTCGAGCAGCTCGCCCCACAGTGCGACCACCTCACTGCCTAATGCGCGCGCACGGTCCGCGTCCCAGGCGAGGTCGCTCACCGGCACGGCCGCCGCATCGGCGGCATATTTCTGGCTCGTTGCTCCGCGCTGCTGCATGGCGATCTCGCTCGTTAGGTAGTGGTTGTGCAGCCCGCCGGATGCGCAACAGATAACGCGTGGCCGCACCGCTGCCGTTTCCAGACAGGTAGCGTTCTCGCGACCGCCGGGAAACTTATCCGTCATCACAGGCCCGGTTCCCTACATGACCGGAACGGCTCAGCGCTGGCCGAGGTCTTCGCTGAGTATCGGCTTCACGTCGATAATCGGCGTGCCGTCCAGCGCCTCGAGATGGCGTACGCGCAAGCGTGGACCGTCGATCTCTGCGATCTCCACTTGGTGCAGGCCGATGGGATTCGGCCGATGCGGCGAGCGCGTGCTGAAGACGCCCTCCTCTTCCCTCGCAAGGTCACCACGCGGGTGCACACTCAGCACATCCCGGCGCGCACGGTCCAGCCAAGTAATCAGGATGACCTCGTCGCCCCGACGCAGGCTGTGGAGACCCTCGGCAACCTCCGGCTGGAAGACGAGCCATGCACCTGGTGCACCTTCATCGGGTTGTCGGGGAGCCGACTCGAGATCGGTTAAGGGAGACTCCACCCTGCCGATCGCCTTCACATCGATACTGGCCACGTTCGCCTCGTCAGCCGCTCTGG
>JBQTJS010000140.1:0-14530 GCA_052386875.1 Gemmatimonadaceae bacterium
GTGCGGTACGACCGTTGCGGCTGGCTCAAGCTGTGACCGCTGTGCGCACCCATAGCGCGGATGACCAAGCAAACGTCCCTCGCCGGCGTCGATAACGGCACCTTCCACAAACGTGAAGCGATCGCCCAACGAGTGGGACTCGCTGCGCTGACCGCGTTCCTGCTGGCGGGACTCCTTGGCCTCTTCGGTTCCGGGCCTATCAGCCGCGCAAGCCGGCGCTCCGCCGATGGAACCCTCGAAGTGCGCTATGAGCGTATGACGCGCGCCAGCGCGCCCACGACGATGCGTATTCACGTCAGTGACGTTGCGCCGAAGCGCGGGCCGATCCGTTGGTGGCTCAGTCGCGAGTTCGCCGAAGCCATCGACATCGAAAGGGTTCTTCCCGAGCCCGTGCGGACGTCGGTGGGGTCGGAGCGACTCGACTTCGAGTTCGCGACGGGCCCGGTGGACAGTGCCGTCAGCGTGATCGTGACCTACCGGCCGCATTCGTTAGGCGTCCTTAGCGGCCACGTCGGAACCGGAGCCGGCCGCGAGGTGCGCTTCCGCCAAATCGTCTTTCCCTGAGCGGCTCGCGCGGCAGCGCGCGAGCGTGGAGGCCCGATGAGCTTCATCGTACGATGTGCCCTGATCTATGTATTCCTCCTCCTGGTCTTTCGAATCGCCGGAAAACGCGCCCTCGCGGACATCACCACCTTCGACATCGTCCTGCTGCTCATCATTTCAGAAGCTACGCAGCAGGCACTCACCGTCGACGACGCATCACTCACCACCGCAATGCTCTTGATCGGGACGTTCATAACGATGGAAATAGCGCTGACGTTTCTGGCGCTCCGCTGGCGCGGGCTCGATAGATGGCTGAACAGTCTGCCAGTGGCGATCGTGCAAGACGGCCGCGTTCTGGATGCGCGGATGCGGCGGCTCCGGATCAACCTCGACGAAGTGCGGGCGGCGGCACGCACGCTGCACGGCATCGCCGACCTCGAGCAGGTGGAGCATGCGGTGCTGGAAACCAACGGAGACATATCGATCATCCCGCGCGGGAAGAAGACGGCGACGGCGTAACGGACTCGGCCTAACGCGGCCGCATTCTCGCACTGGTCTGTGACATGCAGACGGACCTTATGCGCCAGGCCGACGACGCGGCGGATGCCGCACCGAGCGGTCTCGCATTCCCGCTAATAAACGGAGGATCGACTATGAAACCCACCTGGGGCATCGCAGGCCTAGCTGTCCTGCTCGGCGCATGCACGTCGGCAGGCGGCCGTACGACAGTTGAGGCCGGCGGTGAAGTAGTGCGCGCTGCCGATGCGGCGGTTGCAGCGTGGCCGACCAAGCAAAGAGAAGCCGCTGCGAAGCTCATCGCCAAATACGGCCAGCCTGACGCGATCGGAGAGCGGCTGCTCGTATGGCACGACGAAGGACCGTTCGTGAGGATCGCGCTCCACCGTGACGAGCAGCCGCATCAGTTCCCGATGCAGCATACCGATTTTCTCACACAGACTGTGAAGTATCGCTTGCCGATCGACAGAATCGACGAAGTGACAGTCTACGACGGCAGCGTATGGTGGCACCGTACGCGTGGTGAATTGAGCGCACAATGCGACGTGGAGGAGATGAACTTCCTCGCCCTCAATCTGGCGCACGAAGTCGCGACAGCCAAACGCACAGTCGAAGACGCGCGCGCGTTCTATGCCAAGACGGCGATGGAGTTCAAGCAGGGGAAGACAAGCGACTATACCAAGGGGCTGATGTTCCAGCCGATGGCCGATGCAGCCGATCCGGATAAACCGCACCAGATGTAGGCGGCGTGAGTGAGCGAAGTCGGCCTAACGAATGAGTCGTTGTGGAGCGCCACTGCTCGAATCCCGGACCGCGTCCCTCTTAGAGAGGACCTTGTTACTGATGTGTGCGTCATCGGCGCGGGCATTGCCGGCCTTTCGACTGCCTATGCACTGACGCGGGCCGGCAAACAGGTCGTTGTCCTCGAGGTCAATGCCGTAGGGAGCGGCATGACCTCCAGGACGACGTCACATCTCACGTACGCCGTAGACGGCGGTTACGCCGAGCTCGAGCGGATGCACGGCTCCGATGCAACACGGCTAGCGGCGCAAGCGCATGGCGCCGCCATCGACACCATGGAGGAGATCGTCGAACGCGAAGGGATCCGCTGCGGCTTCGCGCGCGTCGACGGCTACCTAACGCTTGGCTGCGACGACGATCTCACGACTCTGCAGGACGATCTGGCGGCGGCGCACCGTTCGGGACTGGAGCGCGTCGAGCTTATACGAAAGGCCTGCTACCCGGGCCGCGGGGTGGAGCCGTGCTTGCGATTCCCGCGGCAGGGACGTTTGCATCCGATGCACTACCTGGCCGGCCTGGCTGAAGGGATCGAGCGCGCCGGCGGTCGGGTGTATTGCGGCACGCGCGTCGATGATGTGCAAGACAGCTCCCCCGTCGAGGTGCGCGCCGGCGATGTGACTGTTCGAGCCCAAGCCGTCGTTGTGGCGACGAGCACACCGATAACGGAGCGCGTCGCTATCCATGTCAAGCAGGCGCCATACATGAGTTATGCCATTGCCGCGCTGGTACCGCACGCCGGAGCGGCGGACGCTCTTTTCTGGGATACGGAAGACCCCTATCACTACGTACGACTTGAACCCGCGAAGGATGGAAGCGGCCGAGACTATCTGATCGTGGGCGGTGAGGACCACAAGACGGGCCAGGCTTCAGACGCGCAGCAACGTTTTGCGCGCATCGAGGAGTGGGCGAGAGAGCGATTCCCTGAGATGGGAAGAGTGGAGTACGCGTGGTCCGGCGAGATCATGGAAGCAGCGGACAGACTCGCCTTCATCGGGCGTAGTCCGTCGAGCGAGCATGAGGTGTTCGTGGTCACAGGGGAGTCGGGGATGGGCATGACTCACGGCACGATCGCCGCTGCCATCATCACCGACGCAGTTATGGGGCGCGAGAATCCGTGGGCGGAGTTGTACGATCCTGGGCGTCGGACATTCCGCTCCGCAGCGGCCGTTGTGAAGGAGAATCTCAATGTCGCTGCTCAATACGCGGACTGGCTTACCCCGGGCGACGTGGGGTCGACGGACGCTATCGGGCCGCGCGGCGGAGCTGTGCTGCGGCGTGGGCTCCGAAAGGTCGCTGTCTATCGCGACGCGGACGGTACGTTGCACGAGCGTTCGGCTGTCTGCCCTCACCTCGGGTGCATCGTTAGGTGGAACGCCGGCGAGGAGACGTGGGATTGCCCTTGCCACGGCTCGCGATTCGACGCGCACGGGCACTGGTTAGTGGTCCCGCCAAACGCGACCTCGCGGCATTGCCTAACGCGGAGTGAGCGGGCTCATCACGATGCAGGGCACAGGATTTGCCACTAATTTGTCGCTTCTGGCGGCAGCGCGATTGCCGCTCGCAAACATCCTGATGAGGTGGCTTCATGGCTACGACACGGACCAATCGAGGGAAGCGGACGAGCACTCGTCAGCGTCCCGATCGGAATGAGCGCGATGAACAAGGCCTACAGGCGAGCGGCCGCGAGGAGCGCCCCGATCAGAACCAACGTTCCCGGAGCGCGAAGGTTAAGCCGCGGCGCAACAAGGGCGGCGGCCGCCGCGGCATGTGACCAGCGCTTTGACGCAAGAGATCCACTCCAACCCGTATCGCTAGTCCCGGAGAAATCACTTATGCAACTCTCGACACTCAACGACCTTTTCGTGAAAGAGCTGCGCGACATGTATAGCGGCGAGCGGCAGCTGGTCCAGACCCTCCCCAAGCTCGCGAAGAAGGCGAATTCACCACAGCTGGCCGATGCGATCGAACATCATCTGGGTCAGACCGAGGAGCACGTCCGGCGTCTCGAGCAGATATTCGGGTTCCTTGACGTCACGTCGCGCGGACCGGTGTGCAAGGGAATGAAGGGGATTATCGAGGAGGGGAAAGAGATCCTCGATTCGGCGGAGGAGCCCGACGTCCTTGACGCAGGAATGATTGCAGCAGCCCAGCGCGTGGAGCATTACGAGATCGCCGCTTATGGAACGCTCCGCGAATATGCCAACGTGTTGGGCCACAGCGAGGCTGTCGATCTGCTGGAGCAAACATTGGAGGAAGAGAAAGCGGCGGACCGCAAACTGACGGAGCTGGCCGAGGAAGGAGTGAACGCGATGGCCGCGCAGTCGGACGATGCGGATCGCGACAGCTCGGCGACCAAGCAGCGTAAGCGGTAGGTACCTTAAGGAACCAACCTAACGTGACGCGCTAGCAGCGCGGACTCACGGCCGGTCGGCATGCGTATCGCTCAGGTCGCTCCCCTCTATGAAAGCGTGCCGCCACGGCAGTACGGCGGCACGGAGCGCGTGGTATCGTACCTAACGGAAGAGCTTGTTAGGCAAGGACACGAGGTGACGCTATTCGCCAGTGGAGACTCACTGACGTCGGCGCGCCTCGTGCCGACAGTACCGGAAGCGCTGCGGCTCGCTCCACACTCCAGCCGAATCGCCCAGGACTTCACAGCGCCGCACGTGTTGCAGCTGCAGGAGGTTGCCGCGCGTGCACACGAGTTCGATATCGTGCACTTTCACACTGGGTATCTGCACTTTCCGATCGGCCGCCTGCTGCGCGTCCCGTACATCACGACGATGCATGGGCGCCTGGATTTAGTGGATCTTGTGCCGCTCTTTCAGGCTTTCAAGGACGTGCCGCTCGTATCGATCTCCGAGCATCAGCGGGGGCCGCTACACTTCTGCAACTGGGTGGCGACTGTATATCACGGCTTGCCCCCTGATACGTACCGGCAAGGAGTGGGGGCCGGGAATTACCTTGCCTTCTTGGGTCGCATCTCGCCTGAGAAGCGTGTAGACCGTGCAATTCTCATCGCTGAGCGGATCGGAATGGAGCTGCGCATTGCGGCGAAGATTGACGAGGTCGATCGCGCTTACTTTGATGCGCGCATCAGGCCGCTACTGCAGAACTCGCTGGTGCAGTACGTCGGGGAGATCAGCGAGGAGGAGAAGGGAGAGTTTCTCGGGAACGCATTCGCGCTTGTATTCCCGATCGAATGGCCGGAGCCGTTCGGACTCGTTATGATCGAGTCGATGGCGTGCGGGACGCCGGTGATCGCGTTTCGTCGCGGATCTGTGCCGGAGATCATGCAAGATGGTGTAACCGGATTTGTTGTCGACAGCGTGGACGCGGCTGTCAGGGCTCTGGATCGAGTGAGCGACCTGGATCGCGCTGTATGCCGCCGGACCTTCGAGTCGCGTTTCCTTGCCGAGCGGATGGCCAACGAGTACGTGGCGGTATACCGCAGGTTGGTGTGGGAGAGCGGCGCAGCGGCGGCGTAGCCGGCGCCGCATACGCGCCTAACGAGCCTCCCACTGAAGCGCAGTGGGAAGTCGAAGGTGCGACGTGGGCGGACGAGCGCACGCGAGTGCTGAAGGACCAGGATACCTTCGGCGTCTTCGACCGGTTCGGCGATATCCGCTTCGTGGGATCGAGCCAGCACGGCCTCTATCACGACGGCACGCGCTTCCTTTCGCAATTCACGCTTTCTGTGAACGGCCACAGGCCGGTGTTGCTCAACTCCTGGGTAACGTCGGACAACAGCATGCTCGCCGTGGAAATGACCACGCCTGATACGTACGAAGGAGATGTAGTGCGGCTGCGTAAGGACACCATACACGTATTTCGCGCGCGTCTGCTGCGTGACGGTGTGCTGTACGAGCACCTGCGCGTAATGAACTACGCCGCGCATCACGTGCGCGTCACGCTCACCCTGGACTTCCAGGCAGACTTTGCGGATGTCTTCGAAGTCCGCGGAGTGCGACGCGCTCGCCGCGGCCAGTACCTCGAGCCGCGCATCAGCGGCCCGGGGAAGCACGGCGCGGAAGTCCAGCTCGGATATCGCGGACTGGACGACGTCACTCGAGTCACGCGGATCGTATTCGATCAGCCGCCCGAGTCGCTGGACGACGACTCCGCCGAGTACCGTCCGGTGCTCACGCCGCGCGAGCCGTACGAGCTGCACTTCAGCGTCAGCTGTGAGTTGGAGGAGCCTCAGCGCGCGCTGCTGAGCTATCACACCGCGCTCGAGCGCGGGAAGCGTGAGCACGCGGCGTCGCGGGCTGCGACCGCGAGCGTTTTCACGTCGCACGCTCAGTTCAACGAGTGGATCGACAGGTCGCTGGCGGATCTACATATGCTGACGACGCGTACGACCGAAGGCCCCTATCCATACGCCGGCGTCCCGTGGTACAGCACACCCTTCGGGCGCGACGGGCTGATTACGGCGATGCAGATGTTGTGGGTCAAGCCGCAGCTCGCTCGCGGAGTGCTGCAATTCCTGGCAGCTCGGCAGGCCGACAGCGTGTCGGACGAGCAAGATGCCGAGCCGGGGAAGATCCTGCATGAGCTGCGGCGCGGTGAGATGGCCTCGTTAGGCGAGGTGCCTTTTGCGCGCTACTACGGCAGTGTCGACTCGACTCCGCTGTTCGTGCAGCTCGCGGGAGCCTACTTCGCGCGCACCGGTGATCTCGCATTGATCCGCGAACTGTGGCCTTCGCTGATGCGAGCCCTCGAGTGGATCGATCGTTATGGGGACCGTGACGGAGACGGCTTTGTGGAGTACGAGCGCCACAGCGACCGGGGACTGGTGCACCAGGGGTGGAAGGACTCCTTCGATGCTGTCTTTCACGAGGATGGGAGCCCGGCTCGCGGTCCGATCGCGTTATGCGAAGTGCAGGGGTACGTTTTCGCGGCCAAGGCCGCGTGCGGGCAACTCGCTGAACGCCTTGGGGATGCAGAGCTGAGTCGCACGCTCCTGCGCCAGGCGGATCAATTGCGCAGGAGCTTCAACTCCGCGTTCTGGTGTCCCGAGTTAGGCACTTTCGCCCTCGCGCTGGACGGTGATAAGCGGCAGTGCCGCGTGCGCACATCGAACGCCGGGCAAGTCCTGGCCAGCGAGATCGCCGACAGGGAGCACGCGTTGCAGGTGGCCCGGACTCTAATGGCAGAGTCGTCGTTCAACGGCTGGGGAGTGCGTACTGTAGCGGCGACAGAAGCGCGCTTTAATCCGATGTCGTACCACAACGGCTCGTTGTGGCCGCACGACAACGCCATGATCGCCGCGGGGCTCGCGCGTTATGGCTGCAACCATGAAGCGCTGCGCATCCTCACCGGCATGTTCGAGGCGAGCACGTACATGGATTTGAACCGGCTCCCCGAGTTGTTTTGCGGCTTCCCGCGCTATCCCGGTCAGGGTCCGACGCTATATCCGGTGGCGTGTTCGCCGCAGGCGTGGGCGAGCGGGGCGGTCTTTCAGTTGTTAGGCGCGTGCCTTGGACTCACCTTCGCCGCCTCCAAGCCGCAACTGCTGTTCGAGCACCCCGTGCTCCCCGATTTCCTCACCTGGGTGCGCGTGCAGAACGTGCAAGTGGGGGACGGCAGTGTGGACCTCGAATTCACGCGGCACACATACGAGGTGAGCGTCAATGTTACGCGGAAAGCGGGGGATGTCGACGTAGCGATACTCGTGTAACGCGCCCGCGGATGCAGGAGGGCGGCGGCGCGAGCGCGCTACGATCAATCGCGCGTTGGTTGTGTCGCTGCCACTAATCGCTGCTTCCCGACAGTCGGCTTGCGCCGCGCTTGCGCCATGCTTGGCTGCCGATCTCCTCGAATGCTCAGGCGCACGGGGCGCTTCGATTTTATGGATCGCCGCAGTGCTTCGATGATGCGCACGTCAGCGAGTCCCTCGCTGCCGGATGGTTCCGGGACGCGGTCGTTGAGCACGCAGTCGGAGAAGTACTCCAACTCGGGAGCGAACTGATCGCGAGCGCGGTACGAGCGTTCGCGGGTGCGGCCGTCGACAGTTTCGTGGTGCACGAGCTTTTCGGCGATCTCGTACGCCGGATCGACAGCGAGTCGTCCCTTTGTACCTACAAGCTCGTAGCGCGACGTGTCGGCTGCACCGAAGCTGGTGGCGAAGGTAGCCAGCCTGTCGCCGGGATAGCGTAGCGTGGCACACACAATTTCGTCGACTTCCGCAAAGCGCGCGTCGGCGCCGCTGCCGGCCAGCGCCATGACCTCGACAGGCTCGGCGCGGAAAACCATGCGCGCCGCGTTGATGCAGTAGATACCGATGTCGTAGAGTGCGCCGCCACCTAACGACCTGTCCAGGCGGACGTCACCGGCCTTTACCTGCATTGTGAACAGCGAGTTGAATACGCGGATCTCACCCAGGGAACTGCCGCGCGCGATCTCGGCGGCGCGCAGATTGGCGGGCTCGAAATGGAGCCTGTACGCGATCATCAGTTTGACGCGATTGCGGCGAGCGGCGCGGATCATCGTCCGGCAATCGGCCGCGGTTACCGCCATCGGTTTTTCGCAGAGCACGTGCACGCCGTGCGCCGCGGCGCGCTCTGTGTAGTCCCGGTGCATGCTGTTAGGCAGCGCAATATAGACCGCGTCGACGGCACCGCTCTCGAGCAGTTCGTCGTACTCGTCATAAGAGCACTGCAGCGCGACTGAATACTGCTTACCTAGCTCGCGCAGCTTACGCGGGGTATCGCTGACCAACGCGCTCAGTTCGCAGTTGCGTTTCGCGTTGGCAAAGGCCGGAAGGACAGCTGACTGCGCTATGTGGCCCAGCCCGACGACAGCGTAGCGCACGCGGCCGCCTTCGGCCTGCGCGCGGTTCCCCTTGCGCAAGTGCACGAGGGATGCCGTGCGCGACCGTACGGCGCGGACGAAATCGATCATAGTGGCCTCCGCTCTCACGCAGGCTGCGGCGGCCTAGGGTGTGCACTTGGGGGGGCTACCGCAGCCCGTGCCGCGTATCGCAGCGGTTTACTGCGCGAAGCGTGCCATGCGGCCTGATGTTATTGCGGAGGGACTGTCAGGGCCGTAAGCCGGCGGCGCGCCTGCTGCTCGTTAGGCGCGATCTCGAGCACGCGGCGGTACGCAGCGATTGCCTTTTCCTTGTTGCCCGCGGCCTCGTATGCCGCGCCAAGCTCGGCGAGCGTGCGCGGCGACTGCGGAAAGATCTCGGCGTTCACTTCCAGGAGGCGGACGGCTTCCGCCGTCTTGCCGCGCGCGAGCAGCACACGCGCCGCTTGTGAGATGCTTCGCTCGCTGAAGTCGTAAACTCCATCGTCGGGGTGCTGTTCTCGCGCGCGACTGTAGAAGGCTGCCGCCGAGTCGCCGCCATGCGCCGACGCGACGTTCACGAGTTCTGTTGCGAGCGTTCGCGGGACCGCGAGGCCGCGGTGACACGTTTCACACTCCACGACGACGGCAGGCTGACGGCGATCGGGGACATTGGCTAGCAGCTCGCCGTTGATCTGGCGGGTCATCTCGAGCATCAGGCGCGCTTTGGCCTTGGTGAGTTTGTCGTCGGAAGCGAAATCGACACCCTGCAGCGAGCGGCCGTCGCCGCCAGTATGGCAATAGTTGCAGCGCACTCCTAGCGCGCCCGTGATGGCGCGCATGTTGGCGATGAGTGAGTCGCGCGGGATTTCTTTGGCGAAGAACTGCAGGTTGGTGAACTTGTCCGGGATCTGCGCGGCAAGGGGGGACGTGAATAGCGCAGCAGCGATGAGGAGATTGAGTGAGCGCATGGGACGAGGGGCCGGGGCCAGTCCTCCTTGTACGCACGATACGACGTCAGCGCTCAGACAATCCTCGGCTTCGCGTTCTGCATTAAGGGGGGATGAACGAGAGAGCGCGCCCTCGCACGGATTGGTAGTTTTAGCTAGTGCGACAGCACTGCGCCCTTAGCTCAATTGGATAGAGCATCTGACTTCGGATCAGAAGGCTGGGGGTTCGAGTCCCTCAGGGCGCGTTTTTTCAGCGCCTCCGTAACGACAGGCGTCGCGACCGTGACGATGTGCGGCGGGGTCCAGTCGCACCGTGATCGGAACTTGTTGCCGGGCAACGATAAGGAGCGTCCAGAGTAGACCACCAGCGCACGCCCAATCGTCCCGTCCATGCACAACTCACCCGATACAAACAACGAGCTTCCCGAATCGCTCGAGATGGCGCGCCTCCGACGCGAGAACGCTGAGTTGCACCGCCAGTTGATGGAGTACCGTCAGGAGCAGGCTATGGTAGGGGAAAGCGCCGCCGCGCGAGGGCTACTGGAGTTGGTTGCGGGGATTGCGGCAACGGATTCCGATGTCCTGCTGTGTGGCGAGCCGGGAACTGGAAAGGAACGGATCGCGCGGCTCATTCACGAACAGAGCGACCGCCGATCCAAGCCATTCATAAAGCTCAGTTGCGCCTCGCTGTCCGAAGGACTGGTCGAGCAGGCAATCTTCGGTCAAGAGAATGACCCGGCCGGCGCAAGCTTTATCGATCGCGCGGTTGGCGGAACTCTGTTGCTCGACGAGATCTCTGCCCTGGGACTGGAGCACCAGACGCGGCTCCATCGCACACTCGAGGGCCGGCCTGCGAGTCCTGGGGGGATGTCCGGACTCCGGCTCAATGTCCGTTTGATTGCGACTAGCAGTCGCGACCTATCAGGCGAAGTAGCCGCTGGCCGCTTCTGCCGAGAGCTATACGACAACGTCGCTGCCGTAGTGTTGTCGGTCCCGCCGCTGCGAGAGCGGCCTGAAGACATCGCTGTGCTTGCGCATAAGTTCGCGATGCTGACGGCTAGCGCGATTGGGAAGGAATTCAGCGGCATCGCGCCGGAAGCTGTCCGTTATCTCAGGGGATACACCTGGCCGGGAAACGTCAGCGAGCTGCGACACGCGGTCGAGCGCGCCGTCGTGGTGAGTACACACCAAGTCCTGCTCCCGTCCGCATTCGAGATACCGAGGATGGCAGACGCGTCGCTCCTGCCACCGGGAACCGGGGCGCTGCATCGGACTACGCCCACAGGGGTACCGATCACTGTGCATGGGTCGTCGACTCCGAGCGCCCCGCCTAACGCGATCGTGCTCACATCGTACAACGTCGATGAGGCCGAGCGTATCCTCATCGAGCGCGCGCTGCAAGCGACGGGGAATAACCGAACGCGGACGGCGCAGCTCCTTGGCATCAGTGTCCGGACACTGCGGAACAAGCTCAATGGACCCGGGGGCAAGGCGAACCGGATGCGCGAAGTGGCCTGAGCGCGGTGCAGGTTGGGCGGCCGGACGAGCGTCCCAGCGCCTTTGCGCGGCCGCTGGAGCCGAGTTAGTCTAAGGCCGGCTGGCCCGTGAGAACAAACCGGGTGCCACCGCGCGAGTAGCTCAGCTGGATAGAGCGTCGGCCTCCGGAGCCGAAGGTCGTGGGTTCGAATCCCGCCTCGCGCATCCACAACTGTACGCATCCACAACCATATATAGGCCGCCAGCATCGTATAGGCTGAACAGGGGGATGGGAGCTGTCTGCTCCCTCTTGGGCGAGGTGATTACTTTGGCTAACCAGCCGGGCGTGACTCGGAGAGACTTGATCCGCAGTGGACATCGTTGATCTCAAGAAGAAGACCGTAGGCGAGCTAGCACTTCTCGCCGAGGGGATGAGTATCCCGAACACATCGGGACTGCGGAAACAGGACCTCATTTTCCGCATCGAGCAGCGCTTGCTGGACGCCAACGAGGTGTTGCGCGCCGAAGGCGTACTCGAGGTCCTCCCCGAAGGGTATGGTTTCCTGCGCAGCCAGCACTTCAGCTACCTGTACGGACCGGATGACGTGTATGTCTCGCCCTCGCAGATCAAACGATTCGATCTGCGAACGGGCGATACTGTTGTCGGCCAGGTGCGGCCGCCGAAGGAGCGCGAGCGCTATCTCGCGCTGCTCAAGGTGGAGACGGTCAACGGCGACACGGCGGATGTTACGACGCCGCGGCCGATATTCGACAACCTCCGGCCGCGCTATCCGGATCAGCGCATCCGTTTGGAGAACGGGGATGTGTCGATGCGCATCATGGATCTTGTGGCACCTATCGGGAAGGGCCAGCGCGGGCTCATTGTGGCGCCGCCGCGCGCGGGGAAGACGATCCTGCTGCAGAAGATGGCGAATGCGATCACGCAGAATCATCCCGAGGTGACACTTATCGTTCTTTTGATCGATGAGCGCCCGGAGGAAGTGACGGACATGTTGGAGCAGGTGCCGGAAGCGGAGGTAATCGCGTCCACGTTCGACGAGCCTCCGGACAGGCACACGCAGGTTGCCGACATGGTGATAGAGAAGGCCAAGCGCCTCGTGGAGCACGGAAAGGACGTCGTGATCCTGCTGGATTCGATCACGCGGCTGGCGCGGGCGTACAATGCGACGATGCCGCTGTCGGGGAAGATCATGTCCGGAGGGGTGGACGCGAACGCACTGCACAAGCCGAAGCGTTTCTTCGGGTCGGCGCGGAAGATCGAGGGGGGAGGTAGCCTAACGATTGTGGCGACGGCGCTTGTCGACACAGGCTCGCGCATGGACGAAGTGATCTTCGAGGAGTTCAAGGGGACGGGCAACATGGAGCTGGTGCTCAACCGCGACATCGCGAACAAGCGTATCTGGCCGGCCATCGATATCAACAAGTCCGGAACACGGCGTGAGGAGCTGCTTTTCGATTCTGGTGAGACGAACCGCGTTTATTTGCTGCGATCGTTCCTGGGCGACATGCCGGAAGACGAGGCTATTGCGTTTCTCGGCAAACAGATGGCACGCTCGCGCACGAATCGAGAGTTCTTCATCCAGATGGCGAGTGGGGGGACCACCTAAACGCGGCTCCTGGCTATCGATCTGGGTGAGCGGCGCATCGGATTGGCCGTCAGCGACCCCAGCGGGACGATCGCGTCGCCGGCCGGCCACCTAACGCGGCGAGCCGGCAAGCGGGTACCTGTGATGCGGGTATTGCAGCGCGCTGCCGAGCTGGGGGTCGAGGGGTTCGTGGTGGGCTTGCCGCTGGACGAGAACGGAGACGAGACCCCGCGCAGCGGCGAGGCGCGTGCGCTCGGCGATTCGTTAGGCAGCCGGTCGGGACTGCCGGTGCGGTATGTGGACGAGCGATTCACTACGGCGGCAGCCTTGCGAGCAGTGCGCGAAATGGGGGGCTCGACGCGGGGACGCCGCGGCGATGTTGACGCGCTGGCGGCGGCCGTTTTGCTGCGCATCGCGCTGGACTCGCGCGCATGAGGCGACTCCTTCCGCTGTTCCTCGCTCTGCTACTCAGCTGCGGCACGGGGAACGCGAGGCCGGCGCGCGTTGTCATACCGGCCGGTGCGACCTTCCGCGCGGCAGCCGATTCCCTGAAGCGGGCGCGGCTCATTTCGTCGGCGCGGCTGTTTCGGATCTATGCGAAGCTGAGCGGCCGCGACCGTGCGCTGAAGCCGGGGACGTACATGCTGGCGCGCAACCAGTCATGGGGGGGCCTTATAGAGGCGCTGACCGAAGGGCGCGGCCTTGTCTACACATTCACGATCCCGGAGGGTTTTTCGATCGCGGACATGGTTCCGGTGATCGTGCGGAGCACCGGTGTGCCGGGCGAATCGCTGCTCGCCGCGGCGCGCGACTCGGCGCTGCGCGGCAGCGTTGGCGCGAAGACGCCGACATTGGAGGGCTACCTCTTCCCTGACACGTACGTCTTTCCGGCCGGGACCGGCGCGCGAGCAATTGTGGGTCGGCTCGTTAGGCGGTTCCAGGAGATATGGCAGCCGCAATGGGATGCTCGGCTGGCCGCTCTCGCGCTGAGCCGGCACGATCTGGTCACGCTGGCATCGTTGGTAGAGAAAGAGGCGCGCCGCGCGGAGGAACGCCCCGTGATCGCTGCCGTGTACCTCAATCGGCTGCGCCGGGGGATGCGGCTGCAAGCGGATCCAAGTGTACAGTATGCCATTGGACGGCACGTCGAGCGTGTGTTGTACCGACATTTGGAGATCGACTCGCGCTACAACACGTATCGCTACAGCGGGCTGCCGCCTGGTCCCATTGCGTCGCCGGGTGAGGCATCACTGGTTGCAGCGCTGTATCCTGCCGACGTCCCGTACCTGTATTTCGTGGCGCACCCCGACGGTCATCACGAGTTTCGCAGGACGTTCGCGGAGCACGCTGCCGCGATTCGCGCC
The DNA here is from genome assembly GCA_052386875.1 of Gemmatimonadaceae bacterium. GTDB lineage: Bacteria > Gemmatimonadota > Gemmatimonadetes > Gemmatimonadales > Gemmatimonadaceae > DASYRX01. Next base: position 14,047 of record JBQTJS010000140.1, read on the forward strand.
GTGCGCCGGGAGGCGCGTGCACGAGAAGCGGCGGCTCGCGACAGCGGACGGCCCACTAGAGAGCGTTAAGCAAGCTTCCTTGCGGGACTACTGAGCGGCGGTAAGTCATGTCCTTCCCGATCGCAACGATAAACGAGCGCGGCGCGACTCGCTGGCAGAAAGGCCATCCTTGGGTATTCCGCAGCGATGTCGTAGCACGTCCGGATGCGCCGGCCGGCGCGGTCCGTGTGCTGGACGCGCGCCGCCGAGCGATTGGCGTCGCTCTGTGGAGCCCGGCATCGGAGATCGCGCTGCGCTTCCTCGATCGCGACGCCGCTGCGCAGCTCGATGCTCCCTGGTGGGAGGAGCGACTGGCCACAGCGATCGCTCGGCGTGAGACTTTAGCGGAGATCGCTACGGCCTACCGGCTGGTGCACGGCGAAGGGGATGCGCTGCCGTCGTTGTTGTGCGACCGGTATGACCGCTGGCTCGTCGTGCAGTTTCT
>JBQTJS010000141.1:0-9205 GCA_052386875.1 Gemmatimonadaceae bacterium
AGCGCATCGCCACCTCGCTGCACCCGCGCACAGCTCTCTCACTCGGCGAACGCGCGATCCGCGACGTCACCGCCGCGCTCGAATCGGCTCTGCGGCAGGAACTCTCGTGCACGATCGGCTTGCTGCGACTCGCCGCCATCGATTCTGTGAGCACCGACCTGATGACGTGGGATGCCGAAGTCCGTCGCGTTGCCGATGCGCTGGCTGCGCACACTGCCGTCGTGGGTTACGACGACGCGCGCACATTGATCTTCTCCATCCAGCGCGAGCCTGCTGAGTGCTTCCAGATCCTGTCGGGCATTTATGCGCAGCGGGACTCTGACGCTCTGTATTGGCACACTGCTTTGATCGGAGCTCGCGACCTAACTGCCCGCGACCTCATCGCGCTACGAACAGCGGCCGCCGACGTCCTCTCCACCAACCGACGCGCGACCGATGCGCCGGTCGTGCTTTGGCGCCCGAATCGAGCGGGAGTGTCCCCGGACGTTGTGCTGGTCGAGGGCGACGCCACGCTGCGAGATATGATCGCCTTTGCGCTTGGAGAACGCGGTATCTCGTACGAGATGTTCGCTGACGGCGCCGCGGCGCTCCAGGCGCTTATGGCGCTGCGCCCGGCTCCACGGCGGCCGATCGTTCTACTCGACGTCGAGCTTCCCGGCATCGACGGGCATTCACTGTTCGAGGAACTGCGGCATCAGCGCCCTGGGGCTTTCGACTTCGTATTCGCAACAGCGAGAGCTACAGAGGCGGATCAGCTGCGCGCACTCAGTGCCGGTGCACTCGACTACATCCGCAAGCCGCTGAACGTGAAGCTCCTCATGGCCAAGCTCGAGCATTGGCTCGAGCGCGCACCGGCCACGCGGTGAGCGCTGCGTCCTTTTTCACGGTCGTTTTAACGGCCGAAGCGATTGCGCTGGCCGCCATCGTGGCGATCGTCGTCGTTTATCGCTTACTGGCGTCCTGGCGCGGCCACCTGGCGCGTGGCGTTGAAGAGCGGGCTGCGGCCGCTTTGCGAGGGTGGCTCTTTGGCGGCGCCGGCCCGGGGGCGTTTACGGAGGCACTCGTCGACGTGCCGACGCATGTGGCCATGCGTCATTTGGCGACCGCAATGGCCAAGCACATACCGCCGGAGCACAGCGATGAACTGGCGGCGGCACTGCGGGAGGCGGGATGGGTAAGGCGTATTCGGAACGAGGCCACGTCGCGGCTGTGGCGGCGGCGCCTGCGCTCGGCGCGCCTCCTCGCGCACGTAGCGACGAGGGACGACCGTGCCGTGGTTGAGCGATTGCTGCATGACAAGCATGCAGTTGTGCGGATCGCGGCGACGCGCGCACTCCCTCGCGTTAACGACCGGGACCTGGTTTCGCTGCTGGTCGACCGCTTGCCCGCGGAGCCGCCGCTCGTGGGCGCATACCTGGCCGTGACATTGCGCGACGTCTTGCCTTACGCGGTGCCGGTGCTGCTCGAGCGCCTGGCGCGCCAGGAATCGGCGTCGACGTTGAGTGCCTGGGTGAACGTCGCCGAGGTGTTGGGAGTTCCGGAGATGTACCCCGCGCTGAGAGAGTTGTCCGAGCATGCCAGCTCCGATGTGCGACTCGCTGTTGCGCGTGCGCTGAAGCACCAGTTCAATGCAGCTGTCCCCGACATCCTGGCGCGGTACCTCGAGGACCCGGATTGGCGCGTGCGCACGCAGGCCGCGCGCTCGTTAGGTCACCTTGGCGCGCACGAGAAGGTCCCTCGTCTTGTCGCCGCCCTCGGCGATCCCTCTTGGTGGGTACGCTTCCGGGCCAGTCTCGCCCTCGCGCAGATGGGCGAGAGCGGCCGGCGGGCACTGCGCCAGACGCGGCGCTCGACGGATCGCATGGCGCGCGACATGGCGTCGCTCGTTTGCGGGCTTTCCGACGGAAGCCTCATCGAGCTGACGGAGGCCTAACGGGATGTTCGACCTCGGCAGCGTCGCGAGCAATGCCGTCCGTGCTACGGACGTCGCGATACTCTTTTATTTCATCGGGCTCAATACTTTCTATCTGGTGCTGTTCGCGCTGGCGCTCCCCGATCTCTGGCGGCACGTGACGTTGAGCGACGACGTGGACGAACGTGCCCGCCTGCTCTCGTCAGAGGGATTCCCGCCCATCACCATCATAGTCCCCGCGTATAACGAGGAGGTCAGTATAGTAGAGAGCGTTCTGGCACTTCTCACGCTGGACTATCCCCGTCACGAAGTCGTGCTTGTCAATGACGGGTCCACGGACGGCACGCTCGAGCGGCTCATCGTCTCGTACGATCTCTACGAGGTACCTCCCTCCATTCCGCTGCACATCCGCACGGCGCCGCTGCGCGCGTACTACCGCTCGCGCCTCTTCTCCAAGCTGCTCGTGCTGGACAAGGAGAACGGCACCAAGGCGGATGCACTCAACGCAGCCATCAACGCTGCGCGCTTCCCCTTCGTGCTTGCTGTTGATGCGGACACTATCATCGCTCCGGATGCGCTGCAGCGGGTGGCACGGCCGATCTTGTTAGGCGAGGACGTGGCTGCCGTCAGCGCGACCCTGCGCGTGGCCAACGCCTGCCGCATCGAGCACGGCCGGGTGACGGACGCGCGCGTCGACGCGCGCTGGCTCCCCGGCTGTCAAGTCGTGGAGTACCTGCGTGCGTTCCTCGTCGGCCGGACCGGATGGAACGCGTTAGGCGGCAACCCCATCATCTCCGGTGCGTTCGGTCTGTTCAAACGCCAGTACCTGCTGGCCATCGGCGGCTACAAGGTCGGCAACGTGACCGAGGACTTCGATCTCGTCGTGCGGCTGCGCCGCTACCTGCGCGACAACGGCATCCGTGCCACGCTCCCCTACATCCCCGATCCGGTGGCCTGGACCGAAGTTCCCAGCACGCTGCGCATCCTGGCGCGGCAGCGCGAGCGCTGGCATCGCGGTCTCGTCGGCACGATCATGAGCCACTGGGACGTGCTGCTCAATCCGCGCTACGGACCGTTCGGGACAATCGCCTTCCCGTTTCTCGTTTTCGGCGAGATGTGCGCGCCCGTGGTGGAGCTACTGGGCTACGCTGTCACGCTGCTGGGGCTTGCCTTCGGTTTGATCGACTGGGAATTCGCGGGGCTCTTCTTCGCCGTGGCACTGGGCTTCGGCATAGTCCTCTCCTTCCTCGGCATCCTGCTGGAAGAAGTCTCCTTCCGGCGCTACACGCGCTGGCGCGATCTGGGGCGCCTGTTCGCCTACGCCGTGGTAGAGTCGATCGGGTTCCGCCAGATGACTGTATGGTTCCGCTTGCGCGCGTTTGTGCACTGGTGGCGCGGCAGCGTTGCCTGGGGGGTTATGGTAAGGGAGGGCTTCGACCGGCGAGCCGCGGAGAAACCGAAGGCAAAGGCTGCCTAACGCCTGGCGCCGGTAGCGTGGCGCCGCTCGGCGACTAGATTTGGCGCCCATGCAGCGCGACGACTTCTTTGCCATCGACACGCTCCTTTCCGAGGAGGAGCGCGCCGTGCGTGACAGCGTGCGGCGCTTTGTGGACGAGCGCGTCCTCCCCATCATCGGCAAGTGTTATGACGAGGGGCGCTTTCCGAAAGAGCTGGTTCCCGAGATGGCCGCGTTAGGCGTCTTCGGGGCAAATCTCCCCGAAGAGTGCGGCTGCGCCGGACTCAATAACGTCGCCTACGGCCTCATCATGCAGGAACTCGAGCGCGGCGATTCAGGCGTGCGCTCATTCGCCTCCGTTCAGGGGGCGCTAGCCATGTATCCGATCTATGCCTTCGGCAGCGAGGAGCAGAAACGCCACTACCTGCCGCGCATGGCCAGGGGAGAGATCATAGGCTGCTTCGGGCTCACCGAGCCCGACTTCGGTTCTAACCCGGCCGGCATGATCACAATGGCCCACGCGCAGGCCGACGGCAGCTGGATCCTCAACGGCGGGAAGATGTGGATCACAAACGGCTCGACAGCGCACATCGCCGTCGTCTGGGCCAAGACCAACGGAGACAAGGACGCGGCATCCATCCGCGGCTTCATCGTCCCGTCCGGAGCACGCGGCTTCACTGCCAAGGATCAGAAGGGGAAGCTCTCGCTGCGTGCCTCGGACACCAGTGAGCTCGTCTTTGACCATGTGCAGCTAGCCGCAGACGCAGTGCTTCCCGGTTCGGGCGGCCTCAAGTCGCCGCTGATGTGCCTAACGCAAGCGCGTTACGGCATCTCGTGGGGTGCCATCGGCGCGGCCATGGCGTGCTTCGAGGAAGCGCGGTCGTACGCGGGAAACCGCATCATGTTCGACAGGCCGCTGGCGAGCTTCCAGCTGCAACAGGAGCGTCTGGCCGACATGCTCACCGAGATCGTGAAGGCGCAGCTCGTGTCCTTGCATCTGGGCCGTCTCAAGGACGCGGGGACCTTCACGCCGCAGCAGGTCTCGCTTGCCAAGCGCAACAATGTGGACATGGCGACCGACGTCGCGAGAGAAGCCCGTCGCTTGTTAGGCGCGGTCGGAATCCTCTCCGAGTATGCCTCTATGCGTCACATGGCCAACCTCGAGAGCGTCTACACCTACGAGGGGACGCACGACGTGCACTCGCTCATCCTCGGCCAGGCCGTCACCGGAATCAATGCTTTCAACTGAGACTGCGGTGCAGACGCCCGGCGCCCCCCCGCGCGGCGCGCCACGCTTGGGCGCGCCGCGATGCGGAGCGCGCGCCCTGGCCGCGGCGCTCACTGCGCTCATGCTCGCACCGGTCCCCGGCACGGCGCAGTGGGCAGTGCGGGCGCGCCTCGACAACGACGCCTACAACTTCTGGCAGCGACCGGCGCGGCGTACGGACGAACAATACAGCAACGGTGTGCGGCTGTCCGCCGAGACATATCGGGCGCCGTGGTGGGCAGGTCGCCTAACGACGCGCGGCGCGAGCTGCGAGGTGCGCCCGGCCGCCACGAGCACCTGCGTCTCCCATGAGCTGCTTATCGGCCAGGACATCTATACGCCCAACCTGGATCGCGCGCCGTTCGCGGTCCCCGAATGGGAGCGCGAGCGGCCCTACGCCGCCTGGCTGTACGTGAGTTCCACGGCGCGCTTCGCGCGGCCGCGCACCCTGGACGAGATCGAGCTGGCACTGGGGGTCACAGGCCGCCCCGCGTTAGGCCAACTGGCTCAGTCTGTCGCGCACCACATTAACGAGGGCTATACGCGCCAGGCCCCCGGCTGGGAGACACAGGTCGCCTTCGAGCCCGGCGTGCTGGCCCGCTACCGCCGTTCCTGGCTCGCCCGCACTGCCGCGCCGCGCGGGCCCGCGATCGCGCTGCAGCCTTTCATCGGAGCCGCGGCGGGGAATATCCTCAGCAACGCGGAGCTGGGGGTGCAGGGCCGCCTCGGCGCCGCGCTCTCGCATCCGTGGCACGTGCCGTCGTGGCATCGCCGAGCACCGCTGGAGCTGTACTTGTTAGGCGGCGTCCGCCAGGAACTCGTGCTTCGCAGCTTTTCGCTCGACGGCAACACTGTGAATCCGAACCGCTCGGTCGAACGCGAAGCGGCCGTGCGCGAACACACCGTGGGCATCGGCCTGCGTATCAAACGCCTGTCGCTGGCCTGGCGCGCCGTCACGCGCTCGCGCGAATACAAGTCGGGGCCCGGACATCACACATACGGGACGATGCAGGGAGGGATCGAGATCGTCCCCTGACGCGAGTCTCCGGAGAACAGCAGCATCCCGGTCGCAGGGACTTCCGTTCAGAGCTGCGTTGGCTGACTTTCATCGGCCTTCTCGTGCGGCCGCGCAGACTGCGCTACGCAAGAATGAGGTGCTCGAATCAGAAAACGCAGTGCTGCATAACGAGCACGCTGCACTCACCAGGAGAACGGCACTCTCAAGCTCGCGCCGTCTCAAGCACGGACAAACGCCGCCCGCGTGCTGTAGCCTAACGCCGGATGCCGCCGCCGTCAGCGGTCTCGCCTGTACATTTTAGCCTCGACAGCCCGCAGCCATCGCGGCGCATAACGCAGACCCGTCACCATCAAGCGATATCCCCAGCCGGGTACGACTACCGGTCCGCGTCCCGCGCGCATCGCGGCGAGCGAGGCGGCAACAACGCGATCGGCGCTCATCCACATCCACGCCGGCACGCGCCGCTTGTCCACGCCGGCACGCTCGTGGAACTCGGTATGCGTAAACCCGGGACACAGCGCCTGCACGTACACGCCGTGGCGGCCCACCTCGAGAGAGAGACTCTCGGCGAAGATGCGCTGATAGGCCTTGGTCGCGCAGTAGTTGACGTTCCCGGCACTCGTTAGGTACGACGCCGTCGACGACACGACGATGATGGCGCCGTGCCGCCGCGCGATCATCGCCGGCAGTGCTGCCTGCGTCAGCCGGCTGACGGCCAGAACGTGCAGCCGGATCATCGCCTCCTGCTTCCCGCGATCGCTGCGAACCAGCGGCCCGCCGCTGCCGAAGCCGGCGTTATTCACCAGCACGTCGACCGGCTGCTCGTCGATGTGCGCCACGATGCGCGCAACCGCGCCGTCGTCGCTCAGGTCGGCGGCCAGGACGGCGCTACGTCTGCCTGTCGAAAGCTCCACTTCACGCGCTACCTCGGCGAGTCTCTTGGCATCGCGCGCGACGAGCACGAGGTCGTAGCCGAGCCGCGCCAGTTGCCCGGCGAACGCGCGGCCGATGCCGGCCGTGGATCCGGTGACGAGTGCGCGCGGACGCGGCGTTTCTGAAGGCGGATGCGTCATCTGTAGTGAGATGAGAGTCGCGGCAAGATGAGGTAGGTGCAGTGTCGGGACACTACCGAAATAGGCGTCGCGTGGCACCGCAAGCGCTGCCGGGCTACCTTTATGTGAACTTTTTCACAAGGCCGATAACACCGGTGAAGCTCGCCGTTTGCATCAAGCGCGTCCCCGAGATGGACGTAAAGTTCCGCATCGCGCCGTCCGGTCGCGCCGTTGACGAGACAGGGCTCAAATGGGACATGAGCGACTTCGACAGCTATGCCGTGGAAGCCGCGCTGCAAATGATCGAGAAGCGCGGCGAGGCCGGCGGTGAAGTGACAGTCATCTCGTTAGGGCCGGAGGCCGTAAAGGAGGTCCTGCGCAAAGCGCTGTCGATGGGCGCCAACCGCGCCGTGCACCTGGAGTGCAGTGACGTACCGTTCGATGCGGCCGCCATCGCAGAGGCCCTCGCCGCGGAGCTTAAGGACGGTTCTTACGACCTGATCATGTTCGGCAAGATGGCGATCGACACTGCAGCCGGCGCTGTCGGCGTCATGGTTGGAGAAAAGCTGGGGGTCCCCACTGTGCATGCCTGTTCCAAGCTTGAAATCGCGAACGGTCATGGGACGGCGCGCCGCGAGCTGGAGGGAGGGGCGGAACTGCTGCGATTCCCGCTTCCTGCCGTCGTGACGATCGACGAGGGGATCGCGCGGCCGCGCTACCCGTCACTCAAAGGGATCATGGCGGCCAAGAAGAAACCGATGGACAGCAGACCGGCCCAGTTAGGGAGCGTGCGCGTGACGGTGGAGGAGATGCAGCTCCCCCCTGAGCGCGCCGCGGGCCGCATCCTGGGACAGGGTGCGGCGGCAGTCCCGGAGCTGGTGCGGCTGATGCAGACGGAAGCCAAGGTGCTATGATGCCTAACGTCTTGCTGTATGCGGAGGAACGCGGCCCTGCTCTGCGCAAGGTAGCATACGAGACTGTCAGCGCGGCACGCAGGGCAGCCGACGCGCTGGGGGGAGAAGTCCACGCCGTGCTGGCGGGCCCGCCGGGCATCGCCGAACACGCCTCCACGTTAGGCGATTTCGGAGCGGATCTCGTGTTCGTCACGGAGCACGCTGCGCTGACACATTACAACCCCGACGCGCTCGCGCCGCTCTTGGCGCAGCGCTCGCGCCAGGGCTACGGTCTCGTCATTCTGGCCGCGTCGGCGCGCGGCAGAGATCTGGCGCCGCGTGTCGCGGCGCGCAGCGGCGCAGCGATTCTGAGCGACGTGACGGCATTCAGTATCGATGCCGGCGGCGTCACGGCCGTCCACCCTGTATACGCGGGCAAAGTAGCCGCGACTCTGCGCCTAACGCGCGAGCCCGATGCTCCTCCCGCCGTAATCAGTTTGCGCCCCGGCGCCTTCACCCCGGCCGCCGGCTCGCCGCGCACGCCGCGCGTGGAATACGCCGAGCTAGCCGCCGATCCCACAGCGTCCCGTGTTGTAGTCACCGACATGCTGCTCGGCGACAACCGCAAGCTCGACCTCGCGGAGGCACCGGTGATCGTGAGCGGAGGGCGCGGCCTCAAGGCCGCCGAGAACTTCAAGCTGGTCGAAGAGCTGGCCGCGGCCTTCGGGAACGCGGCGGTGGGAGCGACGCGCGCCGTCACGGACGACGGATGGCGGCCGCACAGCGATCAGATAGGACAGACGGGCCGCCAGGTGAGTCCGGACCTTTACGTGGCAGTGGGCATCTCGGGAGCGATCCAGCACCTCGCAGGGATGCGTGCGTCGCGCTGCATCGTAGCGATCAACAAAGATGCCGAAGCGCCGATCTTCAAGATCGCGGACTACGGCATTGTAGGCGACGTCTTCGAGGTCGTGCCGGCCCTTACTCAAGCAATCAAGAACGTGCGAGAGCAGGGCTGACAGCGGCGCCACTTGAGCGGTAAGTGCGCGCTGTGAATCAGTTCGCTTTTCGAGTGTCTCTGGAGGAGCTACGATCCCACCCGGCATGACGATCGGTCAAAGCGTTTTCCTGCTCTGCCTGTTGCTTGGCGCCGCGTTCTTCTCGTACAACGCGCAGCGCCTCGTCCGTTATCTCAGGGTTGCGCAAGGCGACGCAGGACGCCGGCTCGATAACATCCCGCGGCGTGTCTGGAATCTCGTGTCCATCGGCCTGGCGCAATCCAAGATCCTGCGCGATCCGATTGTGGGTCCGCTGCACGCCGCCGTGTTCTGGGGTTTTGTCATCCTGCAGATCGGGGCTGTCGAGATCCTCGTTCAGGGGATCATGCCGTCGTTTACGTACGCGGCGCTCCTGCCGGCGCCTTTGCATTGGAGCTTCCTCCTGTCGCAGGAGCTGACGGCGGCCGCGGTTCTGGCGGCTGCCCTGGTGCTGCTTTATCGCCGCATTGTCGTTAGGCCGCGCCGCCTGCAAGGAGACCGCGTTCATAGCGGCGATGCGATCCTCATCCTTTCTCTCATCGCCGCGCTCATGGTCACACTGGTGCTCGT
>JBQTJS010000142.1:0-3092 GCA_052386875.1 Gemmatimonadaceae bacterium
GGTCCGCCCGAACCAGGCCGCCAGCAGTACAAGAGCGACAGTGCCTGCGATGAGAGGTATTCCTGGCTTCATGGGTCGATCCCCGGCGTTGGCGGCGACGCCCTTGACCGGCTCGGCTCCCGGGCCGGCCAAGGACCATTAGTCAACCTACGCCCGGACGGCACCTCCGCAATACACAGCCCGGTCAAAGCGTGCCGATGCAACGCTGCTCCCCGGCGGGGGACAAGCCTGCCTAACGCGACAGTATCACATACGGGACGTTAGTACACCCATGGCACCCACGGCACCCTGAAGCGAGTGCCGTTTTCGCCGCGCATCCGGTCATCTCGACAGAAGGGAGTCTGCCGTCCTGAACGGAGCAGCCGTAACTGTGCGCCGCTCTGGCACAGCGTGATTGGTCCGCAGTGTGCCCCTCCTGCAGTCGTCGCGAGCGGAGGGGACGGGGCTCGCCTAACAAGTTGACACGAGGAGACCTTGCCCGGTCCATCAACAGCGACTTCGCTCGCCACCGCGGCGCTGGGCATCGTCAGCGCCGTCGGCGGCGAGTGGCGAACCTGGCACGGCGGCCGCATCGACAGCTTCATCCGGCTCGACCTCGCCATCTACGACGGCTTCTCGGGCGGTCCCCTCGTCGATGCCTCCGGACGCGTGCTTGGCCTCAACACATCCGGCCTATCGCGCGCCGCCGCCCTCACAATCCCCGCGTCCACAGTGGGGCGCATCGTGGGCCAGCTGGCGGCCACGGGCCGCGTGGCACGCGGCTACATCGGGGTCGCGGCGCAACCGGTACGGATTCCGGACGATCTCGTTAGGTCGCTCTCCCTGGATCAGCCCTTCGGACTGCTCGTGATGAACGTGGAGAGCGATTCGCCGGCTCAGCGCGGCGGTCTCCTCCTGGGCGACGTCATCATAGCGCTGGACGGCCAGGCAGTCGCGGACCCGGCGGAGCTGCTCGGGGCCCTCTCCGCCGAGCGCGTCGGGACGGATGCCGAGGTCCAAGTGATCCGCGCCGGGCATCTCACGAGTCTCCGCCTAACGATCGGCGATCGGCCGTACGCGCGGCGTGGTCGCAGAGGGCGTTGACATGAGCATGCGACAAGCTTTGAGCGGCTCGACACCGCACCTGCTGGGCCATGAGCTGGCGGCGCTCGCCACTCTGGTGCGCTCCTATACTGTCGAGCTTTCCGCCGGGGCGTCGCGCCGCAGCAAACACGCCGGGAGCGGGGTGATATGGGACGCCGCCGGGCTCGTTGTCACGAACGCTCACGTCGCTCAGCGCGAGGGGTACGTGGTCACGCTGGCAATCGGCGAGCAGGTCGAGGGCGCCGTGATCGCGCGCGATGGCCAACGCGATTTGGCTGCGCTCGCCATACCCGCCCCGGGTCTCGTGGCTGCCGCAGCCGGTGACGTGCATCGTCTGCGCGCCGGAGCGCTGCTGCTGGCGCTGGGGCACCCGCTCGGCGTGAGCAAATGCTCTGGCGTTAGGCGTGCTGCATCATGTCGCCCGCGACGCCGCGGGTGAGCCGCGCTGGATCGCGGCCGACATCCAACTGGCGCCGGGGAATTCGGGCGGACCCCTTGTCGACGCGTCCGGACGGCTCGTGGGCATTAATGCGATGGTCGTCTCCGGCCTCGGCGTGGCGATCCCCGTGAACGTGGTGGCGGACTTTCTCCGGTCCATGTTGAGGCAGCGGGCCTGGGCGCCCGGCGAGTGGGCAGCCTAACGAGCCGCGTGGCCATCGCCGCCGCTTCGGCGGCCGCGCGGGAAGCCCTGCTGGCAGCGCTCGCCGAGGCGGGCGTGACCGTAGTGCACGTCAGCGACCGGGTAGACGACGTCGAGTCCGTCCTGGAGGGAGCCGATGCCGACGTGGCACTCTTCGCGCTTGATGCCGCCGACGAGCTGGCCCTGCCGCCCTCCTTCGAAATCACGGGTGACCTCGCCCAGCGAGTCCCCGCCGTCATCCTTCTCATCGATCATCCCGGCGCAGGATGGGTGGCGACGGCTCTGGCGGCCGGAGTCTTCGCGGTGCTCCCGCGCCAGGTGAACAGCGACGAGTTGCGCGCTGCGGTCCAATCCGCCGAGCTGGGACTCATCACACTGAGTCAGGATCAGGTTGCATCGCTTACGGCGAACGATCGCAATGCCGCGCGCCTGCAGCTGCGCCGCGATGCCGAACCGCCGCGCCTTACTCCGCGCGAGAGAGAGATACTCGGCATGCTCGCCGACGGTCTCGCCAATAAGGAGATCGCGGCACGTTTGCATATCTCGTCGCATACGGTCAAGACGTACGTGGAGTCGCTTTTAAGCAAACTTGGCACCGACTCGCGCGCAGGGGCCGTAGCCGCCGGCGCGCGTCGTGGACTGATACTGCTGTAGGGCACACCGGTGCTTTGCTGTGCACCTCGTTAGGTGCGCACGGGCGCGTCCGTGCCGAGCGTTTTGAGGCGCAACTGGAGCGCATCGCCGACGAGGCAGATTGTGTGTTGGGCGCGCATGCATCGACCTGATTGTGTGTTGGGCGCGCATGATCCTTCCCGGACTAAGCGAAGCGCGCCAAGCATACGTCGTCGCTTGTTCTCCTGAGGGGCGGTGCCCATAGCCACTTTGGCTCCCGGACGGCGCTGAAAGGGCGCGCCTCAACCTGCGTGCGTTTTGTCCATGGCTCCAACCTCTCAAGCATTGGAGCCTCCGACAATCCCGGGGCGATTCAAAAGCTCGAGTCCCGCCTTCCAAAGTCCCCGCGTTTTTGACTCAGCTACCACCGGTAGCGGTTCCCGGTCTCTTTGGGCAGCGCCGTCGCTTCTAACCACCCCTACTCCCAGTATTGCGCTTAGCGGAACTCGGGGCACAGGGACCAGTACTCCTTGAAGTTCGAACGCAGTGAGCCATTTAGGAAACACAGCATCTGGTAAGCAGCTCCCGTCAGCCTGTGGGTAGCACACTGAGATATCATCGGCCAACCTGACTACTCCTGTTACGCCTAAACTCGCCCTGAGCGAAGCATGGGCGGAGAACCTGCGTGCCACGCCTAACGAGCCGCCAAGCCCCGGTGGGCCATGCTCAGGGTGTGAGGTTTGAAGCGCCGAGACGC
>JBQTJS010000143.1:0-4299 GCA_052386875.1 Gemmatimonadaceae bacterium
TCGTCCGCGGCCGCGGGCCGGCCGCTGATTGCTGCCGTAAACTCCGGATTGATCTCGACGACCGTGGCGCGCTGCAGATCGCGGAAGCCTGCAAGCGTGCCGGACTGGCCGAGGAACGCCGCCGACCCGCGCCGCGCCGGCGTCCAGGTCTGCTGGTAACCTGAATGCTGCACGTAGCGCAGCGCCTGAAAGGACCAGCGCTGCTCGTTCGTTCCCTGGAAGCGGATGCTCTTGAGGGGGACGCGCACCTCGACTTCATATCCGTAGTGTGTTAGGCGCCCCTTCGACTCGAAGACAAAGTCGGGATTGAGATCGACGTTGGCCGGCGGGCTGCCGCCGAAAGTCTGCCCGCGCGGCGTGGGAGCGCCGAACGCGTCGGTGCGCATACCGTCCGCCTGGGCGCCTAACGGGTTGATACCGAATACAAACGCGCGACGCCGGTCGTTGAACGGGTCGATCAAGAGCTGGATGTAATCGTCGCTGTCGATCCGGTCACGCGCGGCCAGCGTGGCGTGTACCGGTCCATGCGTCTCGAAGGCGCGCACGCCGAAATACACATCCGTCGCCGAGTACCAGACCAGCACTTCGGTCGAATCCTGGGCGGGCCGGTTGTCCAGCGGGAGGTAGCTCGAGAAGCCGGTGAGGAGCGCGGCCTTGCGCCACACGTCTTCGCTGAGTTCCCCGTCGATTGTCACGGTGGTGTCGCGGCGCGGCACCTCGGCGACGAGCTGGCGGGAGCGCCCGTGATACACTGCGTTCTCGCTCGAGCGCGTCGCAGACGTGCGGTGATCGGCGCGCTGAAAGGCGAGGACCTGATGGATCGCGCGTAACGCAGCAACGTCACTCGTATGAATGCGCACCTCGGCGCCGCGCGCGAGGTCGCGGTACTTGTAGCGGATGACATTACGCAGGGCGCGCATCGTATCGACGCCGGGGATCGCGTGATCGTCGTGCACTGCTTCGGACAGCGAGAAGTCGCCCGCCGTGAAGCGCCGGCGTACCTCGAGCATGTGCGCGCGGATAATGCTTACGCCCGCGCTGTCGTCCACGCCGCGCTGCAGCTCGATGCGGCCGCCGTCAGGGAGGACCTCGAAGACGTGAGCCGATGTGTACTGGTCCACTCCCATGACAGCCTTGCCGCGCTGCTGCAGCGCGCGGAACGCGGAATCGCGCTGAGCCGGCGGCGGCCGATGCTCATGCTGCGCGGCAAGCCGATGTGGGCTCGTTAGGCTCAACACGACAGCCGCGCAAGTGTGCAGCAATACACCGCTCATGGTTCTCGCACACCTCACGCTATCCCTCTCGCTTGCTCCAATCAAAGAATATCTTGGTGAGCGCGACGAACGCCACCGCAGCTCCGCCTACCGACATGAGTAATCCGGCGATCACGTGATCGTTCCTGGATGTAAGGCCGGCGATGGGCGGCGCCAGCTCGTACGTACTGAACAGCGGATGTTCGCTGTAGACCAGGAAACCGGCGAGGCCGAACATGACGGGGCTGAACATGAGGCCGAGCACGAGGTAGCCGATCTTGAGCGGGGCGCCGAAGCGCGGGCGCGCTGGTACCGGCAGGATGACGGGCCACCAGAAGAGAACTCCCGCCGCGAGCCACAGCAGGTCGATGGCAAAGGAACCGAGCTGTGTCGCCATGAGACTGTCGACGACGGCAGGGATGTGTGTAAGCAAGACGATCGCATTGAACGCTATGAGTCCGCTGACAGGTGACGTTAGGCGATCGACCAGCGCACCTCCGAAAGTGCCGCGGCGCGGCAGCAGCTCGAGCACCTCGAGGCGCAGCCCCTGTAGCAGTAGTGGTACCGCTATGAGCGCAATGAGCTGGAACTGCAGCATGTGCACCGACGCGAGGTAGCCGGCGCCTAACGCGCCTATCGGCCAGTCCAGCGCCAGCCACAGGACGAACAGGCCGGCGATGGACGCAGGATGCGGCCAGGGCGCTGCAGCTCCGGCACGTTGCGCCGCGCGGTGCCAGCGCCACTGGACGAACGCCAATAGCGCGATGAAGAGCCAGACCCCGGGATACGCCTGCCATTCCCAGCGCCACGCCGAGTCCTGCGCCGAGCACCACCACTGCATAGAAGCGCTGCCCTAACGCGGAGACAACGGAGACCGCTGCGGCGGCTCGTCCGCGAGGATCGGGAGATCATGGGCCCAGTCTTCCTGGCGCGTGCCGAAGGGATAGACAGCACGTGCACTGTCGTCCTTAGCGAACGCCAAGACCTGCGCTGCGTGGCCGACGAGGTACCGGGAATCGGCGCCTGCCTCACGAGCTGCCGGCGGAAGGCCTAACGACTGCTGGATGCGATTCACTTCAGCGATCGGGCCCCGCAGCCCGACAAATGACGGGTCGAAGTCCGCCAACCATTGCCGCAGCCGCTCCGGCGTGTCGCGCTCGGGGTCGGTAGTGACGAATACGACACTGATAGCCTGACGTTCCTCCCACGAAAGCTTCTTCAGGACGGCCGCGATGTTGGCCATGTGCAGCGGACAGATGTCGGGACAGTACGTGTAGCCGAAGAAGAGCAGAGTCACGCGTCCCGTGGTTTCCTGTGCGAAATCATAGGACGCGCCGTCGCTGCGGCGTAAAACGAACGCGGGACGAGCGACCGGCCGGGCGAGCGCGCTGCCGCGGAGACTGCCCAGCGCAGCCGCAACTGCGGCGTCGGGATCGCGCGCCGGACTACTGTTGGAGCAAGCGCCGAGCAACGCGGCAGCGAACAGCGCCGCCGCGCCGTAGGGGGTTGTGCGGGAGGAGATGGCTCGCATGATTCTGATTGCAATGACCTCGAAGATAACATGACCTCCTTCTCGAGGGCCCGACGCAGCTTCTCGCTTTGGAGCGCTTCCGTGGCGTTCGCGGTAGTTGCGTCGGTATCGACCGCGCCGGCGCGGGTGCAGCGCGCGGCCGTTACAGCGCTCCCCGCGCAGCTCAGCGATAGCGCGTTCTGGAACCTCGTCACCGAGTCATCGGAAAGCGACGGCTACTTCCGCTCCGACAACCTCGTCTCCAACGAGCTTACCTTCCAGCACGTCATCCCCGAGTTGCTGGAGGCCGTCGATACGGGGGGTGTGTACCTCGGCGTCGGGCCCGATCAGAATTTCACGTACATCACCGCGCTGCGCCCGCGGATCGCTTTCATAGTCGATATCAGACGCGGCGCGATGCTGCAGCACCTCATGTACAAGGCAATCGTCGAGCTGTCGCGCGACCGCGCCGATTTCCTGGCGATTCTCTTCTCGCGCGCGAGGCCGGCGGGCGTGGACACGGCGTCGGCCATAAACGACCTACTACAGGCGTTCGCACAGACCGCGCCGGACAGCGCACGCTTTGCGCGAAACATGCGCCTTATCAGCGAGCACCTAACGAGCACTCATGGATTCGGTCTCTCCGGCGATGACATCGCGGGGATCGAGTACGTCTATGCGGCTTTCTTCGCTGACGGACCCGACCTCACTTACTCGTTCGGCCGCGGCAACTGGCGGGGAGGCCGCAGCATGCCGACGTACGCTCAACTGATGTCGGAGACTGACGGCGCGGGCGTCCAACGCGGGTATCTCGCCAGCGAAACGAACTTCGCTGCTTTGAGATCGCTGCACCGGCGCAACTTGATCGTTCCTGTGATCGGCGATTTCGCCGGCGAAAAGGCACTGCGCGCCGTGGGAGCGTATCTGCGTCGGCACGATGCGACTGTAAGTGCCGTGTACACTTCGAACGTCGAGCAGTACCTCTTTCAGAGTCCCGACGCATGGCGGCGCTATTACGATAACGTTGCGACGCTGCCGCTCAGCGATCGGAGCACCTTCCTCCGTGCTGTGTTCAATTATGGAGGCGCCTACTACTCGAACGGTTGGCGGCGCCCGCGTTCGGTCACGATGCTCTGCCCGATCCGGGAATTGTTAGGCGCCTACCGCGACGGGCGGATCCAGGGGTATTGGGACGTGATCGACATGTCCAAGGCGCCGCTCCTCCCCGCCGGGCGCTAGGCAGAGACGCACGCAGGGCCAAGGCGCCGGTACGCCGGGGCTTTTTCGTTATGCAGCCCGGCCCTGTTGAACCCACAGCTCTCGTTGCGAACTCCGGCGCTGCACGCCCGCTGTGCCCTATCTCACAGTCGCGCGTCTGCAATAGGTGACGCGGATGGCGGTCCCAGGTGCTTTGGAGTAGCTCGACCGTTGGCGTGGGCCCGCGAGTTGCGTTGCTCTCGAGGTAGGAGCACGGAAATGTCAACTGTTCTGCAATACACCGGCTTACGTAACAGCTTCGCGGTGCTCGCGTTATGC
>JBQTJS010000144.1:0-1827 GCA_052386875.1 Gemmatimonadaceae bacterium
CCAGCCACGGCTCGATGCGACGGTCCGCCTCGCGCCCCCGAACCCCCTTCAGCTCCGCCAGGAACCGCAGCAGCCGGCGCACCTGCATCTTCTTGTACAAGCCGCGCTCCTCGGGGAGATAGCCCACGCGATCCAGCACGCGCGCATCGCCGTTCGGCTCGCCGAAGACGCGGATACTCCCCTCGTCCGGCATGATGATGTCGAGGATCATGCGGATCGTGGTCGTCTTCCCGGCTCCGTTTGGCCCGAGCAGACCATACACACTCCCCCGCGGCACTTGCAGCGACAGGTCGCGCACCGCCACATGCTGGGCGAAACGCTTGACGACATGCTGGATGTCGAGCGCGAGGTCCAAGAGTCTCCGGTGTTGGGACTAGGGGATAGGCAGGGGCGGCGCCGGCAGCGCAGAATATAGTCCGTGCGACCCACCATAACTCATCGCCTGGCCAGCATCGTCGCGGCGCTCGCCAGCTCGCTCCTCCTCCTCTTCCTTGTCGCGCCGATCGCCGAGCTTGTGCTGCGAGGCGGCAGTTCGGGGATGCAGTCGCTCGGTGGGGACGCTGAGCTGCGGAACGCCCTGGCGCTTACTGCCCTGACAGCAACAGGGGCGACCCTGATCGGCATCCTGGGCGGAACCCCCCTCGCATACTTCCTGGCACGCACCAAGTCGCGTTCCGCCGGCGCCGCGGCCGCAGTGCTGGATCTCCCGCTGCTCATTCCGCACCCGGTGGCAGGGATAGCGCTGCTCCTGGTGCTGGGTCGCCAGAGCACCGTCGGCGGAGCCCTACTGGATGCCGGCCTCGGCGTGGTTGGATCCCCGCTGGGAATCGTCGCCGCAATGCTCTTCGTGTCGACGCCGTTGTACGTGAGCGGCGCGCGCGAAGCCTTCGCGCGTGTCGACCGCCGGTACGAGGCAGTGGCACGCACGTTAGGCGACCCCCCCTGGCGTGCCCTCCGCCGCGTCACGCTCCCCCTGGCTGCTCGGGGGCTCGTGGCGTCCGCAGTCGTCATGTGGGCACGCGCAGTGAGCGAGTTCGGCGCCATCGTGATCCTCACGTACAACCCCAAGACAGTGAGCGTGTTGAGCTACGACCGCTTCACGACGTTCGGCCTCGCCGAGACGCTTCCGGCGGCCGCTGTGCTGGTGCTTCTGGCGCTCGTGCCGCTCGTGCTGCTGCGCGTGCTGCGCTACGAGCGCCGTGTGGATCAGCCCTGGTGATCAGAGTCCGCGGGCTCAGCGCGCGCGTAGGGACGTTCCAACTGCGCGACATCTCGTTCGACGTCCCGGCAGGGGGTTACGGCGTCGTGATCGGCCCGGCCGGTTCCGGCAAGACAACGCTGCTGGAGGCGATTGCCGGCCTGACGCCCCTGAGCGGCGGCGACGTCTCGTTAGGCGACCGCAACGCAACGCGCGAGCCTCCCGAAGCACGCGGCATCGGCATCGTCTACCAGAACGGCTATCTCTTTCCGCACCTCTCGGTGCGCGAAAATATCGAGTACGGCACCAGCGGCGCGAACGCCCGCACCGTGAATGAAGTCACCAACCGCTTCCGCATCGCAGACCTCGCCGACCGCGATGTGCAATCGCTCAGCGGCGGTGAACGACAGCTCGTCGCGCTGGCGCGGGCGCTGGCGCGCCGACCCGCTCTGGTGCTGCTGGACGAGCCTTTTAGCGCCCTCGATCCCAAGCGGCGCTCGCTGGCCCGGCGCGAAGTGCGCGCCCTGCACAGAGATTGGGGGTTCACTGTGCTGCAAGTCACCCACGACTTTACCGAAGCCGGCTTGTTAGGCGACGTCGCCATTCTGCTGGATGCCGGCCGCGTGCTG
>JBQTJS010000145.1:0-2063 GCA_052386875.1 Gemmatimonadaceae bacterium
GGCGATCACCCTGGGCCGCCGTCCGTCGTTCTCGTTATGCTGGCACCGAGCGCGTTGAGGCGCTCATCGATGCGCTCGTAACCGCGTTCAATCTGCTCGGCGTGTTCGATAACGCTTTGCCCCTTGGCGCTCATTGCGGCCAATAGCATTGCCATTCCCGCGCGGATGTCCGGCGACGACACGCGCGCTGCGCGCAGCGCGGTCGGTCCCGCAACGAGGGCTCGGTGGGGGTCGCACAAGACGATGCGAGCGCCCATAGCAATGAGCTTGTCGACAAAAAAGAGACGCGACTCGAACATCTTTTCGTGCATCAGGATGAGCCCAGCGCACTGCGTTGCAGTGACGATGGCAATCGACATCAAATCGGCCGGGAACGCCGGCCAGGGCTGATCCGCCAGGGTCGGTACATGTCCGCCGAGGTCGGGACGAATTGTCGGCGACTGACCCGCTGGTATAACGAGCGCGTCTCCGTCGACGCGGATGTCGACGCCGAGCCGCTCGAACCCCACGAGCGTCGAGTGCAGATGCTCGACGCCGGCGTCCTCGATGCGAAGGCCTGAGCGGGTCACGGCTGCAAGGCCGATAAAGGATCCCACTTCGATGTGGTCGGGGCCGATGATATGCGTGACGCCGCCTAACGGCATGCCGCCGTCGATCGTCATCACATTCGATCCGATACCGCTGATGCGGGCGCCGAGTGCGACGAGGAAGCGGGCGAGGTCCTGCACGTGCGGCTCACTCGCTGCATTGCGGAGCACTGTGCGTCCCTGCGCCGCCGCGGCAGCGCTCAGCGCGTTCTCGGTGGCCGTGACGCTCGGCTCGTCGAGGAAGATGTCGGCGCCGCGCAGCGCCGCAGCCTTGAAGGCGAAGTTCCTCGATGTATCGATTGTGGCGCCGAGCCGCTCGAGCACGTGGAAATGCGTATCCACGCGGCGGCGGCCGATGACGTCGCCCCCTGGCGGGGGGAGTACTACTTCGCCGCAGCGAGCGAGGACGGGCGCCGCAAGGAGGATCGACGCGCGGATCCGAGCGCACAGTCGCGGATCGAGTTCCGCCGTGCGCACGCGCTGGGCATGGATGCGCAGCTCGTTGGTGCCGAGCCATGTGGCTTCGGCCCCAATCGAGCGAACGAGCTCGACGAGCGTCTCCGTGTCGCGGATGCGCGGCACGTTATGCAGCGTGACCGGTTGGTCCGTAAGCAGCGAAGCAGCGATTATGGGGAGTGCGGCGTTCTTGTTGCCGGCCGGGCGGATGCTGCCCGAAAGGCGACGGCCGCCCTCCACCACGTACTGCACGGTGGTCATTCGGGCGTTAGGGCGAGGGATGCGGAGCGCGAAGATATGCCGGAGCCAACGGGACGAGTCAAGCGGCACCACAGTCACTTGAGCGCGGCCTCGCGGGCCGAGAGCTTGCATGACGAGTAGGCGGATGGGCCTGGCTTCCTTACACGACGAGCGTGTTCATGCTTCTCACCATGCAGGTCTCGAGTGGTATAGTGACATGGGCGGCGGTCAGCCAAATCGTGGTGGGGGTGTTAGTGGCGTTACTGCTGGTGGGCGTAATCGCGCTGCTCGTGCTCTTGCGGCGCACGGTGACGCAGTTGACGACGTTGTTGCAGCGCACGGCCGGAGACATATCCGGGATATCACGCGATGCGCGCACGATCCTGGACGATGTGCGCATGACAGTGTCTGTCGCTCGGCGCGAGGTGGAACATGTCGGTTCCATCGTGCACAAGGGGGCAGACCGCGCTGACCACGTGCTGGCGCTGGCGCATCGCCGCATCAGACGCGTGGACCGGCTGTTGGAGGAGACGCAGACGCAAGTACGCGATCTCGCCGAATCGGCAGCATCCACCGTTAGGCACCTGGGTTCCGCCGCGTATCTCGCCCGTGTTCTGCTGCGGCGTCGCAAGAAGGGAGTCCTGCGCCGGCGCAAGCGGTCGAAGCTCGAGATCGAAGTGGAAAGCGATCCCGCGGACGGCAGCCCGGCGTGAAGTTCTGGTCGCTCGGCGCGAGCCTAGCGCTGGCATTGGCGCTCGTGGCTGCGCTTCCCGCCACCGC
>JBQTJS010000146.1:0-1870 GCA_052386875.1 Gemmatimonadaceae bacterium
AGCTCGTCGAGCGCGGCGACTTCGCGGCACGGGAACACGCGCTCGAACTACTGGCGATCGACGCGCTGGTAACGCTCGCCTTCGAGCGCGCAGGCGAAGCGGACGTGCTGGACGAACTGGCCGGGAAAGCGTTAGCAACGCTCACTACGTTGGAAAACGGCGCGGCGTGATCGACATCCACACGCATCTCCTCCCGGGTGTCGATGACGGGTCTCAGTCGTTCGAGACCTCAGCCCAGGTGTTGGCGCGCTTCGCGGCCGAAGGGGTACGCACCGTGGTTTGCACTCCCCACCTCGACGCTTCGCGCATCAGCGAGGTCCCCTGGGACTATTACGGCGAGCTGTTGAGCGCGCTGCGTGCCCATGCACCGGCATCGCTCATCGTGCTGCGCGGTTGGGAGATCAAGCTCGACCGGCCGGGCTGCGATCTGAGCGATCCGGCGCTCGCGTTAGGCCGCTCCCGCGCAGTTTTGGTCGAGTTCCCCTACGGCCCCCTCCCCCAGGGAGCCACGCAAGAGATCCTGCGCCTGCGCTCCGGCGGTATCGTACCCGTTGTCGCTCACCCGGACCGCTATCACGGCTGCACTGCCGCGCATGTACGGGAGTGGCGCGAGGCGGGAGCCGCGATCCAAACCGATGGCCGCATGCTCCTCGGCGGCGGCCCGCGCGCCGATGTCGCGCACGAGCTGCTCGAGGAAGGACTCATCGATTGCCTTGCCAGCGACAACCATGGGGATATGCGCTCGCTGGCCACAGCGCGCGCCTGGCTGAGCGAGCTGGGGGCGGGCGAAGCCGCCGAAATCCTGGTGGCGGAGAACCCACGACGCCTGCTGCACGACGAGCGACTGCTGGCAGCGCCGCCAATCCGCGTGCAGCGCGGTTTGTTGCAGCGCCTGCGCGACCGCATGTTTGCGCGCGACTGACGCGGAACCGGACAGATGAGCGCTATCCTGGACGATGACATCGAGCGCCGCTTCGCCGAACGCTTGCGGGCGCTGGCGGATCTGGCGACAGTGGTCGCAGGCTCGTTAGGCGCATCGCTGGCGCGTGCCGCCGGCATGGTGCGCGAGACCCTCGCCGGCGGCGGCACGCTCTTCTTCTGCGGCAACGGAGGGAGCGCCGCCGACGCGCAGCACCTCGCCGCCGAGTATGTCGTACGCTTCGCTCGCTCGCGCCGTGCGCTGCCGGCCGTCGCCCTTACGACGGACACTTCGCTGCTGACTGCCGCCGGCAACGATCTGGGCTTCGAGCGCATCTTCGAGCGACAGATCGAGGCGCTCCTCAGACGCGGCGACCTCTTGGTCGTCCACTCCACCAGCGGTGAGTCTCCTAACGTACTGCGAGCGGCGCGCGCCGCGCGTGCCAAGGGGGCGCGCGTGCTGGCGCTCAGCGCGAACGACGGCGGCTCGCTGCGGGATGCAGCCGACCATTGCGTCATCGTACCCACAGAGCGCACTGACCGCGCGCAGGAGCTGCACCTGTGCATTCAGCACGTCATCTGTGAAGTTGTGGAAGAGTGGGTGGTGGCGGAGGGGATCGGGGGGGAGGGGGCCGCGGCGGCGCCGTGATCGACCTCAGCGGACGCCGCGCGTTGGTCACGGGTGGCTCGCGCGGCATCGGCGCCGCGACGGCAGTCCTCCTCGCGCGGGCGGGCGCGGATGTGGTCATCGGATTCCGCAAGCGGCAGGACGCCGCCGACGCGGTCGTTAGGCAGATCCTGGCGCTGGGGCGCCGTGCCCGGGCGGTCTCCGCAGACCTAAGCGATCGCCGCGCCTGCGACATGCTGGTGGAGGCCGCAGCTCGCATCTTGGACGGCCTCGACCTCTTCATTGGGAACGCCGGTGTGTGGCCGCACGAAGCGATGGCTGTCG
>JBQTJS010000147.1:0-6759 GCA_052386875.1 Gemmatimonadaceae bacterium
CATCGCCGACGCACTGCGCGCCGGTAGCGGCGTCGTCCTCGTCACCGGGCACGTCGGCAGCTGGGAGCTGGCCGGCGCGTACGTCGCGGCCCGCGGGTTCCCCTTCGACGCCATCGCCCGGCGCATGCGGAACCCGCTCTTCGACGCATACATCACTCGGGCGCGCGAGCGCGTCGGCATGCGCATCGTGCATGACAGCGACGCCGTACGCCTAACGCCGCGCGCGCTGCGCTCGGGCCGCGCCGTGGGATTCATCTCCGACCAGGGTGTCAAGGGATTGGCCTCTACGTATGTGCCGTTCTTCGGCCGGCCGGCCAAGACGCCGCGCGGCGCCGCCGTCTTTGCCTATCGCTTCGCGGTCCCCGCGTTCTTCGTTGCAGCCATGCTGCGGCCCTCGGGGAAGTACTGGTTTCATGTGCAGGAGATCCCCGTCGAGCGCGCCGGCGACAGAGAGGAGGCAGTGGACCGCACAGTCGCGGCCTACACGCGCATCCTTGAGACGCTCGTTAGGCGGCATCCCGACCAGTACTTCTGGATGCACCGGCGCTGGCGGCGCCAGCCTCTGGACACACCCGCCGAGCTGCGCGACCCGTCGGCCGGCGACGCGGCCTAACGTGAGCCCCGTCGACATCGCCCATATCCGCCGCAGCGAGTTCCCCTGGACCGGCGACGGCTCCGGCGTCATCTACCTGAACCATGCCTCCACCGGCCCCAGCCCCGAGCGCACGCTGCGCGCCCTGGAAACGGCCAATAACCTGCGCTCGCGGCCCTGGCGCATGTCCGTGGAGCACCAGTTCGGCATCGTGGCACGCTCGCGCGAACTGGCCGCGCGCCTGATCGGTGCGCTGCCGGCCGAGATCGCCCTCATGACCAATACGTCGCACGGCATCAACCTCGCCGCGCGGGCCCTGCCGCTGCGTGCCGGCGACGCGGTGCTCTCCGTGGCGCGCGAATTCCCCGCCAATGTATATCCCTGGATGGCCCTGCAGAGCCGCCGCGGCGTGACTCTGCGGCAGCTCCCCTGCCACGAGCGCGTACCTAACGAGGACGCGCTGGTCGCCGCGCTCGCCGACGCGCGCGTGCGCGTCCTGGCCGTGAGCTGGGTCGCCGCCGAATCCGGGGCCCGCCTCGACCTCGTGCGCCTCGGTCGCGCTTGCCGCCGGCACGGCGTCTACTTCGTCGTCGATGCAATCCAGGGACTCGGCGCCGCCGCACTGGACGTGCGAGCCGCGCAGATCGATATCCTCGCATGCGGCGCGCAGAAATGGCTGCTGGGACCGTGGGGGACAGGCTTCGCATTCGTTAGGCAGGAGCTGATCGGCCGGCTCGAGCCGCATGAGGTCGGTTGGATGGCGCCGCGCGGCACCGACGACTTCTCCAAACTGCTGGACTACGACCTTACCTGGCGCGACGACGCGCGGCGCTTCGAGGTCGTCACGCTGCCCTACCACGATTTCGCCGGGATGAACGCCTCTCTGGAACTGTTGTTCGCGGTCGGCATCGAAGAGATCGCGGCACGCATCCGCGCGCTGGCTGACAAGATCGTCGCCTGGGCCGCGGCGCGCCCCGGCCTGCGCCTGGTGACTCCGGCCGATCCGGCGCGGCGCGCCGGCGTGATCTCGTTCATCCCGCAGAATCCGGAGCTAACGAGCGAACGCCTAACGCGAGCGCACGTGATCCACTCGCTGCGCGAAGGGGCCATCCGCCTCTCGCCGCACTTCTACCAGACGGAGTCCGAGATCGATACGGCGTTGGCCACGGCGGCGAGCGCCTAACGCGTACGCGGAGACCGACGCGAACGTGCCGCCGGCGCGCCTCAGCCTCCCTGCGCTGCGCTCCCTCCGGCCTCTAAACGTGCGCCAGCGCCACCTCGCGGCCTCTAAACGTGCGCCAGCGCCAGCTCGCGCGACCCCTTGCGCACAAGGAAGTAACCGCCGTGAATAGCTTCCTCGCGCGAGACGCTGTGCTCCTCACTCGTTAGGCGACGCCCGTTCACGCTCACGGCCCCCTGCTGGATCTGCCGCCGCGCATCCCCCTTCGACTTCACCAGCCCGGTCTCCACCAGCAGGTCCACCACACTCACCTCGTCCCGGCCCCCGGTCCCGTCACCCAACGCCGCGAGATCCCGAAAGGGAATCTCCTCGCGCAACACGCCGAGCGCCTCGCTCGACAACTGTCTCGGATCGGCGTGCCGGTCGAAAAGCAGCTTCGAAACGGCGCGCGCCGCAGCGGCCCCCTCCGCCCCGTGCACCCGCGCCGTGACGTCCAGCGCGAGCGCCTCCTGCGCTTCGCGCCGCTCAGGATGTGCCGCCGCAGAACCCTCCAGCGCAGCAATCTCCTCGCGCCCCAGCAGCGTGAAATACCTGAGATAACGCCCCGCGTCCGCATCCTCCACGTTGATCCAGAACTGATAGAACCTGTACGGCGACGTGAGTGAACGGTCCAGCCACACTGCCCCTCCTCCTCCCTCAGTCTTCCCGAACTTCTTCCCGGACGAGGTTGTGATCAGCGGCAACGTAACACCGTGCGCCTCGACGCCTAACGTACGCCTCAGCAGCTCGCACCCCGCCGTGATATTCCCCCACTGATCCGAACCCCCGGTCTGCAACGTCACCCCTTCGCGCCGGTACAGCTCCAAGAAATCGTACGCCTGAAGCAGCATATACGAAAACTCCGTGTACGAGATGCCGCTCTCGAGACGCGCCTTCACAGACTCCTTGGCCAACATCCAGTTGACAGTGAAGTGCTTGCCCACATCGCGCATGAAGTCGATAGCGCCTAACGAACCGAGCCACTCCGCATTGTTGCGCAGCCGCACCCCCAGGCGGCCCTCGAAGTCCAGGAAGCGCTCCAGCTGTGACTTCAGCGCCGCCACGTTGGCCGCCGTCTGCTCCTCGCTCAACAGCGCGCGCTCCGACGCCCGTCCGCTCGGATCGCCGATCAGTCCGGTCCCACCCCCCACGAGCGCCACCGGCCGGTGTCCCCCACGCTGCAGGTGCACCAACCCCATGACCTGCACCAAATGGCCCACATGCAAGCTCGGCGCAGTCGGATCGAACCCGCAGTATCCAGACACCGATCCCGCCGAGAGCGCTTCAGCAACTCCATCCGTGCGCTGAAACAGCAGCCCGCGCCACTCCATTTCGCGGAGAAACGTGTCCGACCCCGGCATTGCGACAAAATAGCCCTCGCCCGGGAGACGCACAGGCGGCCCGAATCTTGAGACTCGCCCATCACCGCGGTGTAGACTCTCTCGTTGCCGTGCAGTATCGCCCGGCATACTTTCTCAGCGCCGCGATGCAGGTCCCTCGCTTCCTCGAGCAACAGTGGTCCCGACGACCGCGTCCCTGGCGAGCGTGGCAACGCTTCCGCGCCCGCAGCCCGGTCGTTGCCCGACGCGTGAGCATCACAGGGACCTTCGGCGCCGCGTTCGCGGTGGGGACTTTCGGCGCGACGTGGTCGCGCATCTGTCAGGGCGATCAATGCCCGAGCCTCGCGACGCTCGAAGCCTACGAGCCCAGCCAGACGTCCACGCTTTATGCGATCGACGGACGCTTTATTGCGGAGGTCGGATTGGAACGGCGCACACTCGTCCCCTTAGCCGAGATTCCGCGCGCCGTTCAAGAAGCCTTCATCATCACCGAAGACAAACGCTTTTACTCACATAACGGGATCGACTGGCTCCGCATCCCGGGGGCTGCGCTGAATAACGTCCGCACGGGATCGTTCGGCCAAGGGGCTTCCACGATCACGATGCAACTGGCTCGCAACATCTTCCCGGCGCACATCTCGCGAAAAAAGACACCCGTTAGGAAGCTTCGCGAGATCCGTGTCGCCCGAGCGATCGAGTGGCGCTACTCGAAAGACAAGATCCTCGAGCTATATCTCAATCAGATCAACCTCGGGAGCGGTGCATACGGCGTGGAGGCTGCCTCGCGTCGCTACTTCGGGAAATCAGTGCGCGATTTGAACCTCGCCGAGGCGGCTACTTTGGCCGCAATCCCCAAGGCCCCGTCACGATATTCGCCGCGCCGATATCCGCATCGTGCGGTGCAGCGCCGCAATACAGTCATTGAGCTGATGCGGCGCGAGGGCGTGATCGACGACGCCAGCGCAAACCTGGCACGCGCATTTCCGCTGCAGCTCGCTCGCCGCGTGGAATCCGGAGATGTTGCTCCCTACTTCGTCGAATGGGTACGACACGAGCTGGAAGAGAAGCTCGGTGAACGGATCTATCAGCAAGGACTACGCGTCTACACCACGCTCGATCTCGACATGCAGCACGCTGCCGAGCGGGGTGTGGAGAATCAGCTGCGCACCATCGAGAGCGGCCGCTACGGCCCGTTTCCGCACAGGACGTATGAGGAGTTCGTCGCGCGCGCGTTCACGACGAATGAAGAGAGCGGCCGCGAATCTCCCTATCTGCAAGGTGCTTTTGTGGCGATGGACCCACGCAGCGGCGGCGTACGCGCGATGGTCGGCGGCCGGGACTTCGACGACTCCAAGTTCAATCGTGCGACGCAGGCGCTACGGCAGCCCGGTTCCACCTTCAAGCCGATCGTCTACTCGGCAGCGGTTAGCCGCGGCTACTCGCCGGCCAGTGTGCTCGAAGATGCACCCATCAGCGTGGACCAGGTGGACGGGACTTTGTGGTCGCCGCAGAACTTCGACGGAAAGTTCTTCGGCGGCATCTCCATGCGCCGCGCGATCTACCAATCGCGTAACCTGGCAGCCATCGACATGGGTATGACGTTAGGCGCGCACGCTGTAATCTCTCAGGCGAAACAGATGGGGATCACTACTCCCATCCCGCCGTATCCGTCTATCTACATCGGGTCGGCGGACGTGCACCCGCTGCAGATGGTGGCGGCGTACACGACGTTCGCCACGTTAGGCGAGCACGTGGAGCCCACCGGCATCGTGCGCGTCGAGACTGCCGACGGCCAGGTCCTCTGGGAACCCGCGCCGCGCCGCTCCAGCGTCCTTTCCCCGGCGGAAGCGTGGCTCATGGTCAGTATGATGAAGGACGTGGTCCAGCGCGGCACCGCGGCCGCGAGCGTTTGGGGCGCGGGTTTCCATATCCCGTCCGGCGGCAAGACAGGGACGACGAATGATGGTGCCGACGTTTGGTACATCGGCTACACTGCCGATCTCGTGGCAGGCGTTTGGATGGGCTTCGACAGGCCTAAAAAGATCAAGCCCAATGCGCAGGGAGGGATCCTGGCGGCGCCGGCTTACGC
This sequence comes from Gemmatimonadaceae bacterium, assembly GCA_052386875.1. Taxonomy (GTDB): domain Bacteria; phylum Gemmatimonadota; class Gemmatimonadetes; order Gemmatimonadales; family Gemmatimonadaceae; genus DASYRX01. The sequence goes on from JBQTJS010000147.1 coordinate 5,241, forward strand.
CGCGTTCATGAAGGAGGTGTACAATCGCAAAGCGCCGCCGCCGGACTGGCCGCGCCCAGCGAGCGTTGTAATGCAGATGGTGGACGGCTCGAGCGACTGTAGCGGCACGGACGTCTGGGTCGACTATGCTATCGTCGGCGCCAACGAGTCTGTATGCACAGGCTCGAGCCTAACGACAATCTTCCAGCTCCCGGGCCAGACTCCGCGAGACTCCCTTGCGGCGCCACCCGGCGGTACAGTACGACCGCCGCCGGGCTCCAAAACGCGCAAGGATACGCTGCTGAACCCGTTCAAGATCCCCTAGCCGCTTTCCCCCGCAGACCGCCCCGGCAGGTCGCACCTCGCAACGACGCATCTCAAAACCATCCGCCTCTACACAGCCAGCTGGATCCTTCCCGTCGCCCGCCCGCCGATAGCGGATGGGGCCGTCGGCGTCGCACTCGGCCGCATTGCGTACGTGGGCCCGCGCCAGGGAGCGCCTAACGGGGATGTCGTGTCCCTCGGCAACGCCGTTGTGCTGCCCGGTCTCGTCAACACGCACACTCACCTCGAGCTGACAGCGCTGCGCGGATATCTCGCGGACCAGCCGTTCCGGCAATGGCTCATCCGCCTAACGGCGGCTCGGGAACAAGCGCTCAGCCTCGATGCACTCCGCGCGTCGGCGCGCCTGGGCATCGCCGAGGGACTCCTGGCCGGCGTCACCACCTTTGCCGACAGCAGTGCCTCGGGAGTGGTGCTCGCGGCACTACATGAGATGGGCGCGCGCGGCGTCGTTTATCAGGAAGTGTTCGGGCCGCATCCCGATCAATGCGAAGCGTCGCTGCACGATCTGCGCGATCGCCTAACGAATAGCCGCGACAGCGTCACGCCGCTCGTGCGCCTGGGCGTGTCCCCGCACGCCCCCTATTCCGTGAGCGACGAGCTTTACAGCGCCGTCGCCAACCTCGCCCGCGACCAGGCGCTCCCGCTCGCCGCGCACATCGCCGAAAGCCAGGCCGAATCGCGCTTCGTCGTCGAGGGAGCAGGCCCCTTCGCCGAGAGCTGGCGCAGCCGCGGAATCCCCGTTCGGCCGCGAGCCTCTTCTCCCATCGCCCTCCTGAGCGATACAGGCGTGCTCGCCTGCCGACCACTGCTCATCCACTGCGTACAAGCGTCCCGCGAAGACGTCGCCCTCCTAGCCGCGATGGGCTGCAGCGTGGCGCACTGCCCGGCCTCCAACGCCAAGCTCGGTCACGGTTGCGCGCCGCTGATGCAGCTCCTAAACAGCGGTGTGCAGACAGGGCTCGGCAGCGATTCCGTAGACAGCAACGACCGCATGGATATCCTCGAAGAGGCTCGGCTCGCAGCCCTCTTCGCGCGGGCCGCCGGCCGAGCGGTGGAAGTACTGCCTGCCACTCAGGCGCTGCGCCTCGCGACCCTGGGCGGCGCACTCGCTCTCGGTCTGGCCGACGAAATCGGCTCGCTCGAGGTGGGGAAGGCGGCAGATCTTGCCGCATTCCGGCTTGACGCCGTGCGCGAC
>JBQTJS010000148.1:0-6172 GCA_052386875.1 Gemmatimonadaceae bacterium
TCGGCATCCTTACAGCGCTCATGCTGCTCGGCACCGCAGTCGTCTCCTGGTGGTCGATACCGCTGCTCGCGCTGCTCACGGCAATGATCCACAGATCGCCGGTGCGCGCGATCGTTCTTACGACGGCGGCAGCCATCCTGTCCTGGGCACTGCTCCTCTTGGTTCCTCGCATCCTCGGCGCGCCGGTCGCCTCACTGGGGGGAGATTTCGCCGCGTCGGTCGGCGTCCCGAGCGTGCTTCCAACGGTGCTCACCATCGCCCTGCCAGGGATCCTCGCGGCGAGCAGCGCCGGCGCGGTGGCGGCGTGGCGATTGCGGCGCCGTCCAGCTGCCAGCCCGCGTAAACCGCCTTCGGGGCCCTCGATCCACTAGAAGCTACCGTCGATGTTGCCTGGCCGGCGGCCCACAGTAGTCGCGGGTCGCGGACCTCGATCCACAAGAAGCTACCGTGGATGTTGCCTGGCCGGCGGCGGCCCACAGTAGTCGCGGTCGCGGCCCTCGATCCACTAGAAGCTGCTGTGGACGTGGCCTGGCCGGCGGCCCACAGTAGTCGCGGTCGCGGCCCTCGATCCACAAGAAGCTGCTGTGGACGTGGCCTGGCAGCCGGCCCACAGTAGTCGCTTGCGCGGCCCTCCGCGATCCACTCGCAAGATCGCCGGAGACATTTAGACCGCGGACCTGCTGTCATGACCTGCGCTCGGATCGCGCGTCTTACTCGTGCGATGTTATCCAGAAGCCCAGTGTCAGCGTGTTTGTGTGTGCTCGCGTTATTGCTGCCGCGCATGGCCGTAGCTCAGAGCGGTCGCGATGTGAGCGAGTCGCTGCGTCGCGGCGATTCGGCGTACGCGGCGAGCGCGCGCGGCGAGGCACTGCGGGCCTACCGGGCCGTGGTCGCCGGCGACTCGAGCGCGTCGTCCCGTGCCGTGTATCGGCTCGCGGTAATGCTGGCGGAGGACGGCATGTTCGCCGAGTCCGTGCGGCTGCACCTCCTGTACGCGCGGCTCGAGCCTAACGACACGCGGGGTACGCTCGGTCTGGCGCGCACATATGCCTGGGCCGGACGTTATGAGGATGCCGTGGCAACCTATGGTCGCGTGCCGGCCGGCGGGGCGGACCAGCGTGAAGCTGCCCTGGGCATTGCACGCACACAGGCGTGGCGCGGGCGGCTCGCCGACGCAGCGTCGCTCTACGACTCCCTCTACCGCAGCAGCCGCGACCTGGAGGCGCTCAAGGGGCTGGCGCTCGTCGCGGCGTGGCAGGGGGATCTGGTCCGGAGCGAGCGACTCTGGCGCAGCGTAGCCGGCGCGGCGCCTAACGATCCGGAAGCATGGACAGGGCTGGCCCAGGTGCTGCGCTGGCGCGCGCGCGCCTTCGATGCGCTCGACGCGCTGGATAGCGCGTTGGCGCACAGTCCCGGTTATCGCGATGCCGTCAACCAGCGCCGCTGGCTGGACGCCGACCTGGCGCCGATGTTGGCGCTGCACGCGTGGAGCACGGGCGACAGCGACGGCAATCGCGCGCAACGCTATAGCCTGGAAGGGGGTCCTCGCGCGTGGCGCAACGCTGCGGTCCGCCTGAGCGCTTCGCAAGTAGACGCACAGCTCGGCACTGCCGCGGCGCATGCCCGTCGCCTGGCCGCCGTGCTGCATGCCAGGCTCCCCTGGGAGGGCTGGGGGACGCGCGCTGAGTTGGGCGCCGCGAAGGTGGAGCCCGGCACCAGAGCGATCGCTGCGTTGGGCGTGTCGGGACGCCTGCGTGATAGGGCGCATCTGGGCGTTCACGTCAGTCATGCAATGCTGGACGAGACGGCGCCGCTCATCGCCAACGGGGTGTCGCTCAGCGCCGCACAGGGCGACATCGCGGGCGCCCTGGGTGATCGCCTAACGGTGACTGGTTCGCTGGCCGCGGCACAGCTGCGCCGTTCAGGACCGCCTAACGTGCGCGTGGCAAGCTCGCTGCAGGCGCAGTGGTCCCTGCGGCATACGCGCTCGGTCGGCTTGGCGGCGCGCCTGATGCAGCATTCGCGAGCGGCGCGCGACGGTTACTACTCACCGCGGCGTTATGCGCACGTCGAAGGTCAGCTGCGCGCGCGCCGCGGCAGAGAGCACATCCGCGGCTGGGTGCTCACCGGAGAGGCCGGGCTGGGGACGCAATTCACCGGCGGCGGCCGCTACGCGACGCAACGCTTGCACGGGGCTGTCGCCTACGTCTTCGCCCCGGGGATGGAGTGGGCTCTGGCGGGTGCGCTCTCCAACGTCGCGACAGCCGGCACCGCGACGGCCGCCGGGTATCGCTTCGGGATGCTCAGTTTGGGCGGACGCGTGGTGCTCCCTTAGAGCGCGTCTCCTCGACAACGCCGGGCCGCGCCGGCGGCGCACCTAACGAGCCGAATACCTCGCGCATGCTCTCGAAGAGCGGCTTGACTTCCGCGTACCAGCGCGGCTGATCCCATTCGCTCCAGACCCAGGTCGCCGGCGTAACGCCGCCCGCGGGGAGACGGTCTCCCGGCGCAGTCGGATCGCGCGGGTCGAAGCTGCGGACCTCGAAACGGAAGCCGTCGGTGCGCACGCCGTCTACGTCGCCGGTCGCGCGGTTGCCGAAGAGCACTCGCCGCGACGAAGGATCGAGGACGTTCAGCATCCCCCAGCCGAGGCGGATCTCGATGACACCGGCGGCGCTGTCGGCGTACCAGTCGGCCAGGGAGGTCTCGCTCTGGCGCGCGTGGCGCAGCAGGCCGCGCTCGTAAGAGAAGGCTCCATAGACAACACCGTCGCGCCCGATCCGGCGGCGATTCGAGGTGACGCGCAGCGAATCGTACTTTCCGTCCACGTTAGGCACGGTCCGGAACGGCCGATTGTACGTGCGGAACGAATCCGGCGGTACGCTCCCCCTGATCGGCCTGACCCGGTACAGATTGTAAGGCGAGTCGACCAGCAGGCGCGTCTGCTCGGGCCCGCGTAGCTCCAGCATGAACTCGAAGCCCACCGCAGATCTCTCGCGCGTGTACGGGAAACGCCTGTCGCCGAGGCCGGGGAGGTACGTATCGATGCCGATGAGATAATGTGCGCGCCGCCAGTCGACAGTGCCGACGTCGAGACGCAAGTACACATAGGCTTCGTCGCTGCGCACTGACAGCCCCCGTAGCCGCAAGGGCTCGTCCAGGCGCTCGTTAGGTTCGCCCCCGCGATACAACGGCTGCGTCCCGCTCCAGTCGTCGGCCCGGCCGTCGATCGTTATAACCGAATCGCGCTGGCCCGGCCGCATGGCGATGACACCGTAGTGTTGTTCGGCATCGAGCACGTTCAACCACAAGCGGTTGCGCTCGGCCGGCTGCTCGAAATCGATGACCAGCCAGTTGTGCTTGAACCATTCGTCGATCGCCGAGAAGAGGACGGCACCGGCCGCCCCCGCGGCGTGGATATCCCGCGTTAGGCGCGCATTGATCGCTGCCTGCGCCCGCTCGTCATGTCCCCCATGGTGCCACCCCTGCGGCTGCCAATGCGCCATGCCGCGCGAGGAGGGAACGCCGAATTCCGCGATCACCAGCGGCATGTCACCGTGGTGCTCCACCAACTCGCGCAGGTAGCCGTAGTAATTGCTGCGCCCCTCCGGCGAGGCGGCACGATTATATGCCGGATCCAGGACCATGAAATCGGGATAGTACGGGTACACGTGATACGAAGCGAAAACCCCGGCTGGATAGGCCGCTGTCGCTCGCAGCTTCCGAGCATCCAGTCCAATCGCGTCGTTATCGTATTCATTATTCGGCTCGTCGATCCGCTCGCCACGCGCCGCTCGCAGCGCGAACTCCTCGAGACGAGTCGACTCGGTGACGTGTGCCAACGGGTCCAGCGTCGGCCAATTCGTGTAGGCGATCGGCCGCTGCTCGTTGTAGCGTGACATCTCGTACGCCACGAGAAAGTCCATCTGCTCGCCTAACCAGACATCCAGCGCCATCCCGCCGGCTACACGCACGAACCGCCCGTCGTAGCGGCCGGCTTTCGGACGGGACTTGGCGTAAGCCATGACCGAGTGCGGCTCCCACTCGCGGCCCAGCACGTAAGCCAGCACCCAGGGCGAAACGTCGCTGTCGTACCTGCCGGATGCGTGGCCGGGCCGCGCGGCGAGCGACGCATTGCCGTGCACCAGGTCGACCACACTTCTCATATCAGAGCGCAATGCGCTCTTCCAGGCCGGATCGTCGTAACGTTCCTCGTGCTTCCCGGGAGGAAGCTCGGCCCAGACTCCGTGAATGAGCCACAACGGCCGGTCCGGATGCCCCAGGTTCCACCTGCGGAGAGCGCTGTAAAAATGCGGCGGGTGGATCGTGAAAACGCGGATCGTGTTCGCCTGCATCTGCGCAAACAGCTCGATCCAGCGCTCGTACGTTCCGTCGTCAGGCGGAAACTCCGCCGGGAACCTCCCCGGAAGCGCGGCGCCGAGGTTGACCCCCTTGATCCATATCGGATTCCAGCCTCCGCTTCCATCCGGCACCTCGAACACACGCTGGCCCGCGCGAGCCCTAACGAGTGGACCCGACAGCGTGTCGGCCTGCTCCCTGCCACGCAACTGTTCGAGGTACCACAGGCTGGTCGAATCCTGCGGCACCACACGGAGCGCCTGCTCGAAGCTCCAGCGACTCGCGGACAGATCGCCGGTCCGGTATGCGGCGAGACCGCGCCCTACCAGCGCATCGTAGTCGCGCGGCGCCTGCTTGAGAATCCGCTCGAACAGGGAACGAGCCAGCGTTAGGCTACCCTGCCGCAGCGCCACATACGCGGCGCCGTTGGCCGCTCCGACATCGCGCGGACAGGCGGCGAGGACTTCGCGAAACGCTTGCTCGGCGCGCGCCATCTCTCCGGCACGGTAGCGCGTCCATCCCTCCTCGATGCGCACACCCAAGTCCTGCCGCAGCGGCGCGCAGCTGCCGCGCTCCTGGGCATCCACTCTTGCGCAGATCATCAGCAGAAGGGCCGTCAGCGCAACCCCGCGTCGACCCCCCTCACCAATGCAGATATTCGAACGGCCGTCGCGCATGTGCACCAGGAAGTATCCCTCGACCTCCGGATGACGTCCCGCGATGCGCGCCGCAACACTTGCGTGATCGGCGACACACCCGGGCGCCTTAAGACTGGCAACCTGCAGCGCGCCTGAGCGCGCTGGTTCAGTTCGGTCAACCAGCGTGACCTTTGTCACTCCGGACCCGTCGCTTGTGGCAGGCATGCCAGCGGGAGTAGGCCGACATCTGACTTCGAACGCACTGCCGACGCCGGAAGTACCACCGGATACGGCCGCGCTGCGCGCGCGCTTTCAAGCGACCGCCGGGCGGCTCTTTGCCGTTTTCGAACGGCTCGGCGGCCAGATCACGGCGCGGCCGACCGCCCGTGAGGTACTGTCGTCGCTGGTCCGCGAGCTTAACCGCCTGGAAGGGACGGCCGCGTTATACGGCTTTCCGGAGGTCACCGATCTTGTAACTACGCTCGAGGCTCGGGTCGATCGCTGGTTAGGCGACCCATCCTTCGAGCCGGCTCGCCGCGGCGAGACGGTGCTCGAGTTCGTGGCGCGGTTGCGGCCTCTACTCGGTTATTCCGCGACTCCCGCGAGCACTGCCACCGGGAAGCAGCCGGCGCTGAAGCTTGTCGAGCGCGAGCAAGGTGGCGCGGACGGGGACGAGATGCGCAAGGCTGTGGTCGCTGCCGCACTCTCGCAGGCTTGGTCCACACCTGACGATGTTGAAGTCGCATCGCGCGCCGGAGTGCATCTCGAGGCGACCATGATCGTTGTCGAAGCGAAAAAGAGTCGCTTCGCCGAATTGCGCGAGCTTGTCGATCGCCTCCCGATTCAGGTTGTCAACGTACGCTCGGCGGCCAAGCTCACAGCGGCGTTAGGCCGGTACAGGCCAATGGTAGTGTGGTTCGATGCGGATGCAGGACTCACGCCGGTAGTGAACGGGATCGCACTCATCCGCCTGGTCGATCCGGACGGCATAACGAGCATCTTGGTGTCGGCCTCCGCGACTAAAGCGGCCGTCCGGCGCGACGTGTATGCAATCGGCGCCGATGCCTTCCTGCTCAATCCGCTCGATCCACTCGAGGTACACGCGAACCTGGCCGCGCGATTGGAGCGCCGGCGCCTGCAGCGCATCGCCACCTCGCTGCACCCGCGCACAGCTC
>JBQTJS010000149.1:0-2851 GCA_052386875.1 Gemmatimonadaceae bacterium
ACGTACCGGCGACAAGGATGCCGCGGCCGCGCCGGCCGATACCGCATTCACTTTACTCGGCGAGACCGCCGATATGGAAACGCCCGAAGGCGTCCGCTACGATGCCGATCTCGACGTCTTCTTCGTATCCAACATCAACGGCGTCCCCTCGGCTAAGGACAACAACGGGTTCATCGCACGCGTGAACGCGGCGAACACCGATTCAGTCTCCATTCTCGTTAGGGGCGGCGCCGGCGGCGTCACGCTCCACGCACCGAAAGGAATGGCGATTGTGGGCGATACTCTCTGGGTCGCCGATATCGACGTGCTGCGCGGCTTCAACAAGCGTACCGGCGAAAGCGTCGGCAATGTCAGCTTCGCGCAGTGGGGACCACGCTTCCTCAACGACGTGACAGTCACGCCGGACGGCGAGATATACATCACGGATACGTCGGTGCAGATAACCGCATCGGGGATGCGATACTTCGGCAAGGACCACTTGTTCGCCGTAAAGGGCCGCGAGGCTCGGCTAGTGCTCGAAGGCCAGGCCAAACTCGCTCAGCCTAACGGTGTCGCCTGGGATGCTACCAACAATCGCCTGCTTCTCGCGCCGTTCGGCGGCCAATCGATCACTTACATAACGAGCTCCAACACGCAACCGATACCGATCGCAGGCGGCGTCGGCATGTACGACGGCATCGAGGTGCTCGCCGACGGCCGCATCATCGTCACAAGCTGGCACGACTCCACGGTGAACGTCGTGAGCGAAGGAGCACTCCGAAAGGTCATCACCGGTGTCGACGCGCCGGCCGACATCGGCATCGATACGAAGCGCAACGTCTTGGCGCTGCCGCGGTTCAACGCGGGTCGCGTCGAGTACTACAATATCCCGCCCGCACGTTGACCGCGTGCGGCGCGGCGGGGCAGAGTTTCGCAGGAGCGAACGGTCGACTCCCGGTTCAGAACGCGCCTGGGCGAGCCGAACTGTAGAATTGCAAGCCCGGCGGCATTCCGGCTGGTCGAACTGTCGAATTCAGGTGCGCTCGAACGACTAATTGAAGGAGCCGGCCGAATCCGCTCCGTCGCCCGACGGGGCTTCAATGGCCTGGATCGACTGGCAATCAACGATTGGAGGAACACCATGCGGTACATGTGCCTGATCTACGAGAACGAATCGGACTGGGCGAAGCTCTCAGAGAGCGAACAGGGAGAAGTCTTCGGCGCGTACACGGTCTTCACCGACTCGATCAAGCAGTCGGGTCACTATGTGGCGGGCGAAGCACTGGAGCCGACGAATACCGCCACCACAGTGCGTGTGCGCAGCGGCAAGTCGCAGACAACCGACGGCCCATTCGCCGAGACGCGCGAGCAGTTAGGCGGATTCTATGTCATCGAAGCAAAGGATCTGGACGAAGCGCTGGCGATCGCGGCGCGCATCCCGAGCGCGCGCAACGGGTCGGTCGAAGTGCGGCCGGTGATTCACTTCCCCGCGGAAGCACAGGTCTGAGCATCCGTGAGTAGTGGCGAGGCGCGGCACAACATCCGCCGGCGCGGTGACCTAACGAGCAGCGACCGCGCGTTGGCCGGCACTGCATCGCGCGGTGAAGCGGCCGGCGTTAGTGCGTCGCTCCGGATCGAGCAGGTGTACCGTGACGAATCGCGCCGCGTCCTCGCCACACTCATCCGCCTAACGCGGGACTTCGACGCCGCCGAAGAGGCTCTGCAGGACGCCTTCGCGGCGGCGCTCGAGCAGTGGCCCCAGAGCGGCGTACCGCAGAATCCACGCGCTTGGCTCGTCAGTACAGGGCGCCACAAAGCGCTGGATCGGCTGCGGCGCGCTTCCCGGGCGGCGAAACATCGCTCCGCGTGGGAACGGGCCGATTCCGAAGGAGCGGCGACTCCTCCGAGCGCGCCTGACGAGATCGGCGGCGACTATCCTGACGATCGCCTGCGGCTCATCTTCACCTGCTGCCATCCGGCGCTGGCCCCTGAAGCGCAGATCGCGCTGACGCTGCGAACTGTGTGCGGCCTCACAACCGAAGAGATCGCGCGCGCTTTCCTTATGCCTTTGGAGACGATGGCGCAGCGGCTGGTGCGCGCCAAGCACAAGATCCGCGCGGCGCGGATTCCGTACGAGATCCCGCCCGCGTCGGCCTGGACCGAGCGCATCGACGCAGTGCTCGCCGTGATTTACCTCGTCTTCAGCGAGGGCTATGCGGCCACGGCGGGGAGCGCGCTCGTCAGGCAGGATCTTTGCGCCGAAGCCATCCGCCTCGCGCGGCTCCTCGTCGAGCTGGCGCCGAGCGAAGGTGAAGCCGCGGGCCTGTTGGCGCTCATGCTGTTGCACGACTCTCGGCGAGCGACCCGCCTAACGGCAGATGGCGACATCGTGCTGCTGGACGAGCAGGACCGCTCGCGCTGGGATCGCGCCGCGATAGATGAAGGGAGCGCGATCGCCCGGCGTATTCTCAGCGGCGGTCGCGTGGGTGTGTATTCGCTGCAGGCTGCAATCGCCGTCACGCACGCGCGCGCCGCGAGCGCGGATTCGACGGACTGGCGCCGCATCGCAGCCCTGTACGAGCTGCTGCTGCAGTTGCAGCCGTCGGCAGTAATCGAGCTGAATCGTGCCGTCGCTATCGCGATGTCGCTGGGTTACGAACGCGGCCTCGCGCTGATCGACGAACTGCGCGATCGGGGTGCGCTGCGCGGTTATCATCTGCTGCATGCCGCACGGGCGGACCTGCTGCGCCGTCTGGGCCGATATGGCGAGGCGGTGGATGCATACGAAACTGCGCTGCGCCTCGCGGGGAACGAGCCGGAGCGTCGCTTCCTGCAACGCCGCCTCGCCGAGTTGGCGGCGTTAGGCAGCGGC
>JBQTJS010000150.1:0-3264 GCA_052386875.1 Gemmatimonadaceae bacterium
CTCGATCTTCAGCAACGTGGTCAACCCGCGCATGCGCTTCGGGGGCGGCGGCGAAGAGGGCTTCGTGTTCTTCTTCTAGCACTCAGTTGGCGTTCATCCGGCGCTCTAAAGGTTCGTCCCCGGAGTGTGCGATTTTCGATCGGCGAAAGTGCGCAACTCCATCAGCGTCTTCGCCCGTGCGAAGTCTTCGCCGAGCCAGTTGCGGCCAGCGATTGAGTTCACCCCCGGTTTCGGGGACGGTGGCGACTTGGGTTCAAGCCGCACGCTACGAGGCCGTTCGTAGTTATGTTGATGACTAGCCGAGTGGCGCCGTGCGAAGTACTCGCCGAGACCGTCGCGGCCACCGATTGAGGGTGCCGGGCCAGAGGGGAGCCGAATCGTGGCGATCGGCACGCCGAGCCGAAGTGAGCGGAGGGCACAGGACTCGAACCTGTAAGGGTGTCTCCACCCGGCGGTTTTCAAGACCGCTGCCTTACCAATTAGGACTAGCCCTCCCCAAGTCGTCGCAAGGTCATCGATTCGGGGAGCCCAATGCAAGTGGTTCGGCGACCGACATAGCGGGGCGAGCGGGTCTACACTCCGCTACGTCCGCCGCCGGCGCCGCATGCGCAGGCCACCACCGGCGAGACCGAGGAGGCCCGTCGCGACCAAGATCACGCTGGGCTCGGGGACTAGCGCCGTACAGGCCGCCAGCGCGAAGGCCCCCTGGTTCACACGTCCATCGGTGGAGACCAACTGCGTCGCGCACGCGTCGTTAGGTCCCCTGCCGAGGATTACCCAATCGCGCTCATCGATCTGCTCGAGCGTCGTCCCCCTGAGATCGAATCGGAAGGTGGTCTTCTGGCCGCTGCGCAACCCGGCGAAGGTTCCGGGCCGGAGGGTGACGCCGCGCACTTGCTGACGCAGCTCGCTCGTTAGGCCCTCGTGACCGAGCCACCAGTGGTCGGCAGTAGCCGAGCCGTCGACGACGAGACTGCCGTCGACATAGCGCGCGCTGTCGGGCAAGCCCCAGAGCGCGATCCCGGAAAAGACAGTCTCCTGCCAGGTGTAGCTCGATCCGGAGAGATTGGCGACCTGCATGACGATCCGCACGTGCCCGTTAGGCAGAAGCACTTTGCTCACCTGAACCGAGGCGCAGGTCGCAAAGGCGTTCCCGCCGCAAACGATGTCTGCCGATAGAGTTCGAGGGGCGAGAACGCCCAGCGCCCCCGTGAATGCGCATACCCACAAAGCTTGCCGTTGCATACTGTGCTCCCCTGCTCGTTAGGCTTGGCCGGGGGGAGCCAGCTTGGGCGTCCATAATGCACTGCCTGATCAGTTGCCCGTGGCAGCGCTGCCGGCCGGACTCAGCGGCGGACGCGGAAACTTCACAAGACACTTGTATAAAGAACCGAGCCAGCGCGTGGCCCGCGTGGCGTGCGCCGGGCCGCGAATCGCCGCTACTGAGGAGGCCGGCGCGGATGCCTAACGAACAGCCTCAGCCGAACGAAAAGGCCACCATCTCTGGTGGCCCTGCGAACTCTACTGTGCTATCTGAGCCAATCACAGCTAGATGCGGCGTCGCCGGCGCCAACCGCCGAAAGCGCCCAGCCCGGCGAGGCCGGTCGCGAAAAGCGCGAGCGAGGCCGGCTCCGGGACCACGTTAGGCGAGCAGGCGGGATCGAAGGGGCCCTGATTCACGTTACCGTCAGTCGAAACAAGCTTCGTGGAGCAATCGTTCGGGCCACCTTGTCCATGGATCGCCCAGTCGTTGACGTCAATCTGTGCGAGCGCAACGCCGGAAATATCGAACTGGAAGATCGCGTTCTCGCCGGCTAGCAGGGCTCCGTTGATCCCCGCCTGCGTCTGCACACCACGCACCTCCGGCTGGATCCCCACGCCGCTCAAACCGGCGTTGCCCAGCTGCCAATTCGCGAGGGTTGCGGCCCCGCTCACGATCAAGCTGCCGGCAACGTAGGCTGCCGCATTCGGCAGCCCAAAGATGCCGATCCGCGTGAAGGCCGTCCCGGCGAACGTCCCACTCGTGCCGGAAAGGTTCGTGACGTTAATAACGATCCGCACGTTGCCGTTGCCCAGGAGGGCCTTGGTGATGGAGACAGAGGCACACGTGGCGAACGAGCTGCCGCCACATATGGCCTGCGCGGGCCGCGCGGTGGCGGCGATCGCTACAACCGCGAGTGAAGTCCCCAGAATGATCCGTCTTGTCATGCAGCCACCCCAATGAGCGGTTGACCTATCGCGAACGACCGAAGCAGAAGCGGACTGCCCAGCCGAAGAAGACCAAATAAGCACCGAACTGCACTACAGCCTTGACGATCCCTGAAAACAGCGCCTGCCGAGGCACCGGGTCGGTGACACTCCGTAACGCCAACGGAACCGTAAGGCCGTACAGCACCACTGAACCAAGGAGCCAGAGCACAAGCACTCCAGCAACTACCCCCACCGCTGTCCGTCCCCGCCGCGCCCGCAACGCCGCCGCGCTCGCCGCCGCTAACGCCACACCCATAGCCGGTACCGCGAGGTTATTCAGCATCGCACTGACGGTGCCGAACTCCCAATCCGGGTTCCCGAGTCGCAGCGGCACCCACGCCAACACCAGATCGGTCAGCCCGACGACTACAAAAACCGCGCCGACGGCACCCAGCGCGTACCACGCATCGTCGCTTACGGCAGCCTCGTTAGGTTTGGTCGTCGGAGCGATGATCTGCGTCGCCATCAAAGTGGAATGCGCGAAGTCGATCGAACGGCTACCGATCGGCCGCAGGCATGCGCCTAACGCAGGTCCTGCCGAGCGCCAAGCCAATATTGGGCACTCGCGCAACACTCGCCAGTGTGGCGCACGTGTATGTTGCGGCAGCACCACACTACGGTCAAAAGTGCCGATCTCTCCGCGCCGGCTACTTCTTGGTTAGCGTATCGCCGAGTGGAATTGGCGGACGCACCACCGTGTCCGCGGGGGCGAGCCCCGGCATCATCTGGCTGGGGAGCGGCACATTGAACCAATGGTTGAGCCTAGCGGCTCGCACCAGGGCATCTGTCCGCCGGATCACTGAATCGGCGACCGCACCATCGCCCTGCGAGCGCAGTAAGTCAGCCAACAGCAGGCCGGTAGTCATGTAGAGCCCCGGGATCCCTGCAGAGGGGGCATCGATCCATCGGTCCCGCTCGATCAGCGATTGCGGCGCCTGGTACACTTCGCGCCAGAGCCGCGTTGTGCGCGGGACGTCCACGAACCCTTCTCCTGGATAGAGCACAGTGTCTGCA
>JBQTJS010000151.1:0-4121 GCA_052386875.1 Gemmatimonadaceae bacterium
GCACGGCAGGCGCGCCTAACGAGAGGGAGGAAGCTTTATGCTGCTCATCCGCGATATCATGTATTGCAAGCCCGGGAAAGTCCGTCCGATGGTCGAAAAGGGTCTGGCGATGGCGAAGCTCAGCGAAAAGGCGGGTATGGGGAAGATGCGCGTGCTGACCGACGTCAGCGCAGAACGCTTTTGGACGATCGTTCTGGAGATCGAAACGCCGAGTCTCGAGGCGTTCATGGCGACGGGAAGCTCCGAGGACATGAAGCAGTTCGACGAGATCATGAAGGGCTACCACGATCTCGTGGATCACGGCCGCCGGGAGATCTACACTATCGAGGGATAGAGGGGACGACCGAGAGATAGGAGCGGCGCCCCTGCAACTGCGCCGCGGCGACCGGTGATTGCCGGTTGGGAGCCTCGCCGGTCAGTGACGACCGCTATTTCGTGGCGGCGCGGATCGCGCGGCCCGGGCGCGCAGCGGTGAGCTGCCCGCTGTCGACGACAACCTGGCCGCCGACAATCACATACTGTATTCCAGAGGCTGGGATCGTAGCGTCTTCGTACGTGGAGCGATCAATAACAGCAGCCGGGTCGAAAATCGTTAGGTCGGCGTCAGCGCCGACACGGACGCGGCCTTTGCTCGCCATCGCCGGAACGCGGGATTCCAGACGCCGGGCCGGTTCGATAGTCATCTTGCGCAGCGCGTCCATCAGCGATAGCGCCTTCTCCTCGCGCACATACTTGCCGAGCACTTTGGAGAAGGAGCCGGACGTGCGCGGGTGGCCGCGTCCGTTCTCGATGAATCCGTCGCTCGCGATCACCGTGAGCGGACTCACGATTGCCGCGCGGGTCTGTTCTTCGCTGCGGCCGTGGATGATCACCGTGCCCCCGGCTTCGCGTGCTTCGCGGAACGTTTTGCGCGTTAGGCGCTCGCCTGTCGCTACAAGCTGGACCTCAGTAAACCGTTCCTCGGTCCACGTCTTCCAATCGTCGAAAAGCGCGGACTTGATCTCGGTCATCCCGGCGCCGTAGGGGTATGCCTCGGTAGTCACATCCTGACCCCTGCTGCGTGCCGCTTGGATCCGCGTTAGGAAATCTTCCAGCGAATCCCCTGCGCTCGAGTTCACGTGGACAATGTGCAACTTGGCGCCGGCCGCGGCGGCGCTCGTGATTGTGGAATCCAGGCCGGCCGGCCCGTTCCGCATATGGATGTGGATCGCTGCGTTCCCCTCGGCCGCGACGCGAAACATCCGCTCGATCTCTGCCATTGTCGCGCCGGGCGTATAGGCGCTGCCGAAGCCCACCGCGACCGCTCCATCGGCGAGTCCCTTGCGCAGGAGCGCTTCCATCTGCGCGATCTGATCCTCGCTTGCCGAGCCGCTCGCACCAACCCCCGACGGAAGAAGCCCCTTGCTGGGATCGCCGAGCACTCGCATCCGGGCCGGGATGTGTCCCACGCTCACTCCATAGTTGACGATCTGGCCGCCCTCGCGTGCTCGGTACCACTCGGCCACATCGCCTGTCCCCACTTCCAGTTCCAGCGCCGACGTCACGCCATCACGCACCATGAGGGCGTACGACTCCTCTTGCTGGCCGTGCTCGTGCAGGTCTACGAAACCAGGGGCGACGACATGGCCGCTCGCATTGATCATGCGGGCACCTTGCAACGGCCGCGCCGAGATGGCCGCGATACGGCCGCCGGTGATCGCGACATGCCTAACGCCGTCGAGCCGCGATTCGGGATCCATCACTCGCCCGTTGGCCACGACAAGGTCGTAGGTCGTCTGGCCGCATGCACATAGCAGGGCCAGCGCCATCGTTCTTACGCTCGGTACGCGTGCCGAACGTGCGATGCGACGCGCCAGCGGCCGCGGTTGATTGAAAGGCTTCACCCGAGCGCGCAAGGTCGACCGCCTGGAAGGAGTAGACATACTATCATTCGCCTGATCTTCGCTTGGGTCTGGCGATTCAGCAACCCGCCGCCCGGCGGCGCGCTTCCGCCGGCGAGGGAACGCGCGCAGCACCCAATGACATCGCGCTTCGAGATGATCCGGGGAACCGTGCCGCCCATGGCTCCGATAGGAGTGCCGCCCGGCTACGTCAGCGCGTGACACCCGTCCACAGCGGAAAGGATCAGTCCCATCCGCCCAGGTGTTAGCGGCGCTCGGGTCTGGCGGCCAAGGTCGTTCGCTGACGGGATCTTGACGCCTTGTGCCGCGCGCACCAACATAGATGCGGGCGGTGACCCTCGTGTCCATGTACCGGGTTTGGAGCTTTGTCCCGGGGCGTCAGGACGATTCTTCGGAATCAGAATCCTGGTTTCAGGAGCGCCAACTCCAATTGAGGGCACCGCCTTTTACTTGCCGTCGGTCCTCGTCCCCTTTGATAGGTCGCCTAACGGCGCGTGATTGCGACCGGCGAGCAGCGCAACGGCGCAGTAACGTGGCTCAAACAGGGTCTGCCGCGCCTTAGGCGACCGCGCGCCAGGCAGTACCCCTCCTCGTTAGGTTTTCGTTCCGTGCTCCACGTCCACGTGGGCGATCAATTCATAGTCGCCCGGCGTCAATTGCTCGCAGAATCCGCCCAGCACTGTGAGCGCCGACCTGGCCGCTGCGCTTTGTCGCATCTCTTGGACGTCGACTGCGCTTCGCCAGGGGCCGAAGGAATAGAAGAGTGCACGATCCGTGAGACTTCGAATCAGAGTGCCCCGGAGCGGCGGGTGCGGTAACGAGGCAAAGGTGTCGGCAAGATCGTTCCAGGCGGCGATGAACTCCTGCTCACGGCCTGCCTTCACGCGATACATGGCGAGGGTGTACGCTGGCTTGTCCACTCCGGCGGTCCTCCACAGTGTGTTGGTTGGGGAACTAAAGGTTTCGGACACCGCCTCGCGTGGCTGCATTGTTGAGCGTCGACTGCATCTCCTCTACGATGCTATCGAGTGCGTGTATCGGTAGTACTGACGGTGTGATCGCCCAGCCTTCGCGATCGAGGGCGATGCGAATGCCCTCAAAGCAATACGATGACACAGCGCCTGCCGGGCCTACCTAACGAGCCACACGGGCCCAGCGGCTCGAGCGTCGTCCTCCCCTTCGATACGATCGAAGACGCGATTGGGCTGGGATGGTGAGCCACTACCACAGGCTGCGACCTCGGCAGCAGTTTCGTGTTAGGCTGCACCGAGCGTGCGATTTGGGCGGCGGAAGGCCGCATCCAGACCGGACCAGACGGTGAGTGCGATGAGCTCAACGCCCGGGAGGATGCGCGAGAACCCTAACGCGGGCGCGAGGTAGAAGGCCACCAGCAAGGCCGTGGCCCACCAGAACTGCACCCAACCGAGCACGCGCCGATGTTGCGCGAGTTGTCCCCATCCCGGATAGAGGACGCTTAAAACGGCTGCGGAACCGTCGAATCGCGAAGCCATTGTTCGCTCCATTGCGTGCCCCAACTCAGCGCTGAATAGTAAGCTGAATAGGCAATAGGGCCTCCATATACGGCGCGGCTGTCCGGCGGATCGGCCGCTCGAGCCGGCGCCGCTACTTGGCCGAGTCGTCCCACCGGCCCTCGCTTGAGCCGCGCGTGCCGACGCCTCGATGGCGCGAATTCCGTCGCGCTCCAATGACGAGCGCTTCCGTCCCCAACGCTCGAACTAGGCTGCTTCCGCCAGATAGAACCCGTCGAGAAATAGCCCGCAGGAGAGTGTCGCGGACGAGGCCCACTGTTGGCCGATGCGTCCAAGCCGTCGATCCAAGGTCCACCTAACGTGCGCATTCGCAACGTCGTACGTCCCAAATGATAGGAGATGATGGGGCGCCTGAGAGCCAGATGATGCCGTGAGGCCAAGTTGCCGGCCGAATCCCAGCGCTACTGGAATACGGCAGGGTGCACTGCCGGCAGTCCTCCTCAATGGTGGTCATCTCATGCGACGACTCCTCAGTCTTGTCAGCCTGGCGGTCCTGCTGCCGGCTGCACTTGACGCTCAAGTCCCACCGAAAAAGACCAACCGCGCAAAGGCGATAGTCGGCAAGATGGTCGACACCGCAGTGACTAGTGCGGCGGCAACCGCGACTGACTCGCTCTTGGGCTCAAAAGCGTCGTCCGTCGCGGGCTTGGTTGGTGCTACGCCACCGGCG
>JBQTJS010000152.1:0-2809 GCA_052386875.1 Gemmatimonadaceae bacterium
CTGTGAAGGATGCGCGCGGAGCGAGCATCGGCGGCCTAACGCCGACATGGAGCTTTGCGCCCGGCCACGGAGCGATCGACGCAGAAGGAGCCTTCGTAGGAAACACGCCCGGACGCTATCAGGTGACGGCGAGTCTCGGCCCTGTCGGCGGCGACGCCGTCGTGACGCTCACCGCACGCGACGTTAGGCGCACAGCCGAAGTCGTCGGCCGCCTCCCGCGCAAGGCCTTCTACTCCAGCGAAGTCTGGGTCCACCCCGGCGGCAAGCACGCGTACCTGGGCACGACGTTAGGCGGCGATCGCATCTACACGCTGGACATCAGCGACCCGGCCAGCCCCGTCATCACGGACTCGATCGTAGCGAATACGCGCTCGATCAACGACCTGATGACAACAGCCGACGGAAAGTGGCTTGTGTTCACGCGCGAAGGCGCCGCCGACCGCAAGAACGGCATCGTCATCGCGTCCACAGCGGATCCCGCACACCCGAAACCAATCGCCGAGTTCACCGACGGCGTCACCGCCGGCGTGCACTCGGCGTTCGTGTACACACAGCCGAAGCACGGCACACATGTCTACCTAACGAACAACGGCGTCGGCGCTCTCAACATCATCGACATCAACGACCCGTACAGCCCGCGCCGCGTGGGCGAATGGCGCTCGCGTGAGACGCGCGCCGGCCGTGCCCTGCACGACATCGACGTCAAGGACGGCCTGGCCTACCTGAGCTACTGGAACGACGGCCTCGTGATCCTCGACGTCGGGAACGGCATCAAGGGCGGCAGTCCCGCCAGTCCGGTTCTCGTCAGCAACTTTCGATACAACGCCGAGTCACTGTACCCGGGGGCCGGTCAGGATTACGGTCCCGGCTTCATCAGCGGCACGCACACGGCGTGGCGCCACAAAAACTACGTCTTCATCGCGGATGAGGTCTTCCCTCCCTTCGCGCCCACGGGGACGTGGGATATCGCGAGCATAAGGGCATACGGCCGGCTGCACGTGATCGATGTGAGCGATATCGAGAAGCCGCGCGCGGTGGCTTTTTATGAACCGGAGTACGGCGGCGTGCATAACGTCTGGGCTGAAGGCGATACACTCTATGTCGGCGCCTATAACGCGGGCTTCCATGCCTTCGACATCGGCGGCGAGCTGCGCGGCGATCTCAAGGCACAGGGACGCACGATCGCGGAGCTGATGCCGTCCGCGGCAGACGGCGTGGTGCCTAACAAAGTGATGACGTGGGGAGCTGTCGTGAAGGACGGGCTGGTCTACGTGAACGACTTAGTCACCGGTCTCTGGATAGTGCGCTTCGAGCCGAGAAAGGTGGTACCGTAAGCGAATCACAACTGTGCGGTTTAGGACCTTGCCATAGCACGATGGCGCGCCGACTCTCCAGGCGCGTTGTTCCAACGTTCAGGAGGCGTAGTGCAGACTACCGAATACGACGCAATCGTCGTCGGCTCCGGCATCTCCGGCGGCTGGGCCGCGAAAGAGCTTACCGAGAAGGGTCTGCGCGTCCTCTTGCTCGAACGCGGGCGCAACGTGGAGCACATCAAGGATTATGTGAACGCCACCAAGGGGCCCTGGCAGTACCCGCATCGCGGCGGCCGCACCAAGGAGATGGAGCGGCGCTATCCGGTATTGCGGCGCGACTATCCGCTCAACGAGAAGAACCTCGACTTCTGGGTCAACGAAGAGGAGTCGCCATATACAGAAGTTAGGCGCTTCGACTGGTATCGCGGTTACCAGGTCGGCGGGCGCTCGCTGATGTGGGGGCGTCAAAGCTATCGCTTGAGCGATTTCGACTTCGCAGCGAACGCCATGGAAGGGATCGCCGTTGACTGGCCCATTCGTTATGGAGACCTCGCCCCGTGGTACGACCACGTCGAGCGATTCGCGGGAATTTCCGGCTCGCGCGAAGGATTGGCGCAGCTACCCGACGGCGAGTTTCAGCCCGCGATGCCGCTCAACTGCGTTGAGGAGATTGTCGCCGCGCGTCTGCAGACGCTCTTCGACGGCAAGCGCCGTATCATCCCGGGCCGCACGGCGAACCTAACGCGGGCGCTTCCCGGACGGCACCCCTGCCAGTATCGCGGCGCGTGCTGGCTGGGATGCCCTTACGGCGCATACTTCAGCACGCAGTCGTCCACGCTGCCGGCCGCAATGGCCACGGGCCGCCTAACGCTGAAGCCGTTTGCGATCGTGAGCGAAGTACTGTACGACGCCGCTCTCCGGCGTGCCACCGGTGTGCGCGTCGTGGATGCGATATCGGAGCAGACGACGGACTACAAAGCGAAGGTCATCTTCCTCTGTGCGTCGGCGCTCAACTCCACGTGGTTGCTGCTGCGATCCGCTACGGACGTATGGCCCGGCGGTCTGGGAAGCAGCTCCGGCCAGCTGGGGCACAACTTGATGGACCACCATTTCCGGCTCGGCGCGTCCGGCAAGCTCGACGGCCTTGACGACAAGTACTTTTACGGCC
This sequence comes from Gemmatimonadaceae bacterium, assembly GCA_052386875.1. Classification (GTDB taxonomy): domain Bacteria; phylum Gemmatimonadota; class Gemmatimonadetes; order Gemmatimonadales; family Gemmatimonadaceae; genus DASYRX01. The sequence goes on from JBQTJS010000152.1 coordinate 2,482, forward strand.
GCCGTCCCACGGGCTTCTACATCCCGCGTTACCGCAACCTCTTTGGCGACAAGCGGCAGTATTTGCGCGGCTTCGGTTATCAGGGAGGGGCCGGTCGCGAAGGGTGGTCGCGCGCGGTCGCCGAGTTAGGCGTTGGCGGGGCGTTCAAGGACCGCATGGCCGAGCCCGGGGAGTGGACGATCGGAGCGACAGCGTTCGGCGAGATGCTGCCTAACTACGACAACAAGGTGACGCTGGACGAGACGAAGAAAGACAAGTGGGGCTTGCCGGTTCTCAAGATCGACTGCGCGATCGGAGAGAACGAGCGCCTCATGCGCAAGGATATGAC
>JBQTJS010000153.1:0-5716 GCA_052386875.1 Gemmatimonadaceae bacterium
GCTGGAAAACGGCGCGGCACCGCTGCGAGTCGGTCCCCTGGATGCGGATCTCGCCGTCGCCATCACCGATGGCCGGGCCTGGAGTGACACCGTCGGCATCCGCGTGGCAGATCGTCCCTTCCTCGGAGATGTGTCGATCCGGGCGCAGTTCCCGGGCTACCTCGACCGGCGCGAAGAAGTCCTGCCGAGCGGCGAAGTGGCTCGCGTTCCGCGTGGGACTGTGCTGCTGCTCGACGGGGCCTCGTCGACGGAATTGACATCGGTGCGGCTCGTCGCCGGTGAGACGGCGATTGCCCTAACGCCTAACGGGCGCCGTTTCAGCGGCCGCCTGATCGCGCATGCGAGCGGCAGCTTCACCTGGGACGCCGCCGGGAAAGCGGGGCCCATCGCGGACGTTCCGGAACCGCTCGAGCTGGACGTGCTTGCAGACTCCGCGCCGAGCGTCGAAATCCTGGCGCCCGGACGCGACACACTGGCCAGCGAAGGAGATTCCATCGGCGTCGCCGTGCTGGCGGCGGACGATCACGCGCTCGCAACGGTCGCGCTGCGTGTCACGCTGGTGGACGGCGCGGGATCCGCCAGAGCGCCGGACGTCAGGGCGCTCTTTTCTGAGCGTGTTCCGCAGTGGTCCGGCGAGACAATTCTCAGCACACGCGGTATTGCGCCCGGAACGACCCTGCGTTTGGTAGCAGTCGCTGTTGACGCATCTCCCTGGCGGCAGACTGCGCTGAGTAACGAGGTCCTCGTTCGCATTCCAACGTTGAATGAGATGCGCGACGCGGCTCGCGCTGCCGCCGACTCGGCGGTCGCTCGGGCCACTGCGACAACCGACGCGCAGAAGTCGCTCGAGCGCCGCACTGTCGATGCGGCCCGGCGGCAGCAGCGGGGACAGCCGACGAGCGGCAAGTCTAATAAGAACGACCTCTCGTACGAAAATGCCGAGCAGGCGAAGACATTCGCAAAGGAGCAGCGCGAGATAGCCGATCGCGTCGAACAGCTTCAGCGGACTGCACGCGAGCTGGAGCGGCAACTCCGACAAGCCGGTGCATTGGATAGCGGTCTGGCTGCGCGGCTGCGCGAGACTCAGCAACTGCTGCGTGAAGCGCTGACTCCCGAGCTTGCGGAACAGCTGCGCAAACTGGAGCAGTCGGCGCAGCAGTTATCGGGCGAGGACGCCCGCAGGTCGCTGCAGGACCTGGCGGAACAGCAGCGCAAGCTGCGCGAGCAGTTGGAGAAGAGCGCCGAGATGCTCAAACGCGCGGCGCTGGAAGGCCAGATGGCGACCTTGCGGGAAGAGGCCAAGGACCTCGCCGAGCGGCAGCGCCGGCTGGCGGAAGCGTTAGGCAAGAGTTCGCCGGCGGATCGGCAGAGTGCCTCCGAGCGTGCGGCGCGCGACCTGGCAAAGCAATCGCGCGACCTGGCGCAGGATGTGAAATCGCTGGAGAAGCGATTGGACCAGGCCAACGCGGAGGCGGGGAAGGGGCGTGTCTCGGAGGCATCGGAAAAGGTCAACGAGGCCGCGCGCGCGATGGAGCGCGCCGCGGACGCGCAGAAACAAGGTGAGCAGGCGCGCGGCCAAGAAGGCCGCGAGCCGGATGCCCGAGGTGCGAATGCACCGCCTAACGCTGCAGGGCAGTCGTCGCGAACCGGACAACAGTCGTCCAGCCAGGCACAGGGCGAGCAGGGACGCCAGGCGGGCGGTAGCGCGCAACAAGGGGGCCAGCAGGCGGCGCGCGAGGCGGCCGACGCCATGGCGCAGGCCGCGGATCAGCTGAACAAGGCGCGCGAGCAGCAGATCGGCGAGTGGAAAAAGGAGCTGACGTCCGAGCTGGATCGTGCGATCCAGGAGATGCTGCAGTTGGCGCGAGAGCAGCGCTCTCTGGAGCAGCAGGCCCGCGAAGGCGCTCAGCCTAACGAACTGCGCTCGCAGCAGAGTGCGCTGCAGCAGGGCGTCAGCAAGGCCAGCGAGCGCCTCGAATCGGAGGGACGCAAGTCATCGCTCCTCTCGCAGCGATCGCTGCGAGCCGTGGGCGACGCAGCCAAGAAGGTGGAGGACGCCACCCGTCGCACACAGTCCGCGCAGTCCGGACAGCAGATGACCTCCGCGATGCGTGAGGCCGGCGATGCGCTGAATCAGGCGGCCGCCTCTCTCGTGCGCGACCGCGACCGCGCGGGTGACGCGAAGTCGGCCTCGGGCTTTGCCGAAATGCTCGAGATGATGAAGCAGATGGCGCAGCAGCAGCAGGCGCTCAATCAGTCGATGCTCGATCTGCTCCCTCGGCTGTCACAGCAGAGCGATGCAGCCGCGCGGCAGCAAGCGCGTGCTCTGGCGCGCCAGCAACGTGGCGTAGCAGAGGGGCTCGACGAAGCCGCGGATCGTGATGCAACCGGCCGTGCCGAGGCGCTGGCGCGTGAGGCGCGCCAGCTCGCGCAGGCGCTGGAAACAGCGCATATCGATCCGTCGGTCCTCGAGCGTCAGCAGCGTTTGTTCCGCAAGATGCTCGATGCCGGACTCTCGCTGGAGAAGGAAGACGAGCGCGAGGACATGGGGAAGCGTGAAGCGAAGGCCTGGACAGGGACTGAGGTGTATAATCCGGGGACGGCCCCTGTGAGCGGCAAGGCAGCGTCGAAGTTCCTGGCCCCGACCTGGAACGAGCTGCGCGGCCTAACGCCGGAGGAGCGCCGGCTGGTCCTGGAGTACTTCAAACGCCTCAATGCCGAGAAACCTTAATGGCGCCGCGCTGATCGCTACCGCGCTGGCCGTCGCGCTCATCGTCGAGCGCGGGGCCGCGCAGTCGTCCAGTGCGCTGAATCGAGCGCTGGAGCTGGAATCGGCAGGGAAGTACCGCGAATCGGTTGTCGCATTTCGCGAGGCGCTGGCCGACGCGCCGGTCACCCAGGTGATCCTCGGCCTGGAACGCGTCTACTACCAGCTGGGCCAGAGTGATTCGTTACTCCCCTTGCTGCGCACGCTGTTGGCGGGCCGCCCGCGCGATCCGACTCTGCGCACGGTTCAGCTGCGGACCCTCATTATGCAGCACCGCGATGCCGACGCCAACGCGACATTCATCGAGTGGGCCAACAGCTCGCCGCGCGAGTCGACGCCCTATCGTGAGTACGCGCGGCTGCTGCTCGAGAACAATCGCGCGGCGGCCGCCGATACTGTGCTGCGCACGGCGGCACGCGTGCTCGGCAGTATGCAGGAACTTGCGGCCGAGCTGGCGCAGTTGCGCGCCGCACTGGGTCTCTGGGTGGCATCTGCTGCGGCCTGGCGCGACGCGCTGCGCACGCAACCGCATTTAGACCAAGCCGCCGTCTTTGCGTTGCTGGGGGCGCCGGCCGAAAAGCGCGACTCGTTGCGCGGCACGCTACGCGCGGCGCCGGCGGAGCTGGGAGCGCGGCGCCTGCTGGCGGCGCTGGAGCTGCGCTGGAACGCTCCGACAGAAGCCTGGAGCGCCTTGAACGAGCTGGCGCCTAACGAGAGCGTCGTGGCGGCCTGGGTGGAGTTTGCGGCCGCGGCCGAGGGGATGGAGGCGTGGGCGACGGCGCGCGACGCGTATCAAGCCGCTCTGACCCATGGGGCACCGGCCGAGATCCGTCTGCGCGCGGCACAGGCGGCGTTCTACGGCGGCGATTTTCCGGCGACTGTCGAGCTGCTCTTGCCGTATGGTGAGCGCCCCGACTCGGGCGTCCTGGATATCGTCACAGCGCTCCGGGCGAGAGCGTATTCCGCGTTAGGCAATGCCCCCGGCGTGCTAGGCTTGCTCAAAAGAGTCGGCGCTGAGTTGAGTCCGGACGTGCGCGAGGAGGTGGGGCGCTCCGTGGCCTGGGCGTGGGTGCGAGCGGGCCAGCTCGACAGCGCCCGCACGGCCGCCGGCGCGGACGGCGACGATCCGCGTGTCCAGGCATGGATCGCACTGTACGAAGGCGACCTGCAAGGCGCCCGCGGCAAGCTGCGCCAGCTCGGCGACGCGTCGCCCGATGCGGTGCTCGCGCAAGCGCTTCTCTCGCGCACAGGAACGCTCAGGTCAGCCGGCGCCGGGGCCGCGTTTCTGGCTCTCGCGCAACGTGACTCCGTGCGCGCCCTCGCGCAGTTCATCGCCGCCGCGACTGAGGTCGGCGAGGGAGCGCCGCTTATGCTCGGGACCGCCGCGCGGATCGCGGCCGCGCGGGGAGGAGTCGAGCAGGCAATCGAGTTGTGGCGGCGCATCGTGGAACGGCACGCCGACGCTCCGGAAGCGGCCGAGGCAGACCTCGAGTGGGCGCGGACTCTGCGGCGCGGCGGTGACAACGCCGCGGCGATTGCGCGGCTGGAGCACCTGCTACTTACGTATCCGCAAAGCGCGCTCGCCCCGCAGGCGCGGCGTGAGCTCGATCTCGCGCGCAACGCGGTTCCACCGGCACGACAGTAGCTCTTCCTGACGATTCTCATCCGAATGTTATCGCTCCGTCACGTCGCTCACGTCGCGACCGCCCTCTCCGCGCTCGCGCTCGCCGCACCGAGCATGCACGGGCAACATCTGCTCGTTCCGATGGACGATGGGCAGCGCCAGCATCTCAAGGCGTACGGCCTCACGTTCAACGCGCTCAAGGAAGGGATGCGCGCGGAGTGGCTGCTGAACTATCGCGGCGGCTCGTTCCTCTTGCCCGACGCCCAGGACGTTAGGCGCAAGGCGACGATCGACGGGATAGTCTTCGAACCGCTGGACGGGGCAGGGCTGGCTGCTATCCGATCGCAACTGTCCGGTTCCAATATGGACGCGGTTCCTCTGGAGAAGGCCCCCAAGGTCGCTGTTTACACACCGGCCGAAGCGCCGCCGTGGGACGATGCAGTAACGCTGGCGCTGCAGTACGCCGGAATCGGATATGAGAAGGTGTGGGATGAGGAGGTCATAAAAGGAGATTTGACCAAGTTCGATTGGGTGCATCTGCACCACGAAGACTTCACCGGCCAGCTCAACAAGCTCTATCTTGGATTCCGCGATACACCCTGGTTCGTGAGCCAGCGCGACCGTCTGATGCAGACCGCCAAGCAGCTTGGCTTCGCCACGATTCCGATGTTGAAGGGGGCAGTGGCCGAGAAGATCCGCCAGTTCGTCGAGCGGGGAGGGTTCTTGTTCGCGATGTGCGGCGCCACGGAGACGTTAGGGCTGGCGGTGGCGGCGCATCAGACCGACATCGCAGGTAGCTTCGCCGACGGGACGCCCATCGCAGACGACGTGGACGCCAAGATGGACTGGGAGCGGACCTTCGCCTTCAAGAACGCGCACGTAGAGCCGTCGCCGTTTGTCAACGCAATGAGCGACATCGATGGACATCAGGTGAACGTCCCCGCGAGGCGGCAACCGTTAGGGCAGTTCACCTTGTTCGCGTTCTCCGCGAAGCTCGACCCGGTTGCAACCATGCTGGTGCAGGATCATCGCACAGTGATCCCCGACTTCTACGGTGTGACGACAAGCTTCTCCAAGACAACACTCAAGAGCAATGTCACGGTGCTCGCGTACGAGGAAGGAGCGCCCTGGGTGAAGTACATTCACGGGGACTACGGCAAGGGCTCCTATACGTTCCTCGGCGGACACGATCCGGAAGATCCGCAACACAACATCGGCGCCGCGCCGACGGATCTTTCGCTGCATCCGGCATCGCCCGGTTATCGCCTTATCCTGAACAACGTGTTGTTCCCGGCCGCGAAAAAGAAACCGCTGAAGACCTAGGC
>JBQTJS010000154.1:0-1678 GCA_052386875.1 Gemmatimonadaceae bacterium
AGCTTGGCTCGCGCGCGCGCCGCCAGCAGCGCCAGCTCCCGTGCCGATGTATGCGCGTCGGCGTGATAGCGCTGCCACTCGTTAGGCAATGTGGCGAAGCGTGCCGCCGAGTAGACCTCGTGCACAAGCACGTCGCAGCCGCCGCAGGCAGCCACCACGGCATCGGAGGCATCACTGTCACCCGAGATCACGATTGTCCGGTCCGAAGTCTCGAAGCGATAGCCGTAGGCATGCCGCCAGCCGGCGTGCGGCACCGCGAAGGCGTGTACGGCAACTGTCGAATCGCGGTACACCAAGCCGGGCCCCGAGATCTCCGTTACCTCTGCCCGGAAGCCGGTCTCGTTGGCCGGCTGCAGGCCGTCGATGCGGTTGCGCACATCTTCCGCGTACGCGGCGCCTATGTGCTGCAGCATGGCACGCGTCCCCGGGGGGCCGAACACGCGTAGCGGCGCCGTCCGCTCGAGTACCCAGGGCGAGAGCAGCAGATCGGGAATCCCGAGCGTGTGGTCCGAATGGAGGTGTGTGAGGAAGACGATGTCCAAGCGCGGCGCCGCCAGAGCGGCTTCGCCGCGCAGCGCCGCGGCGGCCGCGCGCCTAACGAGGCCCGGGCCAGCATCCACCAGATAGGCCTTTCCGCCGGCAACGATCGCGACCGCGGGACCCGATCGCTCGGGATCCGCGTTCGGCGTCCCCGTCCCCAGCATCACGACCCTTGCACGTGAGTCGCCCGTGACGGCCGTGCCGGCGGCGCCGGGAAGCTGGGCACCGCGGCAGGCGAGGGCGAGTGCCTGGCCGCACAGCACAGCATGGAGTAGAGCGGATTGGCGCATGCGCTCCTCACAAGATAGGATTGCAGCCTTCGAGTCTCACCGCCGAGTCCCCCGATGTCCAGCGAACAGCCTTTCGTTCCCCGCCGCGATTTCGTCCGCGGTCTCGCGCTTTCCGGCGCCTCGTTGTTCGTAGCACCGGCGATTCTCACCCGCAGGTACCGGCTGTTCGCCTGGTCCGACAGCGAGTATTCCGAGCGCGCGATCCGCCTCGTCAAGGAGGCGGCAGTGATCGACATGCTCTGTCTCCTGTCGCTCGATTTCGAGAAGTCGCGCGCATGGTTCGCCAATCCCGACTCGTTCCCCCCGGCGGAGATCGAGCGCTGGCGCGCGTCGGGCATCAACGTCATGCACCCCGCGATCGGTGTAGGCGGACCTAACGCGTACACGGAAGTCCTCACCTGGCTGGCTTCGTGGAACGGCTTCATCGCATCGCGTCCGGAGTTCCTGCGCGTCGACAGCGTCGACGATATCGATAGTGCCAAGCGCGCCGGCCAGATCGGCGTCGTGCTCGGCCTGCAGAACTCCGATCACTTCCGCAGGGTCGAGGATGTCGCGCTTTTTCACGGTCTTGGGCAGCGCGTATCGCAGCTCACGTACAACACGCGCAACCTCATCGGCAATGGGTCCACTGAGCGCCGGGACGAAGGTATCAGCGACTTCGGCGTCTCCGTCATCGCCAAGATGAACGAGGTGGGGATGGCTGTGGACGTCTCGCACTGCGGCGACCGTACCTCGCTGGAGGCCTTCGAGATCTCGACGAAGCCGGTGCTGATCACGCACTCCAACGTGCGTGCCCTCGCCGGCAACCATCCCCGCTGCAAGAGCGACGACGTGATCCGCCAGGTGGG